>JAFUHB010000102.1 GCA_017469085.1 Clostridia bacterium
CGGACCGCGTTCAGCAGGCCCTCCCTGGTCAGCGTGGCGAATCCAAGAGAAAGCAAGGGGGTTTCGCCGCCGGTAAAGAAAACGTTCAGGATAAAGGTAAAGATCAGGATCATCCGCAGGGGCTTTAATCCCTTGACCAGCACGCGCAGCGGGATGCGGGATAAACGGCAGGCCAGCACGAGATACAAGATCACCGGCACAAACCCCGTCAGATCGGGCACCATGAATACGGCTACGATAAACAAAACGAGCAGGATGATCTTCATCCGCGGGTCAAGACGGTGCACAGCGCTGTCTACCGGATAATACTGACCGAGGGTGATATTTTCAAGCACGATCCCTTCCCCCCTTCAGCAGCGCGGCCAGCGCCTCGTAAGCGTCGCCCGTGCGATAACACATGGGAAAATCATAACCCACCTGTCGAAGCGCCAGGGAAAGCTTACAGACCTCAGGCACGTCCAGATCCATGCCGAGTAGCCTTTCAGTCTGCGCGAACACCTTGTCGGGCGTTCCGTCGATCGCCAGCCTCCCCTTTTCCATAACCACGATCCGCGTCGCCGAGTTCGCCACGTCATCCATGCTGTGAGAGATCATCACCACGGTCGTTCCGCTCTCGTGGAACCCGCGGATCAGCTTAAGCAGTTCCTCCCGGCCCATCGGGTCCAGGCCGGCAGCCGGCTCGTCCAGCACCAGCATCTCGGGCCGCATCGCGATCACGCCGGCGATCGCTACGCGGCGCATCTGCCCGCCGGACAGCTCGAAGGGAGATTTTTCGGCGATCTCGCCAAAGGGAAGGCCCACCCGCTCCAGCGCTTCACGCACACGGGAATCGATTTCCTCCTGAGAAAGGCCCAGATTGCGGGGACCGAAGGCCACGTCCTTCGCCACCGTTTCCTCAAACAGCTGCGTTTCCGCGTATTGGAATACCAGCCCGATCTTCTGCCTCGTCTCTTTTTTGGAAACGCCTTTTTCATTGATATCCCGGCCGTCCAGCAAGACCCTGCCCTGGGTCGGGGTCAGAAGGGCGTTCATATGCTGGGCCAGCGTTGATTTGCCGCTTCCGGTGTGGCCGATCAGCGCGACAAATTCGCCGCCCTCGATCGTCAGGCTCACATCCTGGATCGCGGTTGCCTGAAAGGGGCTTCCCGCCTGATAAGTATGGGTCACATGATCAAACTCGAGGCGCAAGCCGTTTCACCCCTTCCACCATTTCCTCCACCGTCAGGATCCCGTCCGGCAGGGCTACGCCGTTTTGTTTCAGTTCCTGCGCCAGCGCCGCCATCGGGGGCACGTCCAGCCGCAGCCTCCTGATCCGCCCGGCATCGGCAAAAATCTCCTTCGGCGTGCCGGAAAGCACCAGCTTTCCTCCGTGCATCACATGGATATAGCGGCATTTGGCCGCCTCCTCCATGAAATGCGTGATCCAGACCACGGTGATCCCCTCTTCATTGAGCCGCTCCACCGTGCTGAACACTTCCCTGCGTCCGGCAGGGTCCAGCATGGCGGTCGCTTCATCAAAAATGATGATATCCGGCTTCATGGCCAGGATGCCGGCGATGGCGACGCGCTGCTTCTGCCCGCCGGACAAAAGATGGGGCGCGCGGGAAGCGAACTCCTGCATCCCAACGTCCTTAAGAGCGCCGTCGATGCGGGCCGGCATCAGGGCGGGATCCATCCCGATATTTTCCAGGCCGAACGCGACGTCGTCCGTCACCACGGTCGCCACCAGCTGATTATCCGGGTTCTGAAACACCATGCCAGCCCGCCGGCGGATCTCCCAGGTCAGGCTGTCGTCCGCCGTATCCATGCCGCACACGGTCACGCTGCCCGAGGTCGGCTGATATAAGCCGTTCATAAGCTTGGCCGGCGTCGATTTGCCGGAACCGTTTTGGCCCAGCACCGCGACAAAATCCCCCCGACGGATCGTGAGGCTCACGCCGTCCACGGCGTTTCCTCCGCCTTCATCATAAGCGTAGGTTACATTTTCCACGCGAATCATTTCTTCAGACATTTCCAAGCTCCTTCACGACCTTTTCCATGACCGGCACCGCTTCCTTGAGCATCCGGTCCACCGTAAGCCGCTTGTCTCTCAGCAGGATGGCAGGTTCCTTGGAGGCGGACAGCATCAGTCGCTCATCTGCCCGGCCCAGCGCATAGAAAAGCTTCTCCGGGTCAGGAGACAGCGTCGGCTCCAGGCGCATGATGAGCGTATTGGCCAGGAAAGTGACCCGCACGACGCCCAGGCCGGCCGACAGCGCGCGCAAATGCGCGATATCGATCAGGCACATGACCGGTTCCGGCGGCTCTCCGAAGCGGTCGATCAGCTCCTCGATCACATCCTCCCGATCCTCCCGGTTGCGGATAAGGGCGATGCGTTTATAGATTTCCATACGCTGCACATCACCGGCCACATATTCCTTGGGCAGGAAGGCGTCCACCTTGAGCTCCACCCGCGTATCGGCCCGCTCGGGCTCCGGGGCCGCGCCGGTCAGCTCGGACTGCGCCTCGCGCACTGCCTCGCCGATGAGCTTCACATACATATCATAGCCGACCGTCGAGACATTGCCAGATTGCTCCGGCCCAAAGATATTGCCCGCCCCGCGAATCTCCAAATCCCGCATGGCGATGCGGAAGCCCGAGCCGAACTCCGTAAACTCGCGGATAGCGGTCAGGCGCTTCTGCGCGTCCTCCGAGATCATTTTGTCCGGACGGACGGTAAAATAGGCGTAAGCGGTCCGGTTGGACCGGCCGACCCTGCCCCGCAGCTGATACAGCTGGGAAAGGCCGAAGCGATCGGCATCGTAGACGATCAGCGTATTTGCGTTGGGCACGTCCAGCCCGTTTTCAATGATCGTGGTGGACAGCAGGACGTCGTACCGCCCCTCATGGAAGTCCAGCATGATGTCCTCGAGCGCGTTTTCCTTCATCTGGCCGTGCGCCGCCACGATGCGCGCCTCCGGCAAAAGGGCCTGAAGACGCGCCCGGAATTCCTCGATGCTCTGCACGCGGTTATACAGGAAATAGACCTGGCCGCCCTTTCCAAGCTCCCTGCGGATCGCGTCCCGGATGATGACGTCATGATAGTCGATCACATACGTCTGCACCGGAAGGCGTTCCTCCGGCGGCGTCTCCAATAGGCTCATATCGCGCACGCCGACCATGCTCATGTGCAGGGTCCTTGGAATGGGCGTGGCGGACAGCGTCAGCACGTCCACCGAGGTTTTCATGCGCTTGATGCTTTCCTTATGGCCGACGCCGAAGCGCTGCTCCTCATCGACGATCAGCAAACCCAAATCCTTATATCGGACGTCCTTACCCAGCAGGCGATGCGTGCCGACAATGATGTCGATTTTCCCTTCGGCCAGCTTTTTCAGAGTCTCCTTTTGTTCCTTGGCTGTACGGAAGCGGGACAGCATATCCACCTCGATCGGAAAATCGGCCATCCGCTTGGTCACCGTCAGGAAATGCTGCTGCACCAGGATCGTGGTCGGCGCAAGCAGGGCCACCTGCTTGCCGTCCATGACGGCCTTGAAGGCAGCCCGAAGCGCGACCTCGGTCTTTCCATAGCCGACATCGCCGCACAGCAGGCGGTCCATATTGGTCGGCGCTTCCATATCCTGCGTGATATCGCGCACCGCGCGCTGCTGATCGGGGGTCAGTTCGTAAGGAAAGGCGTCCTCAAACTGTCGCTGCCAAGGCGTATCGGGGGCGTAAGCATGGCCCGCCATTGCCTTTCGATCCGCATACAGACGCACCAGATCGAAGGCCAGCTTCTTGAGGCCCGCCTTGACCTTCTTCTTTTCCCGGGCCCATTCCCCCCCGCCCAGTGAATTGAGCGGCGGGAGTTCCTCCTGGGAACCGATATATTTCTGCACCCGGGCAAACTGATCGATCGGCACGAACAGCTGATCCTTGCCCTGATACTGGATCTTCAGGTAGTCGCGGTACGTCCCCTCGGTCATCATGCGGGCGATACCCTGGAAGATGCCGATGCCGTGGTGCTCGTGCACCACGTAATCTCCTTCCTTGAGATCAGTAAACGCCTCTAATTTTTCGCCCGTCACGCGGGCCTTACGCGCTCTTCGATACCCGGAGCCGAATATATCGCTGTCCGAAATCAGGCAAAGCCTCTCCTCGGGCAGGATCATGCCGTGCGTCAGGCTGTCGGTGAGGATCACCGGCTCGCCAATACGCCCCTGCACGCCCTCCTCCAGGATCGGCACGCGCAGCTCCAGCTCCTCCAGCGAGGAACGCAGCCTTTCCCCGCGCGCCTGACCGCCGCTCAGCAGGATCACGCGATAGCCGCTGTCCCGATAGCGACGTATGTCCTGCACAAGCTCGGGCAGGCGCGTCATATAGCCGTTCGGCGCCTTGCCGGTCGGCTTCAGGGTCAGGTCGGGACGGATGCCGCTCATATCGCGCAAAAAATCCTGCATCATCACGATCGGCAGACCGGCCATACCCTCCAGCAGCTCTGAAAAAGGCTTGACCAGCGTCGCCTGCTCAGGCACCGCCTCCTGACGCTCCAGGGAATATTTGAAATCCTCCTCAAAGCCCGCCCGACGGTCCTCGGCGCGGGCGCGCAGGCTCTCGGGCGAGTCGATCAGCACAATGGGGTTGTTCAGCCAGTCCTGCCAGCTTCCGCTCTCTTTGTAAGCAATCCCGGCCCACAGCCTGGCCCCGGGCAAAAAGCCGGTATCCTCCAGGTTATCCGCGTCGTCCAGCAGACGGCCGATGCCGCCGCGCGGCACAGAGGGACGCGTTCCCTCCTCCACCTGCGCTTCGCCGCCGTACAAAAGCAGGTCCTGCGGCAGCCGCTTGATCTGCGCCATCACCAGCCGTCGGATCGTATCGGCCGCCGATTTCCGTGCGCTTTCAGGCACCAGGTATAATTCCGCCGGGGCGATCTCCACCCGGCTGACCCTGTCCATACTGCGCTGAGAGAGACAATCGAAGGAGCGGATCGAGTCGATTTCATCGTCAAAAAATTCGATACGCACCGCGCTGTCCCGATCGGGCGGAAATACATCCACGATCTCGCCGCGCCGGGAGCATTGCCCCTGACCCTCGACCATATCCACGCGCTCATAGCCGGCCGCAACCATGCGCCGGATCAACTGCTCGGGGTCCTGGCGGTCCCCTGTCATCAGGCGCAGCGTGTGCCTGGAAAACTCCCCGGCGTCCGGGAAAACCGCCTGCAGCGCCTCCACCGTAGCCACGACCACGGGCGTTTCGCCCCGGCGGGCCCGTACCAGCGTTTCCAACCGACGGTTACGAAGCTCCCGGGAAGCAGCGCCACGCGTGAAATCGGGGGCCTCCGCCGGCAGCAGGGCAGCAGGAGCATGCAGCAGCTGCGAGCAATCGTCCCGCATCCTTGTCGCGGCGGCGTCCGAAGGCGCGATCAGGAGCACCGTGCGCCCTGTTTTTTCCGCAATCCAGGACGCGACAAAGGGACGCTGTCCCTCGCAAAGGTCAAACAGCGCCGTCGTGCGACCTTCTCGTATAGCGTCCAGGAGGGCCTGATAGGCTTCTCCCGCAACCAGTTCTGTCAGGATCTTATCCAGCATGTTTCCGATTGAATTGGTTCATGGCGGTATCAATGCCGTCCTTTGCCCAGCATAGGGCCGCGTCGGCGGCGGTCAGATATGCGTCGTATGCGAGCCTGCGGTCCTCCGGGGTCAGAAAATGCCCCAGCACCCAATCGGCCAGGTCCCATTCGGGGGGCGGAGCCCCCATCCCGATGCGCACGCGGGGAAAATCCCCGGTCGCCGTACATTGGACGATGCTTCTGAGCCCATTGTGCGTACCCGGGCCGCCCTTGCCTCGCAAGCGGACCTGGCCGAAGGGCAGGTCAATATCGTCCACGATCAGCAGCATCTCCTGGGGACGCAGCTTATACCATTGAAGCGCGTCCGCGACGGAAAAGCCGCTTTCGTTCATAAAGGTCTGCGGCTTGATCAGCACCAGCCGCTCTCCCGAGTATTCGCCCTCCCCAACGACGGCCCGGCACTTAAGCTTCCGGATCGGGAGCTCGAGCTTCGCGCTCAGGATATCCAGCGTATCAAATCCCGCGTTATGGCGCGTATGCGCGTATTTTTCACCCGGATTGCCCAGGCCGACGATTGCTCGCATGCTGCTCTCATATCACTTTCTTATACTGTTTGAGTTCTAAAAGGAGAACAGTATTATATTCAAAAGCCGCCGCAAGGCGATCCCTGCGGCGCGTTTGGTATTATATAACATTTATCCCGTTTCTTCAAGGGCCGATCGCTCATTTGATCCAGGCGCCGGGACGGATCACAACGGGCCGTCCGTCCTGGATAGGATCCAGGATCATGACCGCCTTTTCATCCGCGGCCGGCTTGGCTCCGCCCCGCATCGCGAGCACGAAGCAGGTGCCCCGGATCTCGATGCCGAATTCGTTCATCAGCGACCGCATACCGCGCACCGTGCCGCCGCCGCGGGTGAAATCATCCACGATCAGGCAGGACTGGCCTTCCTTGACCGCGCGCCGGGAGAGGGACATCATCTCGATCCGCCCGCTGCCCGAAACATAACTGATATTGACCGCTCCGCCCTCATACACCTTGATGCTGCGCCGGGCGATGACAAGGGGAAGATGCAGCGCGGAGGCAGCCTCCAGCGCCACGGGGATCCCCTTGGTTTCCATGGTCAGCACAAAATCGGCATTCGTCTCGTAATACTGCGCCGCAATGATCTCGCCGAGCCTGCGGACCGTCTCCGGCTCCGCCAGGATATCGGACAGGTAAAGGTAACCGCCCGGCAACACACGGCCCGGATCGGACAGGCGCTTGCAGAGCTCCTCCACGAAGGGCCGGGCGGACTCCACGTTGCCGATCGGGCGATAACGAACGCCGCCGGCCGCGCCTGTTACGGTCTCGACCGTGCCCAGGCGGAAGGTGCGCCATGTGCGCGCCAGGATCGCCGTATCTTCGCTGATGGTCGACTTCGCCGCGCCGAACAGCTCACAAAAATAAGAAAGCGTAAATATTTTGTTCGGGTTCGCCGTCAGCACCCTTCCCATCACTGCCAGCCGTTCCGCGCGCTTCACCTTTTCCACGTTCATACCCTCCCGGAAAGTTTCACGCCATTATAACCGATTTTCCCGTATATTTCAATAGCTTTTCAAAAATAACGTTCGGATTATTACAAACACAATACCGAACGCCGTTATGATCCCATATTGGATTTCCATTTTCCATTTCACCCACTTTTATAAAATTTTACAAGATGATTCAGTGATAAAATTCCACTTTTGATATTAAATCGAGAGAAATCAATCATAAATCTCCACAGAAAAGGCCGCGTTCCATGCGCGGCCCGGTTGTCAAAGAATATCTACGCTATTTTGTGATCCCGATCCGGGTGCAGGGTGCATCCCCGTTCAGGATATCGTGGAGCCTGTATTTTTTCGCGCTGGCAATGATCACCTCAGTGCCGAGGAGGGCGGAACGCAGCGCGTACTCCAGCTTTGCTCCCGCGCCGTTAGCGCCCGCCCTGGAAGCGCCCACGCAATGATCCTGGAGCGCTCGCACCGCCGCAGTCAGGCTCTCCGCGTCCGGATAGCATACGTCGCGAACCAGCGTTTGGGGATCGGAAGGGTCCTGATAAATGCCGTCCGCGCTGGTCAAAAGCACCAGGCGGCTGACGCCGGTCAATTCCGCTACCACGGCCGCCGTTTCATCATTGTCCACGCACTCCACCACTTGGCGGGCGGGACTTTCCCGCTGCATAGCCTGCAGCTCGAGCTTGCGGTTTTCTTCATCGCTGACGGCATCGTTATAGTTGATGATCGGGATCGCGTTTTGGCCCGCGCAATGCGTCAGCAGCTGGTACAGATGCCGCCGCTTTTGCGGGTCGTTAAAATGATTGTGCTCCACAAGCACCTGGCGCACCGAGTATTCGGGCTTAATGAAGCGCCGGTAGGTTTCCATCAGGATCGCCTGGCCCTGGGCCGAATAATCGGTTTTGTTTTCCTCCGGATCGCCGGTCAAAAACGTTCCGGTGCGCTTCCAATAGTCCAAACGGCCGATCTCGGTCGCTCCGGAGGACACCAGCAGCATCCCCGGACGGAGCTCGCCGCCCAGGCGGGAGAACAGGTTATAATCGATATCGTTATCCTCCCGGCGGATCAGCGCCATGGAGCCGATCTTGATCACCAGCTCGATCCTGTCAGCCATGTCCCCCGTCTCCTTTCATGATTCAATCACGCCGCCGGCCCGGACATGCAGCACCTTGGCCGGCTCGGCGCCGGTAAAGTCGCTCGGATCGGTGCAGGTCAGCAGCGCCTGCGCCGTCTGCACCCGTTCGATCAGGCGGTTCCTCCGCTGGGGATCCAGCTCGCTCAGCACGTCATCCAGCAGCAGAAGGGGCGGCTCTCCCTGGCTTTCGCTCAAAACATCGAACGAGGCGAGCTTCAGGGCAAGCGCCGCCGTCCTGGCCTGTCCCTGCGAGCCGTAGGCCTCCAGCGACCGATCGGACAGACGCAGCAGCAGATCGTCCCGATGAGGCCCGGCGGTGGTCGTCTGCCGCCGCATATCCTCCTCCCGGCTGGCTGCCAGCAGCGCGCGCATGGAGGAAAGGGCGTCATGGACGTCGATCCCCGTCTGGTAGGCCGCGTGAAACCGTTCCTCCTCGCGCCCACCGATATACGCGTAATGCGCCTCGGCCAGCTGATCCAGCTTTCCGATCATCACGGAGCGCAGGCGCACGATCGGCGCCGCGGCCTGCGCCAGCTGCTCATCCCAGACATCCAGCTGCGCGGCGTCTCCGCCAAAGGCGATGGCCCGAAGCAGCGCGTTGCGCTGCCGCAGCGTTGAATGATAAGCCTGCAGCGCATAAAAATAAGGGCGCTGCAATTGGGACAGCAGCATATCCAGATACCTTCGGCGCACGGCGGGACCGCCCTTCACCACCGAAAGGTCCTCCGGTGAAAAAATCACACAGGTCGCATGCCCGATCAGGTCGCCCATTCGGGAAGCGGTTTTTCCGTTGACATACAGCAGCTTTTTCCGCTTCTGCTCTCGATACAGCCTGACGCCCACCTCATGCGTTCCGTCCCGCCGGCTGACGCTCAGGTAGGAGGCGGCGGTATCCGCATGGTGCGCGATCATCTCGCTGTCGTCGGTGGTGCGATGGGACCTGCCCAGGCAGCACAAATGCACCGCCTCCAGCAGGTTGGTCTTTCCAGCCCCATTCTCGCCCACAATCACCGTCACGCCCTCCGGCGGCTCCAGGGTCACACGCTCATAGCTGCGAAAGGTGCTGAGTCTCAGCGAATTGAGCTTCATGGCATCAATTCGCCGCCACGATCGGCCGGGCGAGATCGGCGTGCTTTACGCCGTGGGAGGCGTCAAAGTGATCCTCCTTATTGAAATCGGCATGGGAAATGATGTATTCCCGACGAGGATCCACCTTGTCTCCCATCAGCAGCGTCACCATCTGCTCGGCTGCCGCCGCGTCTTCGAGCGTCACCTGCATGAGCTTGCGGTGCTGACGGTCCATCGTCGTTTCCCACAGCTGCTCCGGGTTCATCTCGCCCAAGCCCTTATAGCGCTGGAGCGTATAGCCCTTCAGGTTCGCGGTCACCTTTTTGAGTTCCTTATCATCATAGCAGTAGTGCTGCTGATCCCCTTTTTTGACCAGGTACAGGGGTGGCATCCCGATGTATACATGCCCCGCCGTGATCAGCTCCCGCATATACCGGTAGAAGAAGGTCAGCAGGATCGCGCGGATATGCGCACCGTCCTGATCGGCATCCGAAAGGATGATGACCTTGTAATATTTCAGGCTTTTCAGGCTGAAATCCTCGCCGATCCCCGTGCCCAGGGCGGTGATCAGGCTGCGGAACTCATCGTTACCAAGCACCGCGTCCAGGCGCTTCTTTTCCACGTTCAGGGGCTTGCCGCGCAGCGGCAGGATGGCCTGAAAGCGCCGGTCACGGCCCTGCTTGGCGCTGCCGCCCGCGCTGTCCCCCTCTACGATGAACAGCTCGTTTTCCGTCGCCGTGCGCCCAGTGCACACAGAGAGCTTGCCGACCAGCGGAGAGGCCTCCAGCTCATTCTTGGTGCGCGCGATGTCGCGGGCTCGCCGCGTCGCCTCCCTCACCTTGGCGGATTTGATCGCCTTCTCAACGATCTGCTGTCCGAGCGCCTGGTTTTTCAGATCCTCCAGATACAGCTCGAGCGTGTTGGTCACGACGGCCTCCACCGCAGGCCTCACCTCGGTATTGCCCAGGCGGCCCTTGGTCTGGCCCTCAAACTGCGGGTTCTTGACCATCGTCAGCAGCACGGCGGTCATACCCTCACGGAAATCCTCGCCCGCCAGGTTCGGATCCTTGTCCTTGAGCGCGCCGATTTTCCGGGCGTATTCATTGAACACCTTCGTGATCGCCGTCTTGGCGCCGATCTCATGCGTGCCGCCCTCGGGCGTCGGAATATTGTTGACATAGGAAAAGAACGAATCGGTATAGCTGTCGGTATACTGGATCGCCAGCTGCACCTTGACGTCGTTCTGCGATCCCGTCAGAAGGATGGGCGTATCGTGCAAAGCCGTTTTCTCATGGTTCAGAAACCGGACATAGTCCACGATACCGCCCTCGTAGCGGTATTCCTGATGCGCAAGCGCCTGATCCTTCTGCCGCTCGTCGTCCAGGGTGATCCGAAGGCCCTGGTTGAGGTAGGCCAGCTCCTCCAGCCGCCGCCGGACCGTTTCATACTGAAAATCAACCGTCTCAAAGATCCGATCATCCGGCATAAAGCGGATCAGCGAGCCGCGCTTGCGGGCCGCGCCGACGCGGGTCAGCGGCGTGACGGGGATCCCCGCCTCCACCTTGCCGTCGTCATCGGTATCCGATTCAAAGCGCATTTGCCAATGCGCGTAATCGCGGTAAATGTCCACCGTCAGCCAGCGGGACAGCGCGTTTACCACCGACGCGCCGACGCCGTGCAGACCGCCGGAATAAGCGTAATTGTCGTTGCCGAATTTGCCGCCGGCGTGCAGCTTGGTAAAAATCAGCTCCACGCCCGACAGCCCGGAGGCCTGGTTTTTATCCACCGGCATGCCCCGGCCGTTATCCCACACGGAAGCGGAGCCGTCCTTATGCAGCGTCACGCACACCTCGGTAGCGTAGCCGCCCATCGCCTCGTCGATCGCGTTGTCCACGATCTCCCAGAGCAAATGATGCAGCCCCCGCGAGCCGGTGGAGCCGATGTACATGCCCGGACGCATCCTGACTGCCTCCAGGCCCTCCAGCACTTTGATACTGTCCGCGTTATATTCGCGCATGAAAAAACCTCGATCTTTGAATTTCAAGCCAAATACGGCCCTGAGCATTGTAACATAAAAACGCCGAAAAAGCCAATCGGATCAGCGCTTCAGGGCTGGGCTTCCTCCTGATCCGCCTCATCGCCGAAATACACGACGTTCTTTTCCAGCTCGATCCCCCGGATCAGGAACAGCTCGTCCACGGTGCAGGTCAGATACCCCTTGCTTTGCAGGCGCGTCAGCACCTGCGTCGCCATTTCCACGCTGGACCAGCGGATATTGTGCATCAGGATCACCGATGTATCCTTCAGCGTATAGCCGAAGGTGCCCAGCCAGCTGTTGATATCAACCTCCTTGGAGGCGTCCGACGTCAGCGTATTCCACCGGATCACGGGCATCCCGATATCGTACTTGCAGTATAGACCGTCCACCCCGCCCGGCGCGCGCATGTAGGCGGGAGGGATGCCGATCAGCTCGATCTGGTATCGGGCAAACTTGTCCCGTTCCTTGTACATAAGATCTGCATCCTTGATGCCCACGGTATGGCTGAAGGTATGGCTTTGCACCGAATAGCCCGCGTCGTGCTCCCACAGGATATAGTCCTTGGACGGCCTTAACAACTGGCCCAGATTAAAAAACGTCGCCCCCGCGCATTTTTCCCGTAGCAGCAGCAGGATCCCGTTAGTCACGCCCCGTCCGGGCCCGTCGTCAAAGGTGGGCGCGGCGACCAGATATCGGGCGTTGTCCGTCTCGGAAAGCGCCAGCACCGTCATATAAGGCTTAAGCGCCTGATAGGGGACCCGGACATGCATCAGGGATTGTTTCTCCCCATACAGCGCGTCCGCCCGATAGTGCAGGATCAGATATGCCGGCGACAGCGTAAAGGGCGCGGAACGGTACTGCTCCGCCATTTCGAGCAAAAGCGCCTGATCGGCCTCTTTTTCCGGGAAGTAGGCGTTCAATTGCGTAACGATCTCCCGGCGAATGATTTCCCCCGCTTCCTCGGTAAAAAAATCGCTCAGCGTCTTTTTGCGCCCGTTTTTCAGATCGTAAACGGCCGTTTCAAAGCCGACCCAGGTTTGCTCCTTATCCTGCAGGATATGGGACAGCACCAGGAAGGAGGCTGTTTTCGTGCCTGTCACGGTCACGCTGGCTCCGGTATCGGCCCAGACGGTCGAATCCCTTCCCCTGGCGGGCAAATGCCCGTCCGCCTCGTCCGCCAGCCGGTCCACCATGGCCGCAACGGCTTCGTTGACGCGCTCGTTGGCCGTGTCCGGATAAGTCCTCCGGTCATCCAGCTTGTTGCCAAGCTCCCTGGTTTCGGTATGCTGGGTAAAAATCAGCAGCGAGGGCAGCGGCACATACTTGCCGGTGCTGGTCGCGGCGCCCGCGCTCATAGGGACCAGCAGCGCCAGGATCAGCAGCCAAAGGCCCGCGTACCGTTTGATCATACGTTCCATACTCCTTATTGTCCCGCCCATCGTTTCGGATAAACGGCGCGATAACGCGAAGGTAGGGGCGTATTCACAACGCCCCTACGAACATATCGTGTTGTTGCACGAAGTCTTATACGCCCTTCAAAGAATTGCGCATGGTGTTATATACGCGCTGGTAGCTCGAATTATACCAACCGGGCGCCTTAAACTGCAGCATGACCAGCGAATTATTGACCAGCGCGATGTGCACCAGGCCGCGCACGACCGTTCCATCGTATGTCTCGCCGCGATAGGTGTTAAAATAGCCGTCCGAATCCAGCATCTTGCGGCTGTCAGCCGTCCAGATGCGCCAGGTCACATAATTGCGCTGAATGGATTTGAGCTGGTTACTGAGCTCTGTTTTGACGTCGCTCAGCTTATAACCGCTCGAAACCGGCGTGACCGTAATGCTGACGGAGCCGTTCACGCCCTCCCGTTCCACCGGATCGGTCAGGGTGTAGGTATTGTCCTCCTCGGTGACGATCCATCCCTCGGGCACGCTGAAGTTATAACGCAGCGCCGTATAGGTGGTGTAGGTAAATTCAAGCTCAGGGCGAGGCGTCGCGGTGGGCATGTCGATCGGGTCCAGCGGGATAGGCGTCGCGCCGGCATAGGCGGAGCTTGCGCCGTAGGCGCTCCAATCCCCCGCCTCGAGCACGCCTTCATCCACGTCCTCGTAATCATCGCCCTCATCCGTTCCGTCGTCCTCCGGGAAAATGATCTCCGGCACGACCGGCTCCGGCGTTTCCTGCGCCAGCACATCCGCCTGGCGGACGGTTTGCGCCTGTTGCTGCGCGGTGCTCGCATCGGGATAAGTCACTTGCTCCTGCGCGCATCCGCTCAGCAGCACCGCGACCATCGTCAGCGCCATCAGCAGCGCCAATATCTTTTTCATGCGACTGACCTCCTCGGTCCCATCTTCAAAAGCACAGCAGAATCCTTTTCCACCGAAAACTTCATCTTATTGTAACAATTTCTAAACAATTCGTCAAGCAATTGTCTTTATTTTTACAAAAGGCCCTGATATGCCGCGTCAGAATCCGGCCTGCGATAAGCGGTTTTTCTCTCTTCCGGCTTGGTCGCAGTCGCCTCCGGCGCCTTGTCCGCCTCGGCGGCGGGCGTATCGCTCAGGTAACGGGGATGGTACAGCCGCCGGTCCAACGACCAGATCTTTTCGCTGAACGCGCCAGCAGGCGTGCGCTTCATAATGCCTTCCATCTCGTTCATCTTGGCGTCCAGGTCGTCGATCATATGCAGGACCTCCGCCTCCGGAAACATCGGCGGCCTTGGAGAACCGAATTCCGGCGTCCCGTGATGGGAAATCACCATATGCTCAAGCAGCAGCACGTATTCGCCGTCCACGCCCGCCCGCTCGGCGGCGGCGCGGACCTCGGTAACGCCGCGCACCAGGTGGCCCAGCAGCAGCCCTTCCGCGGAATAATCCCGCACATTGCCAGCTTCGTCGCTCAGCATTTCCCGCGTTTTGCTCAGGTCGTGGGCGATCACGCCCGCGATCAGCAGGTCGGCGTCCAGGAAAGGATAAACGCCCAGGATCGCCTCCGCGGCGCGAAGCATCGAGGTCGTGTGATGCAGAAGGCCGCTGCGCTCCGCGTGGTGCAGGCGCTGTGCGGCAGGGTAATAGGACAGTTTATCCCCGCAGGCGCTCAGCATTTCACGGAGGAGCTTCTGCAAATCGGGCGTTTTCATCCTGTCAATCGCGTCATAGATCTGGCGAAGCATATCCTCAGGCTTTTCCGGGGCGCACAACATCAGCCGGGACATATCCACGTCGTCCTGCTCTGTGGGCTTTCGCATCTGCTCCACGCGCAGCTGAAGACGCCCGTTATATTCCTGCACGGTCGTTTTGACCTTGATTACGCTCCCCACCTGCGGCGGCTCGATGCGGCCGTCCCACAATTTGGCGTTCAGGTCCCCGGTATTATCCCCCAGGGTCATATCCAGATATTTGTCGCCCTTGGCGGACTGACGCTGCTCCGCCATGCGCACCAGCACGAAGCCGGTAAACTTATCGTCCTTGACGAGGGACGCGATCGTCGGCTGATTCAATGTCTTTCACCCAAATTCGTTCATTTTGCCAATTTCAGATCCGTAAACATCGTACATTCGCCGAGCCAGCTCAGCTGAATGGTATCCAGCGGGCCATTCCTTTGCTTGGCGACGATCAGCTCGGCCAGGTTCTTGTCCTGCACCTTGTCGTCGTAATACCCCGGCCTGTGCAGGAACATGACCACGTCCGCGTCCTGCTCGATGGAACCGGAATCGCGCAGGTCGGACAGCATGGGCCGCTTATCCGAGCGCTGCATGTTCGCGCGGGACAGCTGGGCGCAGGCGATCAGCGGCACCTTGAGCTCCAATGCGATCGCTTTGAGCCTTCGGGATATCTCGCTGACCTCCAGCTGGCGGTTCTCATTCCGCCCATCGGCCGCCATCAGCTGGAGATAGTCGATCACGATCAAATCAAGGCCCTTCTCCATCATCAGCCGCCGGCAGCGGGAGCGCACCTGGGAAGGCGTAATGCCCGCCGTATCGTCGATATAGATATTTTCGTTGGCCAGGGTCGGCAGGGCAATGCTCAGCCGATCCCAATCCCGCTCAGACAGGGTGCCGGAACGCACCTGCTGCATATTCACGCGCGCTTCACCGCACAGGATGCGCATCATGATCTGCTCGCGCGGCATTTCCAGGGAAAAGACCGCCACGGTTTTTCCGCTGCGAGCCGCGCTGGAGGCAATGTTGATCGCGATACTCGTTTTGCCCATGGAGGGACGCGCGCCGATCAGGATCAGCTCACCGCTATGCATGCCGGTCAGCAGCTTATCCAGATCCTGAAAGCCGGTCGTTACGCCCGAAACTGCGCCTTTCAGCAGGGCCAGCTCGCCGATCTGCTCATAGGTGCGGCTCAGGATCTTCTGGCCCGCCTCCAGCTCGTTGCCGCCGCCCTGCCGCATCGTGATATCAAAAATCAGCTTCTCGCTGCGGTCCAGGATGCGCTGCATTTCATCCTGCTGCTGGAAGCTCATGCGGGAGATTTCCCCCGCCGCCCCGATCAACCGGCGAAGGGTGGCCTTTTCGCGGATGATGGCGATATAATGGGCCGTATTCACCGTAGAGGGCACGTCCTGCATCAGCTGGACCAGATATTCGACCCCGCCGATCCCATCCAGCAGGCCCCGGCGGCGCAGTTCCTCGTCCACCGTGACCAGGTCGACGGCGCGGCCCCGGGTGTTGACCTCGGCGATCGCCTCAAAAATGCTCTTATGCTGGGGCGCGTAAAAATCATCCGCCCGCAGCGTCTCGAGCGAGGACAAAAGCACGTTTGGGTCCTGCAAAAGCGCGCCGAGCACCGACCGCTCAGCATCCAGGCTTTGCGGCGGTACTGCGCTGTAATCCGTATTCGGCGTTTCCATGACTTATTTGGCGACCGCCTTCACGCGAACGGTCATCTTAGCTGTGATGTTCGGATACAGCCAGATCTCGACCGGAACGTCCCCGGCCTCGCGAATGGCGTCCTTCAGGTTGACCTTGCGCTTGTCGATCTCAACGCCGTGCTGTTCCTTCAGCGCCTGCGCGATCTCCTGCGCGGTCACAGAGCCGTACAGCCGCCCGCTGCCGCCCGATTTTGCCTCCACCACGATGACCTTGCCCTTTAATTCCTTGGCCTTGGCCTCGGCCGCGGCGCGCGCTTCCATCTCACGCTGACGCTCGGCCGCGCGCTTACGCTCTACTTCCTTGGAAGCCCCGGCAGTCGCCTCTACCGCCGCGCCGCGAGGAAAGAGGAAATTGCGGGCATAGCCGTCGCTCACATTGACGATATCGTCCTTCTTGCCCGTTCCTTTTACATCCGTCAGCAAAATGACCTTCATGTTTTTCAAACCTCCCCATTATCGCCCTC
>JAFUHB010000103.1 GCA_017469085.1 Clostridia bacterium
GCTGGACTACCAATGAAACGCTGTTCACGCTGATGATGAATTACGTAGCGACGTTTATCGTTTCTTATTTTCTGGTCATTTGGGTGGCCAACGGCTCCTCCTCCCTGCCCAAGATGAAAACCGGCAAGCTGCCTACGGTGGGCAACGAATACCTGCTGATCATCCTGATCGTGCTGGCGCTGACGGTAGGACTCTATATTTATCTGAATTATTCCAAGCACGGCTATGAAATCAGCGTGGTGGGCGAAAGCATGCGCACCGCCCAATACGTGGGCATCAGCGTGCCGAAGGTGATCATCCGCACGATGCTGCTCAGCGGGCTCTTGTGCGGCCTGACGGGCTACCTGATCGCCGCCGGGCTCGACCAGACCGTGACGACCAACTCGGTCGGCGGTCAGGGCTTTACGGCCATCATGGTGTCCTGGCTGGCAAAATTTGACCCGCTGGTCATGATCCTGACCTCCGGGCTGATCCAGCTGCTCAATCAGGGCGCTGCCCAGATCAGCCAGGATTTCAACGTTTCCGGCGCGTTCCCGGACGTGATCGTGGGCATCATTCTGTTCTTCATCATCGGCTGCGAGTTCTTTATCCATTATCAGATCCATTTCCGCGGTCACGCCCGGCGCGACCGCGCGGCACGGGAGGGCGCGCGATGAATATCTGGCTGAATTTCCTGATCGATTCCCTGGCCTTCGGCGCGACCTTTATCTATGGCTCCACCGGCGAGATTCTGACGGAAAAGGCGGGCCATCTGAACCTGGGCATTCCCGGCATCATGTGCATGGGCGGCGCGGGCGGCTGTCTGATGCTGAACTTGATCGGGCGTTCAGCGCTGCCGCCTGCGCTGATCGTGGCGTTGGGCATCCTGGCGTCGCTGCTGGTGGCCATGCTGATGGGGCTGATTTATTCCTTCCTGACGGTCACGCTGCGCGCCAACCAGAACGTGACGGGCCTTGCGCTGACGACCTTCGGGGTGGGGCTCATGAAGGTGATCATGAGCAAGATGGACGCCGCCGTATACCTGGTGACCCCCAAGAGCTATTACCGCTGGCCCTTCGCCGACCGGCAGGACAGCCTTCAGTGCCTGGGCGTGATGTTTTTCCTGGCGATCGTCATTGCTGTGCTGGCCAGCTGGGTGCTGTTCCGCACCAAGGTGGGGCTGCATCTGCGCGCCGTGGGCGAAAGCCCCGCGACGGCCGATGCGGTGGGCATCAACGTGACCCGGTACAAATACCTGGCGACCTGCATTGGCAGCGGCATCGCGGGCCTGGGCGGCTTTTATTACATCATCGATTACATGGCCTCTCAGGAGGCCTACCTGAGCCTGGAGGCCTTCGGCTGGCTCAGCATCGCGCTGGTCATCTTCGCGCTGTGGCGGCCGCACATGACGATCATCGGCTCCACGGTGTTCGGCTTCCTGTTCTCCTGCAGCAGCTATATTACCAATGTATCCTGGATCCGCGTGACGATGGCCGCCAAGCCCCTGCTCAAGATGCTGCCCTATGTGGTGACGGTGATCGTGCTGATCCTTTCCAGCATCCGCAACAAGCGCGAAAATCAGCCCCCGGCCAGCCTGGGCCTGGCCTATTTCCGCGAAGAAAGATAAGGCTTTCAAACGTCTTGCGTTTATCGCCGGTTTCCGAAAAAGGAGACCGGCTTTTGCATATTTTGAGTGCATAAACTGTAAAAAATGAATAAAAGGATTGACGCGATTTTCGGCGGGTTCCCTGAGCGAAAGAAAGAGGGCCCGGAAACGCCGGGTTTAACACGCGTTATTTTTGTTTTCCTTTTGTTCTTTATCTTTACAAAGCGCTTGATGAAGGATATTATAATGATTAAGTATGCAGCGGAGCATATCCGGTGCATACTAAATTTTTCCGAAAGGGTGACCTGTTTTGAAAAAGCTGCTTGCTCTGGCCCTGTCCATGATGCTGCTGGCCTCCTGCGTCGGCACGGCGATGGCCGCCGATGACGGCTATGTGGCCGTTATGCTCGGCACCAACGTCATGTCGCTGGATACCAACCTGGCGACGGACGGCGATTCCTTTGAAGTGATCGCGGACTGCATCGACGGTCTGACCCAGATGGACGCTGAAGGCGCCGCCGTGCCCGGCATCGCCGAAAGCTACGACCTGTCCGACGACGGCCTGACCTACACCTTCCATCTGCGCGATGCGCAGTGGTCCAATGGGACGGCTGTGACCGCCAACGACTTTGTGTTTGCCTGGCGCCGCATTGCCAAGGAAGCCGGCGAATACGCTTACATGCTGGATGAGATCGGCAACATCAAGGGCGCCGCGGCGATCATCAGCGGCGAAGCCGAGCCCGAGACCCTGGCCGTCTCCGCGCCGGACGACAAGACCTTCGTCGTCGAGCTGGAGGTGCCCGTCTCCTTCTTCCCGAGCCTGATGTACTTCCCCACCTTCTATCCGATCAACGAGGAATTCTATAACAGCCTCGAGGACGGCACCTACGGCACCAGCCCGGAGACCTTCCTGTCCAACGGCGCTTTCATCCTGGAAAGCTATACGCCCGGTACCGCGAACCTGTCTGTCAAGAAGAACGACACCTATTGGAACGCCGACAGCGTGAAGCTGGCCGGGATCCGCTATCAGGTGGTCGGCTCCTCCGATAACGCGCTGACCGCCTTCCGCACCGGCGCGCTGGATGTCGTCATGATCAGCGGCAACCAGGTTGCCGCGGCCGAAAAGGATGCTTCCCTGGCCGATAAGCTGACTGTGACCGGCGCCGGTTACATGTGGTATCTCTCCTTCTCCCAGACCGAGAAGAACGCCCAGGGCGGCATGCTGGCCAACGCCAACCTGCGCCTGGCCATCACCAATGCCATCGACCGCGACAACCTGGTGGACAACTACGTGATGGACGGCTCCCTGGCCACCTACACCGCCGTGCCCCCGCAGTTTGCCGCCAGCAGCACCACCGGCGAGGACTTCTCCGCCGATCAGGATATGTTTGCCGACTATGTGGGCTACGATCCCGA
>JAFUHB010000104.1 GCA_017469085.1 Clostridia bacterium
AAAGAAATATGGAACAATGAAGAGTGTGCAAAAGCCGGGATCGACTTTGTATCAGACCAATGGAAACAAAAGCTTCAAGCCCTACTAAACCTGTACAAGCTCGAAACCGGAAACGATTACGACATCGATATTGAGATCGAATGACCAACGCGTGAGGAAGGGAAAGAACAAGAGGCAGCATGGGCCAGATACGCCGCCGTATTGTGCGGTGATGCCCTAAAAAAGACGGGAGAAGAAATGAATCAGCGAATCGATAAAGCCGGTCTGACGATCGACGACCATGCCGATGATAAAGGTAAGCACGGTGACAAGAAAGTTGATCCAAAATTGCAGCCACGACACGCGAAGGTTTTCACGGTGCCGTTTCTGCTCCATCTGCTGGCCGTCGGCGTAACGTACTTCTTCCTGGGCGCGCTGTTCGCGTATGCTGTGAAACTCGGATAAAGCGGCGTCGCCCGCGGCGGTAACGCGCAAATAAGGAAGGCCGCCGAGCGTATAGCGCTCCAGATAACCATACCGTTCAGCCGGAGAGGGCTGGGACGCTGGGGCGACACGGGTCAGAAACAGACCGTACTGAACGGAATGACCGGGCTGATCCTGAACGAACTGAATTTCATCGGCAATGGATTGGCTGATCATGAAGCATACCCCCCTTTTTGGGGACAGCATAGCACGTTTATCAAGACAAAGACAAGCGAAAGGGAGGTAACAAGATGGACATGCTGATCACAATTGCGGCGGCGCTGGCGACGGGAGCAGCGCTGGGCGTGGGCTGGGCGACGCTGACGCTGCGGATCAAGCAGGCACGGCGGGACCGGGCTGGAAGGCTGCCGGACTATGACGCGAGCAACCCCATCAACAGAGGGAGCGGACAGCACCGGGACGTGGAGACCGTGGAGGGGATCACATGGATCAGGATGAACTGAGGCCGGGCGACACACGAACCAACTGGATGCCGATCACCGAGGAAACGCTGCCGACGAAAGAGGACGCGGACCACAACGGGGCGGTGATGGTGTGGCACGTATACAGCGGGATGCGGTTCAGCGACTGGCGGGCCGTAAGGAGCAGCCGGTACAACACGCACTGGGCGCGGCTGCCGGCAAGGCCGGAGGGAGCGGAGACGGAAGCGGAGGCGCTGAGAAAGGACATGCTGCAATACGGACGGGATCAATACGGGAAACTCCTCGGAGGGGGATTCCATCCCCCTTCCGACGCCTCCCCCTGACGTCTTTTCCTCTCGGCCCGCAGAGCGGGCCTCACGGGCGGAAAAGGCGCAAGGTGCAAATCGCTGACGCGATTTGGTCCTCGCACCGCGCATGTCGCTGCTGCGGATTTCAGCCGAGGGTGTTCCCCCTCGGCTCTCCCCTCGACAGGCTTGCCCGGCCCCTGCCCCAACCGCCTTACAGGTTGGCTTACGCCAATCCGGCGGATAAACCGCCGGATGGCATCGGGGCATGGGCAAGGCAAGCGCCGGCGGACGGCTACGAAGGAGAAGTCAGAGCAAGCCTGGTCCAGATTCTTCAGCTACGCCTCAGAATGACAAAAAAGAAGCATGGAACGACCAGATTTATCGGTGAAGGAGATAGTTATGAGCGAAGAAAACAGAGAGCGGTTATTGTTTGATCGGATGATATTCGACGTGGATGGGGAGGAAGGCAGGGCCTGCTCAATTCGCAATACGGTTCTATCGCGCTGCCGCGCGAGATAACCGTTTGCTCATTGGGACTTCACCCGCCTTCACCGCCCACTGGGCGCGGCGGCTTCCGTCCCGGGGCGAGCGTGAACAACGCGATCGACGCGGCATTTGCCATGATGGTGCGGAGCGGCTACACGGCGAGCCGGGAGACGGCGACGCTGGACATCAGCCTGAGCGCGGTGGACATGGAGTTGCCGGACGGACGCGTGAAAACGGTGATGCAGCCCAGGGTGAAATATAAGGCGAAGGCCAAGGTGATCAGCGGCGACCTGGAAGTGGGCCAGGGCTCGGAGAACACGGAAAACGGGCTGTACCGGAAGGAAAACGGGGATATTGGCATTGTGAGGCTGAATGAGCAGATGAAGATTACCTAAAAGCAGCGCCGGGCGGGGCATACATCAAAAAGAAAGGAAGTGAAAAAACTCCCAAAATGCGGAAAGTGGGCGTGTGGGATGTGCCAAAACCAATATGCCTGCCCCACCCGGTGTGTGCGATAGAAACGAAATGAACGGAGGTAACAGCATGAAAAAGGCGACGATCGCGATAGACGGAGAGAAGCTGAGGGAAGCACTGAAACGGCGGGACCTGAGCCTGGGACAGGCGAGCGAAGAACTGGGCTTCACCCGACACGCGCTGGCGACGATGTGCGCGCGGGGGCGGATCGCTAAGAACGTGGCGGTGGCGCTGGAGGCACATTACCGGATTCCGCTGGAGGCATACAAAAAGCCGGAAAAGCCGCGAATCATGACGCCGCTGGAGCGGATGACCATCGAGCGGGCGTATGGGGAGCAGATCGCGGGGGCCGATCACAAAGAAGAATGGCCGGAGGGCGCACAGCTGAACGACGCCACGGTACGGCAGATCGAATACGCGGTGTACATGGGCATGCGTAAGGCGCTGGAAAGGGCAGAAAAAAGCCCAGGGGCCTTCGACGCCGCTCAGGATGACAGGAAGGATGACATGTAGGTCCCTCGACTCCGCTACGCTCCGCTCAG
>JAFUHB010000013.1 GCA_017469085.1 Clostridia bacterium
GCCACCGCCGAGGAGGCGGAAGAGGAGACCATGACCATGCTCAAGGTCTACCAGGAGTTCGCCGAAAAGGAGCTTGCCATCCCCGTGTACGCCGGCCAGAAATCGGAAAAGGAAAAGTTCGCCGGCGCGATCGCGACCTATTCCATCGAGGCGATGATGCAGGATGGCAAGGCGCTGCAGGCCGGCACCTCCCATAATTTCGGCACAAACTTTACCGTGCCCTTCGAGGTGCAGTACCTGAGCAAGGAGGGCAAGCTCGAATACTGCTATGAGACCAGTTGGGGCGTTTCCACCCGCATGATCGGCGCGATCATCATGACCCACGGCGACGAGCGCGGCCTGAAGCTGCCGCCCGCCATCGCGCCCTACCAGGCCGTCATCCTGCCCATCGCCGCGCATAAGGGCGGCGTCCTGGAAAAGTGCGACGAGGTGTTCGCCGTGCTGAAGGCTGCCGGCCTGCGCGTCAAGCTGGACGACCGGGACAACGTGTCCCCGGGCTTCAAATTCAACGAGTGGGAGCTCAAGGGCGTTCCCGTCCGCGTGGAGATCGGCCCGCGGGATATCGAAAACGGCGTAGCGACCGTAGTGCGCCGCGATACCTTCGAGAAGCAGACCGTCGCGCTGGACAGCCTGGCCGATACCGTGAAGGCGCTGATGTCCGATATCACGGCGAATATGTATGAGATCGCCAATCAATTCCGCCTGGCGCATACCAAGGACGTCTTTGATATGGACGAACTGACCGCGCAGGTAAACGGCGGCTATGCCCGCGCCATGTGGTGCGGCGACCGGGCCTGCGAGGACAAAATCAAGGAGCTGACCAACGCGACCAGCCGCAATATGCCCTTCGATCAGACGCCCATCGGCGACCAGTGCGTCTGCTGCGGCAAAAAGGCGGATAAGGTCATGTATTTCGCGAAGGCGTATTGACGACGGAGGAAAGCGATGGCTACCGAAAGCAAAAACAAGGAAGAGCAAAGACGGGAATTGAACGGCGTCACCTACTTTGACCGGGGACGCCTGACGGGCCGGGACGGGGCCGAATATGATCGCTACGCGATCCAGACCCACTTTATCGAGGTGGGGGAGGACCAGGCCGAGGTCGTCCGGAAATACGTGCTGCCACTGTATCAGGAGGGCGACGTACTGGCCTTCGGCGCGAAGGTGATGGCCATGTGTACCGGCAACGTGCGCGCCAAGGAGCAGGTGCATCCGGGCTTCTGGGCGAAGGTGCTGAGCCGCCATGCCAGCGAGACCAAGGCCGGCATCGGGATGCACGACGCGCATAAGCTGCAGCTGGCGATCGATATGGTAGGCGCGCCCAAGGTGGTGTTTGCCTCCGTCGCCTCGGCGGTGACCAAGCTGTTTGGCAAGAAGGGCGTTTTTTACGAAATCGTGGGTCCCGGCGTGGCGGGAATCGACGGCTTCTATTACCGGTCCTCCTTCGACCGGTATAAGGACCTGGCGCTGATCAACAACGAAAACCCCGTGGAGCTGTGCGACGAGCTGGAAAAAAAGACCGGCGTGCCGGTGGTGCTGATGGATGCCAACGATATCGACCAGAACCAGCTGGGCAAGTGCTCCGACTTCCCCCTGACGGACGACCAGATCCAGGATGCCCTGAAGGACAATCCTTCCGGCCAGGGCGGGGAGCTGACACCGCTGATCCTGATCCGGCCGGTCCGGGCGTGAGGCGGCTATGCGGCTGACGACCCTGTGCTATGTGGAGCGGGCGGGACGCTACCTGATGCTGCATCGTATCCGCAAGGACCAGGATGAAAACGCCAGCAAATGGATCGGCATCGGCGGGCACCTGGAGGAGAACGAATCCCCGGAGGAGTGCGTGCGCCGCGAAGCGCTGGAGGAAGCGGGACTCACGCTGACCGGGCTTCGGCTGCGGGGCGTGATCACCTTTATCCTGCCGGCCTGGGGCAATGAGCTGACCTTCCTGTATACGGCTTCCGCCGATCGGGAGGAATTGCCCGATTGCGACGAGGGCGTGCTGCGCTGGGTGCCGGTGGAGCAGGTGACCGACCTCCCTCTTTGGGAAGGCGACCGGGTGTTTTTGCCGCTGCTGCGCGAGCGGCAGGACTGCTTTTCCCTGAAACTGATCTATGACGCGGAGGGAAGGTTGCTGTCGTATCAATTGGCATGAGTGAAGGATCTGAAAGAGTCTGTCACGACATTGCCAATCATATGCCTTTCTTGATTTCATATATTGATTATGATATATTGTACGAACGAGTATATCTGAGCCTTTTCCAGCCTCTGAGCGGGAAGGAGGCCGGGCGCATAATCCAAAAACAGGAGGCATTTCCTTCATGAAACATACCCGAATCCTTGCCATGTTGACAGCCCTGATGCTACTTGCGATTCAAGGGATGGCCTGCGCCGAGATCCTGAAGCTGCCCATGGATTTTACCGGCGGCACCAAGCCCCAGCGGACCTATGAAATCGGCCTGATGGAGTACGAGGATCCGTCCATCCATGTGACGCGGCAAAGCGAGAGGCCGATCCTGCCGGACGGTAAGGAAACCCGGCTGTATGTGCTGCGGGTGAAGATCGCCGATCCCTCCCAGCTGCGCACTACCTCCATGAAAGGGTTCGATAAGATCGGCCGGGTGGGCGATATCGAGGTGATGTCCAACCGGGTCAACGCCGTAGTGGCCTTCGGCGGCGATTATTACTGCGGGGACGCCAAGCGCTTTGTGCTGCGCCAGGGCATCGTGTATAAGGAAACCATGGCCCCGAACCAGGATCTGCTGCTGATCGACGAAGATGGGGATTTCCATATCATCCTGGCCGCGGAGCACCCCGAGGACATGGATAAGACCCAGATCAACGGCAAAAAGGTGGTCAACGCCCTGTGCTTCGGCCCGGCTATGATCAAGGACGGCGTCAAGAATACCGATTATTCTTCGGCGCCTACCCATTGCGACCCGGAAAAGCAGCACGAGCGCATGGTCCTGTGCCAGATCGGCCCCCTGGAGTATATGGTAGTGGCCTGCGCCCATCGGGGCCTGGGGCTGTCGGAAATGACCGATCTGATTTTCTCGCTGGAGGAAAACGTGCAACAGGCATATAACCTGGACGGCGGCATTTCCACCCAGCTGTTATTCCTGGGCCGACGCATCAACAACACCAGCCGCGCGCCGGAGGACAACCGGAAGCTGGTGGATATCGTTTACTTTGCCAGCGCTTATCAGCCGGATTAAGGGATAGAAAACGCGATGAACCTGCAATATGTATGGTGGTATTTGGGAGCGCTGGCGATTTCCCTGGGGCTGTTTGCCTGGATGCAGCGGCGGGAAAAGGGCGTTCTGGCCCAATGCCTGCTGATCGGCCTTCTGGGCACTCTTCTGGGAGGCGCTCTTGCCAAGCTGGTCTATTATCTGGCCATGATCGATTTCATGGTGATGAACGGCTGGCTGAGGTCCCTGACGGACGTCACCATGGGCACCTTCAGCTATTACGGCGGCGTAGCCGGCTTCTGCCTGGGGGTAGCCTTAAGCGCCCGGCTCACCCGCCGCAAGCCTATGGAGCTGCTCGACGCCTTTGCCCCGGCGGGCCTGCTGCTGGCGGCCCTGGCGCGGTTCGGCGAGGTCATGCTGGATGGCGTAGGCACCCGGGATATGCTGTATTGGGAGCACCCGGAGCATTGCTTTTTCCCCCTGGCGGTGTCCAATGAGTATGGCGAATGGCTGTACGCCGTGTTTATGCTGGAGGGACTGCTGACCCTGGCGGTGTTTGCGCTGTGCCTCACCCGGTTCAGGAGGCGGCGTTTCCTGCGCTCGCTGTTCTACCTGTGCCTGATGCAGATCTTCTGTGAAAGCCTGCGGTCGGACAGCTTTACCTGGCTGTTTGTCAAGGTGGAGCAATTGCTTTGCATGCTGGGCGCGACGGGCGTACTGCTGGTTTATTGCGTGAAGACCCCCGGCGTCCGCCGCCGCTGGCTGCCCGTCGTGTATTGCTTCCTGGCGGCCGCGGTATTTGTGGTGCTGGAATTCGTGTTCAATGGCAAAATCCACTTTTCCCATCCGTTGGGCTATGGGATCATGGTATTGACCCTGTTGGGCCTCAGCCTGGACGAGACCTGGGCCTTCCGGCGCATGGAGGCAAGCAGGTAAAGGGCTGACGCTCTCGATGGAAAGGTAATTTTACTCGACAAGCTCTGTTTATTGATTCCCAATAGGCTGAGCGATACTGTCCAGTTCATAGATGACTCTTTGTTGTGATGTGGTTGGTAGTAGATCCAATTGATCACAAAGGGAGTCTTTTTTCTCTATCGTAAAAAGAAACTTGTAATTTGATTATTGACAAGTTGTGAATTGCATTGTATTCTATATCTTGTAATAATTCTTCTTACAAGATTACCCACAGTTGCTTGAAGGGAAGGGCTTATGCAGATCACCAGCAAATTCACCATAGCGGTGCACATTCTCGCCTGCATTGAGTATTTTCATGATCAAGAGACGGTTACAAGCAGCTTTCTGGCGGGAAGTGTCGGCGCGAATCCCGTTGTCGTCCGCAACGTGATGGGCGATCTGAAAAACGCGGGAATGATCCGGATCAGTCAGGGAAAGAGCGGCATCACGCTGGCCCGTCCGCTGTCCGAGATCACCCTGTATGACGTATATGATGCCATGGACTGCGTCAGTGAGGCGGGGTTATTCCATTTCCATGAGAATCCCAACGCTTCCTGCCCTGTGGGCAGAAATATTCACAAGACCATGGACAGTCGCCTGGAAAGCGTACAGAAAGCCATGGAAGAAGAGCTGAAGCATATTACATTGGCTGAAATCGCTGAGGATACACGCAAAGAAATCCTCGGTGAAGCAAAATAAAAGGAGGTAAACCCCATGAAAAAGATCCTGATCGTCAACGCCAGCAAGCGCCGGAAGGGCAACTCGTACACCCTGGAAAGCAAGCTTGTCGAGGAACTGCAAGGCAAAGCGGAGGTCACCACGTTCCACATCGGCGAGAAGGATGTCCGAGCTTGCCTGGCCTGCGACGCCTGTAAGCGTCAGCACACCCCCAACTGCATCCAGAAGGATGATTACACCGCGCTGATCCCTGCAATGGATGCCTGTGACGCGATGCTCATCCTCTCTCCTGTGCACTGGGATCAGTTCCCGGCTCAACTGAAGGCTGTGCTGGATCGCACCTATTCCTTCATGGACTTTACCCAGCCGGATATGTCCATGGCAACCCGGAAGGACAAGAAGGTCGGCGGTTTCTTCTTTGCCGGATTCGGGCCAGTGGATGTGTACACCAATCTGATCGAAGCCAACCTGAAGAATTTTGCGACGGCTGGCTTCACCTCCTGCAAGACCCATGTGGCGGGCAACGCCAATGTGCCCGGCAGCATCATGGAAAAGCCGGAGGACCTGAAAGCAGCGGATGAAATGGTGGAGTGGCTGTTGGCGTAATCATTTGATTTTTAGCCAAGCATGAAAGGAATAGATGTATGAAGAAGTTGATGTCGATTCTCCTCAGCGTATGGATGATCGTATCCTGCATGGCGGTTGGTTTTGCTGATGAGCCAGCCTATACGCCGGGAACGTACACCGCCATCGGTATGGGACGCAACGCGAATCTGTCGCTGGATGTAACCTTCAACGAGCATGCCATTACCGATATTCAGGTGAGCCATGTGGAAACGCCGACCATTGGCGGCCTCGCCTTGGAGATTCTTACGGAAGAGGCGCTGGTACATCAGACGAGCAATCTGGATGTGATTTCCGGCGCAACCATTTCCAGTGCCGGATTCAAGATGGCTCTCGCAGACACCATCAAGCAGGCCGGCGGTAACGCCGGTCAATTGGAAAAGTATAGCCGGCCTGCCCAAGATTATCAGACGGAGGCAGACGTGATCGTAATCGGCGCCGGCGGCGCAGGCCTCACCGCCGCCCTGACAGCCAATGAGAACGGGGCCTCTGTTATCCTGCTGGAGAAGTCCGGCGTCATCGGCGGCAACTTTATCGCGGCGCAGTCCGGCGTGAATGCCGCGAACGCTAAGATCCAACAAGGGATTGAAGGAACGGATGCTGTCGCTTTCAAAGAAATGCAGATGAACAACGATCTGGTCCGTGAAAAACTGGTCGATGCTTTGGTTGATAACAGCGGCGCGATGGCCGATTGGCTTACCAGCAAGGGCGTGGAATTTACCGTGCAGGAAAATAATCCTATTCGTCTGAACGCCACAGCGGATGGAACCACCACCATCACCATCGTCGATGCGCTGACCCGTGCGCTGGAAGAAAGCGCGGTACAGCTTTACACCGATACCCGCGCGACCGAACTGATTCAGGATGAAAACGGAAAAATCACCGCAGTGAAGGCCACGGGGCGCGGCGGTGTAGAGGTAACCTTCCATGCGAACAAAGGCGTCATCCTTGCGACAGGCGGTTACGGTAAGGATCACGATCGCGTGTTGGCTTATCGCCCGGACTACTCGGATACGATCACGGCTGAAACCGCCCCTACTACCGGTGATGGGCTGGACATAGCGTTGGCTGTGGGCGGTGTGCTGGTGGACATGGGTGAAATCAATATGCATACAAATGTGCTGCCCGGCTATGGGATGCTCACCAGCATTTATATGCCCGGCGGACGGCAGACCACGGGAATCTGGGTCAACAAAGAGGCGCGGCGTTTCGTGAAGGAAGCCTTCAATAACGGCAGCAATGTTGACGCGATTTTGTCTCAGACCGACGGCGATGCCTATATGGTGTTCGATGCGGAAGGCATGAATGACACCTTGGGTCATTTGCTGGAGCTGGGTATAGTCAAGAGCGCTGGCAGTCCGGAGGAACTGGGCAAAAAACTCGGGATCGACGGTGAAGCGCTGGCGGCAACCATCGCGGTTTATAATGAAGATATTGCGGACGGGACGGATGATGCCTTCGGCAAGGCCGGACTTGAGATTCTGGACGGCGATACCTTCTATGGCTACCGCTTCAAGGTGGGCGTGCATTACTTTATGGGCGGCGTTCTGATTGATCCACAGGCGCATGTAGTCACGGAGAGCGGAGCAATCATTCCCGGCCTCTATGCCGCAGGCGAAGTGACCGGCGGCGTACAGGGAACGACTCGCGTAGATGGCACCGGCGTTGGCGACAGCCTGACCTTTGGCTATATCGCCGGCCAGAGCGTCATGGGTGACCCGCAATAATCAAAAATATCCTCACAAAGAGCAGCTATGCAGGAGGCCGAACGATCTGTTTCGGCCTCCTTTGTTCCATAAGTCTCATATATTGGATACAGTATCAAAAATCGCAAAAATCAGAAAAATCAGAAAAAATATCATTCGCTCATTTTCCCGCTTGACAGGCCATGAGGGAGATGCTATAATCAAACCAGAGAAAGGTTGAGCGTTAAACCTTTCCAGATATTACATTAAGGAGGCTCTTTATGAAAAGGTTCCTTGCTATCGTCCTGGCTGCCATGATGCTGCTTGCCGTGGCGCTGCCCGCGCTCGCCGAGGGCGAGGTCTTCCTGTGGGACAACTTTGACGAGCGTGATCCCAACGCCAAGCCCGAGCTGGCTCCCAACGGCGCTCCCATCTGGTGGGATAACTGGGCCAACCTGCGCGCCAAGAACGAGGACGGCGCCATCAAGATCGACTATCGTCCCAAGGCCTTCGATTACGAAGAAGACTATGAGGGCATGGAAGGTGTTGCCAACGAAGAAGACGCGCTGAACCTCTACTATGCTTCCGCCGATTGGCTGGGCAACTGGGGCGAGGCCATCGACATGTGGCGCCTGGACGGCATCTCCTACTGCAAATACCTGAACATCCGCATCAAGGGCGCCGAGGGCGGCGAAGAAAAGAAGCTGATCATGGACTGGCATCCCGAAGACAGCAAGTTCTATGCGGCTCGCTTCGCGGACCTGGTGTTGGCTGACGGCACCCATCCCGTGATCACCACCGAATGGCAGGATCTCGTGATCGACCTCGAGGCCTCCGGCTTCCCGGGAATGACCAACGCCTTCCATATCCGCGCCTTCGCCAAAGCCGTGATCTGGCTGGATGAGATCTCCTTCTCTGAGGCGGTTGCGCCTGTCACGGAGAACCCCACCGATGGCATGACCCTGCCCGAGACCGGCAAGCCCACCGACCTGCCCCTCCGTCAGTTCGTGGAGGAACTGGGCGAGTAATTTGGATTCGCATCCTGCGGAGGCAGCTACCTGCCTCCGCATTTTTTCTGCATGTTTTGTTTTAAGCCCCTTGCGCGTCGCGAAAAAGACAGGTAAACTGGATCTGCTTGGCAGAACGCCGCAGCCATTTTATTTCTGGAGCAGTTGCATGGTCACCTTAAAAGATATCGCCGCCGAAGCCGGCGTCAGCATCACCACGGTTTCCAACGTGGTGCATAATAAAAAAAGCCGCGTTTCTCCCGAGCGGATCGCCAAAATCTGGGAGATCATCGAGCGGGAGCATTATGTGCCCAGTATGTCGGCCCGGTCGCTCGCCAACGATCATTCCTCGATCATCGGCGTGATCACGCACCTGACGCCGCAAAATACCGGCAGCACCATGAGCGACCCCTTTTTGAGCTCCTTTGTGGACAGCATCGAGAAGCGCACCCGCGAGGCAGGTTATTACCTGATGGTGCGCTCTGTGGAGGACGCCGCGGCGCTGGATGAGATCAGCCGCAGTTGGCGCTTGTCCGGATTGATCCTGACCGGCATGTTCCAGGACGATTTTTTTGAGGCCACCAAAGGACTGGGTATCCCTTTCGTGCTGATCGACAGTTATGTGAATGATCCAAGCGCGTGCTGCGTGGGGCTGGAGGATGAGCGGGGCGGCTACCTGGCGACCCGGCATCTGCTGGAAAACGGGCACCGCACGATCGCCTTCGCTTCGCCCTCCATTCGGCCCGGCGGGGTCATTGACCAGCGCCTGAAGGGGTATGAACGGGCACTTCGGGAATTCGGCGTGACCTTTGACCCCGGGCTGATTTTTACGCAGGAGATTTCCGTGGAGGAAGGCAAGCGGCTCGGCCATCTGCTGGGCGAGCGGCGGGAAATTACCGGCATTTTCGCCTCGGCGGACGTCCTGGCCGCCGGGATCATGGCGGGCCTTCACGAGCGCGGCGTGGCCGTGCCGGAAGAAAAGTCCGTCGTGGGCTTTGACGATAACTATCTTTCCCAGCTGACCGTACCGGGATTGACGACCGTACACCAGGACGCCGATCAAAAGGGCATCCTGGCGACCGATATGATCATGGCGCAGCTCAAGCATGAGGCGATCCCGCAAAGGAATCTTGTCCTGCCGGTGCGGCTGGTCGAGCGGGCCAGCGTGCGGAACCTGAACCGGTAAGTATCCCTGGGTTCACGCATGGCGTGAACCCAGGGCGGGGAAATCCTTTCCCCGCCAACACCACCCCTTGGACGCCTTTTCCTCTCGGCCCTTTGGGCCTCCCGGGCGGAAAAGGCGCAAGGAATGAATTTTCGCTCTCGGGTGGCAAGCTAACCTTCGCGAAAATTCTCCTCGGGGCGGCAAAGCCACCCCTGTGGATTAAACTGAAGGGGCTCCGCCCCTTCAAATCCCTGGAAGTTAGTCTGTTTCGCAACAAATTCTTCATTCATGCGTTTTCTGTGTGTAAAGACAGCCTGCGCTGCCGGATCGATGGGCGGCTCGTAAATCGTAAATTATTTTCTGTCACCTGCATGAAAACCGCCTGATCCCGCGTTATATTGGTAGATTCCGAGAGGGGAGTGTGGCCGTATGGACTTGGTCAGAACGATGCTATTGTATCTTATGATGGTGGTGGGCACCGCCACGGGCGCGAGCCCCGAGGTAACGCCCATCCCGGTCAATATGATCCCGACGGCGACGCCCTATGTGACGCCGTCGCCCACGCCTGTGCCCACCGCGCGGCCCACCGCCACGCCCAGGCCGGCCACCTACACGACGCTGTATGTGGGCGACCGCGGCACCAACGTGCGCAACCTGCAAACCCGCCTGATCGAGCTGGGCTACCTCAAGGGGACCGCCGACGGCGTATACGGGCAGAACACCAAATCCGCCGTCGAGGCCTTCCAGCGCAAGAATGGCCTGAAGGTGGACGGCATCGCCGGGAAGCAGACCCAGCAGGCCCTTTTTGACACCCAGCGCGCCGTGCCCGCCAGCGGCACCGCTGCGCCCCAGGCCACGGCAACGCCCTCGCAGACGGCCGACGTCGTCGTCTATTACGTGGACAGCGCCGACGGCCACATCATCGCGCAGACGACCATCCGCTGCTCCGGCGACACCTACATCGCCGCCGACGCCAGCTTCGTTCCATCCAATTACACGCTGGTCAGCAGCAGCACCGTATACGTCAACGTCTATAACGGAGTCGCCACACCGACCTCGGTCACCTTCCGCTACCAGGCGGCGCCCTCCGTTACCCCTTCAGCCGGCATCAACGTGCCGGTTTACTATTTGGACGCCAGCAACCGCATCCTGGCCCGCAGCACGGTCACCTGCTATGCCTCGACCGTCGTATACGCGGACGCCTCCCTCTTTCCGGCCGGCTATACGCTGAACGGAAACGGCTCCGTCAGCGTCAGCGTGCTGAACGGCAAGGCTTCGCCCAGCCCGGTCACCTTCCGCCTGACCGCCGCCTCCGGCGCGACCAGCGCGCCGAGCGTCGGGGCGAGCGTTCCGATCTATTACATCGACACGCAGAGCGGCGCGATCGTCTCCCGCGACAGCGTCTACCTGACCAACACCTCCGTCGTGTACGCCAATACGTCGCTGGTGCCCGCCGGCTATTCCTTAAGCGGCGCGACCTCCCAGACGGTCACCGTCTCCGGCAGCTCCGCCTACCCGGAAAGCGTACAGTTTTCCGTCCGGCCGAACCAGCCGACGGCGACGCCCGCGAACGGCGTCACCGTGCCCGTTTATTATCTGGACGCCTCCAGCAGGATCATCGCCCAGTCCAGCGCCTACGCCTACGGCAGCACCACCGTTTACGCCGATACCTCGCTGCTGCCCTACGGCTATACGCTGACCAGCGCGAGCTCCGTGCTGGTCACGGTCAGCAACGGACGGGCCAACCCTTCCCCCGTGATCTTCCGCTGCGCGCAGTCCGCGACGGCTACCCCGTATGTGCCGACGCCCACCAGCGTGCCCGCCTACAATGTCAGCGTGCCGGTGCGCTATATGTACGGCAGCCGCGTGATCTATTCCTATAACGTCAGCTGCGCCACGCAGCGCACCACCACCGTCTATGCCGACGAGAGCGTCTACGCCGCCCAATACACCCTGGACGGCAGCAGCAGCGTCAACGTGACCGTGTCCGCTACCGGCGTCGCTTCGCCCGCGGCCGTGACCTTCTACCTGATCCCCAAGGCCACCGCCCGGCCTACGGACGCCCCGGTCTATACGGTCCAGGTGCCCGTCCGCTATTATTCGGGCAGCCAGCTGGTCGCCTCCTATACCGTGGCCTGCCAGACCGGCCGCACCACCCCCGTTTATGCCGATGAGGGCGTCTACGCCGCCAATTATACCCTGGACGGCGGAAACAGCGTCAGCGTGACGGTGTCGGCCGCCGGCGTGGCAACGCCCGCCTCGGTCACCTTCTTCCTGACGCCCCGAGCCACTGCCGAGCCCTCGGTCACGGACGCTCCCTCCTTTGACGTAAGCGTCCCCGTGGTTTATATGAACGGCAATAAGACCGTCGCCTCTTATACCGTCACGCTACGCTCGGGCCGCAGCTCTGTAGTGTACGCCGACCAGGGCGTTTATGAAAACGCTTATGTGCTGGACGGGCCGGACAGCGTCACCGTATCCATTTCGGCTGCGGGAGCCGCGACCCCCGCCACCGTCACCTTCTACCTGACCCCCCGCGCTACCGCTGCGCCTACCGCGGTTCCTACCGCGATCCCCACTGCCACGCCCAAGCCCGTTCCCTCGGGCAACCTCGGGCTGAACCTGCCGTCCTACCAGACCGGCAGCTTCTCCAAATCCTACGCCATTTACACCGGCCCCGGCACCCAGTATTACCGCGCCAACAACGGCAAAGCCGAATACGGCGGCGGGGGCTCCGCCCGTATTTACGGCACCGACGGGGACTGGCTGATGATCGGCTATCAGACCGGCGGCGGGGATTACCGGATCGGCTATATCCAGAATTACACCCTGCCCGCCAAGATCACCAGCGTCTCTCCCATCCAGTACGCCTGGGTGACCACCACGACCACCGACAGCGTGGACGTGACCGACGACCCCGTCATCAACATGAAAAAGCTGGAGACCCTGCCCAAGGGCACCGAGGTCACCTTCCTGGCCTGGGCCAGCTCCAAGCATCGCTACGCCCTCGTCGAATATTATTCCACCCGCTTCGGCCAGACGGTGCGCGCCTTCCTGCGCGGCAATAAGCTGGCCTGTATGCAGTAAGGACCCGACATGCTCCGAATCCCCAACCTGCGCCTGGCCCTGGACGGCCGGGCGCAGGACTTAAAAAAACCGGCTGCGCGCGCGCTGGGCCTCCGGGAAAGCCAAATCAGGGACCTGCGCGTCGGGAAAAAAAGCGTGGACGCCCGCGATAAGGGGGACGTCCACTTTGTCGTTTCCGCTGACGTTGCGCTGAACGGCGACGAGGACCTCGTGTTGGCTCGGATCAAGCCCGGCGCCGCGGTCCGAACGCCTGAATATCCGCCCCTTAAGCCCGAGCGGCGCAGGCGGCCCGAGCATCCGCCCGTGGTGGTCGGCCTTGGGCCCGGCGGGCTGTTCGCCGCCCTGTACCTGGCGCGGGC
>JAFUHB010000105.1 GCA_017469085.1 Clostridia bacterium
GGATCGCCCTCCAGGATGGAGCGGTCCATGAAAGCGCCGGGGTCGCCCTCGTCGGCGTTGCAGGCGACGTACTTTTGCTGGCCCAGGGAGCCGTCGCCATAAGCGAACTTACATTTGAGGCCGGTGGGGAAGCCGCCGCCGCCGCGGCCGCGCAGGCCGGAAGCCAGGACCTCTTCAATGACCTGCTCGCGGGTCATCGAGGTTAGGGCCTTTTCCAGAGCGCGATACCCGTCAAAGGCGATATATTCGTCGATGTTCTCCGGGTCAATGACGCCGCAGTTGCGCAGCGCGATACGGGTCTGATACTTGTAGAAGTTGATGTCGGCCAGGGCCTTGTTGGCGTTCTGTTCGTGGGTGGCATGGTCGCTGTACACCAGATGCTGCACCTTGCGGCCCTTGAGCAGATGCTCGGTCACGATCTCGTCGACGTTCTCTTCCTTGACGCGGCTGTAGAACGTGCCGTCGGGATATACGATGACGACCGGGCCGGCCTCGCAAAGGCCGAAGCAGCCGGTGCGGATGACCTTGACTTCCTTGTCGAGGTCATTTTCCTTGATTTTCTCGTTGAAGCGATCGATCAGCTTTGCGGAGCCGGAGGAAGAACAGCCGGTGCCGCCGCAGACGAGTACATGGGCGCGATAAATATCCATATCCTGTTCCTCTCCTATTATTTGTCTTCCGCGGCGCCGATGGTGTATTCTTCCACGGCGCGGCCGTTCACCACGTGCTCGGCGACGATGCGCGGCACCATTTCGGGCTTGACGTGCACATACGTGGTTTTAGCGCCGTCAGGCGTGATCACGTCCACCATGGGCTCCAGGCGGCACATGCCGATGCAGCCGGTCTGCGACACGGTCACGTGGTTCAGCTGGCGCTTGTTGATCTCATCCATAAAAGCGTGCATCACGGGACGGGCGCCGGCGGCGATGCCGCAGGTAGCCATGCCGATGACCACGCGGGTCAGGTCCTGCTTATCTTCCTTGCGAAGATTGATCTTTTCCAGGGTCGCTTTCCTGATTTGTTCCAGTTCGGCCAACGATTTCATTACATGATTCCTCCCAATATCGGCTGGATCTCCTCCTGGAGGGATCCGAGCATCCAATTCACAACTTCCGGCTCGTTCAGCGGGACACCGCCCAGCGCTTCCCTGACCGCGGCGGTGGAAAAATCCATTTCGCCCGCCGGCGATTTGCACACAAGGGAAAACTCCGGTTTTTCAGGATTTCCCACGATCAGGGACACGAAGGTTTCGGGCAGATCGCCCAAAGGCAGGCAATCGATCGAGGAGGTCATAAAGGCGGCTGTCAGCACCGTGCCCTCCCCCAGCCTGCTTTGGACCATTACATCCCCCCCGGACAGCAGCGCGTTCTGCTTCAGCATGGGGATCCCAAGGCCCACCTTGCGGGTGGTTCGGGTGGTGGCGAAGGGGCTTTCGATCCGCGCGAGCAGCTCTGGGCTCATGCCCTTGCCGTCGTCCCGCACGGTCATCGTCAACCGGCCGTCCTCCTCCAACTCAAACGAAATGTCCACATGCTTCGCCTCGGCAGTCACGCTGTTCTGCGCAATGTCAAGGAGATGCAACGAAATATCCCGCATGACGCACCCCGTCGCCTCAGGCGGTCTGGTACTTGGCGATGATGCCGGGGATATCGTCCGGAGTAAGGCGCCCGTAGACCTCTTCGTTGATCGTCATGACGGGAGCCAGGCCGCACGCGCCAAGGCAGCGGGTCGCCTGCAGGGTGAAGCGGCCGTCCGGGGTCGTGCCGCCCACGGGCACGTTCAGCACCTCGCTCAGCTTGTCCAGCACCTTCTGGCTGCCCTTTACGTAGCAGGCCGTGCCCAGGCAAACGCTGATCAGGTATTCGCCCTTGGGCTGCAAGGAGAACTGGGAATAGAACGTCGCGACGCCGTAAACCTCGCTCAGCGTGGTATGCAGTTTCTCCGCGATATACTTCTGCACGTCGATGGGCACACAACCGAAGATCTCCTGTGCGCCCTGCAGAACAGGCATCAACGCGCCGGGCTCCTGGCCGTGCTCGTCGATCACCCGCTGGAGCTCGGCATACAGTTGTTCGTTATTGGGCATGTAAACAGAACCTCCTCCTTTGAATTACAAACAGCCTCTCAAACTGCCGTCGCATACGCCGATAAACGGGCATACGTCAACAGAGTGATTATATCATGATTGACCGGGACGGGCAAGAGGAAAACCGGCGTTTCCGGACCGAACGCGACCCTTTGAAGGCCCTGACCCCGGATTTTGCGTCATGCTGATTTCGCTATGGCTTCATGCTTTTTGAGATATATAATCCAGAAAAGCGCTTACCGAAAGCTCTTTTAAAGGAATCTGGTAAAGCGGCTCCGAAATATCGCCCAAATAATGCGCGTCCGACGAATGCAGCACCACCTTGCCTGCCTGCGGCGTATGCGGGCAGGGCAAATGCGGCCATACCTCAACGGCGGTAAAGTGGAGGTCCTCCGGCATGAAGCCCAGGTTGACCAGCAGCCCGTTGGACCCGCGGTTGATGTGCGCGGGCACGGGCACGCCGCCCCGCTCCCGGATCAAGCGGGTCACCGCCGCCAGGCTCAGATCGCTCGCGCCGATCAGAAGGGTGTCCAGCTCATATTGGATCTGCCCCTCCTCGTCCATGACCAGCTGCTCGCCAAACAGGGAGGGCTTATTTTTCTGCCGGGGCATATGAGGCTTAAGCTCGTCCGAAAACTGCACGGCGGCCTCCACGCTTGGGAAGTAGCCGAGCAGATGTACCTCCTCCTTGGTGGTGATTTCCAGCCCAGGGATCAGCAACAGGCCGTAAAAATCCGCCGCGCGCTGCACATAGGGCAGGTTATAGGCGGCGTTGTGATCGGTTACCGCGATCACGTCCAGCCCCTTGAGCTTGGCCATCCCGCAAATATCCGCCGGGGTCATATCGTTATCCCCACAGGGAGAAAGGCAGGAATGGATATGCAGGTCGGCAAAATAATCCGGCATAGTTATTGTTCACCCATTGAGAAAAAAATCATCCACGGAACAAGAGGGGAGCGTCGAGGGGAAACACCCTCGACTTAAAATCCGCAGCAGCGACATGCGCGGTGCGAGGACCAAATCGCGCAAGCGATTTGTACCTTGCGCCTTTTCCGCTCGGGAGGCCCGAAGGGCCGAGAGGAAAAGGCGTTCAAGGGGTGGCGTTGGCGGGGGAAGCATTCCCCCGCCAAGTTACTATGAAGCCGTTAGGCGGAATATTAACCCGGCATACGCTTTACGCCCTGGGCGGGATCCCCTGCGCCGCCATCCTGCCGCAGATCTCATAGGCGGAAAGCGGAGACGAAAGCACGGCCAAGCCCTCCGCGGTCGCCTTGTCGAGGCCCTCCTGCTCCATCTCGATGCCCTCGGGGAGCACGACGCAGGCCATGTCCGCCAGCACGGCGACCGCCACCACGTTCATATGCGTCTGCACCGTGACCCAGGCCATGTCCGGCTCGCCGTGCGCCATGACCCAGCTGAGCAGGTCGCAGGTATATCCGCAGGCCACCTCGCGGCCCGCGTCCACATCCGGGGTCTGGTTTTTCGCCTGCAAAAGGGCTTGAAGCTCGTTGATCGTCATATCTTGACCTCTTTCCAATCGATTTTCTCTGTCATTCACGCTTGGTCTGCGCCAGCTCGACCATCTGCTGGGCCATCACGCGGATCCGGTCCTTGAGATTGTGGATGCAGTCCAGCTCGCCGCAATAGCCCCGCACGATATCCTCGGCGAAGGTACGGCACGTGGGCGACCCGCAGGAGCCGCAGTCGTAGCCGGGCAGCCGCTCCAGAATCTCGTTCATTCGATCCATTTTCTGGATGGCGACGGCAAAATTCTCATCCAGCTTCATCGCGGTATTGGGCGGGATCTCCTCGTCGTTGAACAGCGGATAGCGCTGCATCAGCGAGCGGGAAACGGCCTCCGCCGGGTCCTGCCGGGCCATTCCGTCCACCAGCTTGCGCAAGGAGTTTTTCGCCACATAATTGTTTTCAAACGTCAGCGGCCCGCCGACGCAGCCGCCCATACAGGCGTTCCCCTCAAAATAGACCAGGTCGTCCAGCTTGTCGTTTTCGATTTCCTCCAGCACGCGGGACACGTTCTGGATCCCGTCCACGCAGAGGCTGTTGCCCGGACATACCGCCGCCGCCTCGCCGCTTGAGGTGCCCCAGCCAACGCCCAGCGCCGTGGCCTCGCCCAGCTCCTCCTCGATGCGCATCTTGCCGATATAAGGGCGGATCACGCCGTACAGCTCGACCATGGAGATCGCCCCGGCGAACGCCGATTCCTTATGCCCGATCGGGTTATGGATGGCGGTCATCTTGACCGGGCAGGGCGTAATGAAGAAGCAGCCGACCTCGGAGGGCTCGCAGCCGTGTTTCTTGCAAAACTCATCCTTGGCCACCATCCCGGCGATCTCCATCGGCTGGCGCACGTCGACGATATTGGGGATCAGGGTCGGGAACCGCACCTGAATGAGCCGCACCACCGTCGGACAGGCGGAGGAAATCAGCGGCCTCGGCAGAGCGGGATTATCCAGCCGGTCGCGGATCGCCCGCGTCGCAATGTCCGCGCCCCGCGCCACTTCAAATACCTCGGTAAAGCCCACCGCCTTGAGCGCCTGAAGCACAGGCTCGCGGCTTTTCAAGTTCTTGAACTGGCTGTAAAAGGATGGGGCCGGCAGCGCGATCGTATACTTGAATTTTTTCAGCTCCGACAGTGGATCGGTGACCGCGACCTTGGCGTGATATTCGCAGATGCGGATACACTCGCCGCAGTCGATACAGCGCTCGTCAATGATATGCGCCCGGCCTCCGCGCACGCGGATCGCCTCCGTCGGGCAATGCTTCAGGCAGTTGGTACAGCCCCGACATTGGCTTTTGTCCAGCCGGACTGAATGATACCGTTTGCTTTCCGTTTCCAAGGGCGCGTTCCCCCTTTCAGCTCAACAGGAACCGCATTTCGATCGTAGTCCCCACGCCGACCTCGCTTTCGATCCGAAAGCCGTCGGCATTTCGTTTCATGTTCGGCAGGCCCATGCCGGCGCCAAAGCCCAGGCTCCGGGCCTCGTCGTCCGCGGTAGAGTAGCCCTCCTTCATCGCCAGCTCGATGTCCGGGATGCCGGGCCCCCGGTCCTTGGAAATCAGGCTGACGCCCTCGGAATCCACGTCGAACACCAGCTTGCCGCCCAGGGAATGGATGACCAGGTTGAGCTCCACCTCGTAGGAGGCGACGGCGACCCGGCGCATCACGTTGGCGGATACGCCCAGCTGCCGAAGGCGGCGCTTCATATCCGCGCTCGCCTGGCCCGCGGAGGTATAATCCCCCTTCTCCACCGGGTATTCCTGATGAATCAAGCCCTCCATCCTTTAGCCCTCCCCCGCGCTCTTCCATTCGATCTGGATCCCGCGCAGGCCGGCCGCGTACAGCATCCCGCAGACGGTAAAGGCCGTATGCCGGGTGGACAGCA
>JAFUHB010000106.1 GCA_017469085.1 Clostridia bacterium
AAAACCGGGCGCTCTTTGGCCTGAGCGTGGAGGACGGCAAGGCGTTTGTCCGCGTGATGAACTTTGGACCGGCGGCGGATGTCTCCATCGCGGTTTACGCCTATACGGAGGACGGCGAGGAGCTGGCGGACGTCAAGCGCCTGTCCCTGAACGCGAACGAGGGGGGAAGCCTGAGCTTTGACGTGCCGCAGGCGGCTTATTATAATGCCGAGCTTCGCGAGAAGGACGCGCTTTCGTTGGATGATGCGCGCTGGTTCGTCCCGGCGAGCGCGACCTCCTATACGGTCGCGCTCGCGGGATCGGACAGCGTATTTCTGGACGCGGCGCTGGCGCTGCGAAAGGATATCCGGGTGCTCCGAGCATCCGAGGAGGAGTTGAGCCGGCTGACGGCCGACTTGTATATACGATCGGGCGAAACGTTATCCTTTTCCAGGCTGGCGGAGGGGGATCAGGCCATTTCGGCCCTGCCGGCCGTTGAAGGGCCTTGTTCCGTGACCAATGAAGGCTATGAGCTGACGGAGGGGCTTTCCTTCCAGAATACCTCGATCAAGAGCGTGACGCCGCTGATGGGAGGCCGGGCGCTGCTTTATGCGGGAGGGTACAGCGTCCTTTCGCAAACGACGGATTCGGTGGCGCTGGGCTTTGACATACATGATTCCAACCTGCCCCTGCAATATGAATTCCCGCTGCTGATCGGCCGGATCCTGGGCGCGATGCTGCCCGAAAACGGCCGCGGCGTTCCCGACGGGTATTGTGGGCAGGCGCTGAATATCGTCTTGCCCAGGGACGCTTCGGCGGCGCTCCTGACCCTGCCGGACGGGGAGGTCGTGACCGTACCGGACGCCGCGCTGCAAAACGGTGAGTTCCCTTTCGCCGGTACGGACCGCCCGGGATTGTACACGCTGCGCGTAAGCGAAGAGAAAGGGGAGACCGTGACGCGCTTTTGTATGAGCGTGCCGGAGGAGGAGAGCGACGTGCGTCACGCGGCGCAGGCTCGGCAGGCCGCCGGAAGCGGAAGTCGGGGCAGTGGGAGCAGAGAGCTTTCCCAGATTCTGTTATGGTGTTTCCTTGCGTTGCTGCTGATCGAATGGGGGTTGAGCCGCTTTGTCGTTTGAAATCAATAGCGCAGTGCCGCTGCTTGCGTTCGGAGCGGCGCTCACAGTGATCCTGGCAATCTGGCTGCTGCGTCCCGGCAAGGGCCGAAAGGCGCGGCTTTCTTTGCTGCTCCGGGTGCTGATGACGGCGCTGATCTGCTTGGCCCTGAGCGGGGTCAGCGTTATCGGACGGACGGATCAGCAGGCGGCGTTCCTGCTGGTGGACGTTTCCCGTTCCATGGAGGGGACGGACACACTCACCCTGGCGCGGCAGGCGCTTGAGGGCCGGACGGAGGGAATGAACGTAGGCGTGATCGCCTTTGGCAAAAACGCGATGGTGGAAACGGCGCTTTCAAAGGAGCCCGCTCTTCTGTCATTATCGGCTGACGTGAATCGGGACGCTACGGACCTGAAGGGCGCGTTGGCGCTGGCGAGGGCGCTGCTCCCGTCGGATCAAAGCGGCGGGCTGGCGGTCCTGAGTGACGGCAGGCTGACCCGAACGCCGGATGCAACGGATGTCGATGTGCCGGTCAATGTCCTGATGACGGAGGCACTATCCGGTATGGACGCGCAGGTGACCAAGGTAGAGGTGCTTGCCTCCCTGTATCAGGGCCAGCGCTTCCAGGTCAATGTGGATGTATACGCAAGCGGCGCGGGCGAAGGGACGCTGACCCTTTACCAGGACGGACGGGCGGTTTCGACCCGCGAGGTCAGTCTGCGGCGGGGAGAAAATACCTTTGCCTTTGAGGATGTCGCGGCGCAGACGGGCGTTGTCACCTATGAGGCGCGGCTCCGGGCCGACGGCGACAGCCGCCCCGGTAATGATCGGGCCGGCGCTGTCTTACGCGTTTCCGGCACCCCGCGCGTGCTGATTGCCGAGGGAAGCGCGTCCGAGGGACAGGAGCTTGCCAAAATGCTGACGGCGGCGGGGATCGATGCGAAGACGGCCAATCCGGCCGCCCTTCCGGAAACGGCGGCGGAATATCAGCCTTATCAGGCGGTCGCGCTGGTCAACGTGGACCTGGACGATGTTTCGGATGCGCAGCAGGCCGCTCTCGTGCAGGCCGTGCGTGAGCTCGGACGGGGATTGGCGGTGTTTGGCGGGGACAGCTCCTACGCGCGGGGCGGCTATCGGGGCAGCCTGCTGGAGGAGGCGCTGCCCGTTACCTCCGACGTGCGCAGCAAGCTGGATATCCCGACCGCCGCGCTGGTGATCGCCATCGATAAATCCGGCTCGATGACGGACGGGCAGTTCGGCGTCACGCGGCTGGAGGTCGCCAAGGAGGCGGCATGCCGGTCGGTGGAGGTGCTGAACGAGCGGGATCAGATCGGCGTGATCGCCTTCGACGATACGGGGGCATGGGTGGTCCCCCTGGCGCAGCTGAGCGATGTGGCGGGCGTGCAGGCGGAGATCGGCACCATACGTCCGGGCGGCGGCACGGCGTTTTACCCGCCGATCGCGATGGCGTATGAGGCGCTCAGAAACGCGAAGGCCCAGTATCGGCACCTGATCTTCCTGACCGACGGCGAGGCGGGGGACCGGGGATACGAGGGGATCGTCCGCAATATGGCGGAGGCTGGCATCACGGTGACGACCGTCGCCGTGGGCACCGGAGCCGATGTGGCGACCATGAAGCGCCTGGCCGAGCTTGGAAAGGGACGCTGCTATTATGCGGGAGAGTTTGACAACGTCCCCAAGATATTCGCCAAGGAAACCATGCTGATGGCCGGCGCTTACGTGCAGAACCGCTCCTTCTTTCCGCTCGTGACCGACTCGGAGCTGACCGGGTTTTCGGGCTTCCCCGCGCTGTCCGGCTATCTTTCCACCACGGCCAAGCCGCTCGCGACCCAGACCCTGATCAGCGATCGGGAGGACCCGATCCTTTGCTGGTGGCAATTCGGGGCGGGCCGCGCCCTGGCCTGGACCAGCGATATCAACGGCGCTTGGACGGAGAACTATTTGCGCTGGGAGGAAGCGGCGGCCTTTTTCGGGGGCCTTTTGTATCATATCATGCCGGAGGAAGCTCAGGACGGCGAAATCAGCGTGCAGGACGGGCGGCTGGTCTTAACGCTTTCCGCTCCGGTCGAGGGAGGGCAGGCCGAGGCTACTGTGCTTACGCCAGACGGCAAGACGGAAACTGTCCGGCTGGACCAGACCACGCCCACCAAGCTGACCGGCGCGTTCCCCTTTGAGGAAGCCGGCGCTTACGCGGTGACGGCGATCGCGCGGGACCGGGACGGACGGCAATGGACGGCCGAGGGCGGTACGGTGATCGGCTGGTCGGAGGAGTACGACCTTCGCTCGCGGGATACCGGCGCTCTGCTTGCGCTTTCCCAGGCAACCGGCGGAAGCGTCGTCCAATCGCCGGAGGAATTGCTTCGTTTCGCCGTTTCCGCCGCGCCTGTGCGCACGAGCCTGAGCGCCCTTTTCGCGGGGGTGGCCGGGCTCTTGCTGCTGGCCGATATCGCGCAGCGCCGCCTGGATTGGGAAAAGCGTCAGGAAAAACAGGAAAAGGCATCGCGGCGGCGAATTGTAAATAAACGCGAAAAAACGCCGAGGAGCAAGCCGGAACAGAACGTCGGGCAAACCTCCGAGGCGCTCTGGCAGAATTTGCAGAAGCGAAAGAGGATGTAAGCCATGTCGACGAAGGACAGAGTGCTGATCCGCCTGGAGGAGGCGGGCCCGCAGGGCGTATCGGGGGAAGCGCTGGCAAAGGAGCTTCAGGTGAGCCGGGCAGCCGTGTGGAAAGCCATTCAGGCGCTGCGCGCCGAAGGAGTCGCGATCGAATCCGCTCCCGGCAGCGGATATCGTCTGGCGGGGCCCGCCTCGCTGTCCCGCGAGGGGATCCTGCGTGCGCTTGAAGAGGCGGGAATATCCGTGGATGTGGAAACGTTCCGCTCGATCGATTCCACCAATTCGGAGGCAAGGCGGCGGGGCATGGAGATCCGCCGTCCGCTGCTGCTGGCGGCGGACGAGCAGACGGCGGGCCGCGGCCGACAGGGCAGGAGCTTTTATTCCCCCTCGCTGAGCGGGGTATATCTGACGCTGGCGATGCCGACGCGCCTGCCGCTTCAGGACGCCGCGCTGGCAACGCAGGCCATGGCCGTCGCGGCGGCGCGGGCCGTC
>JAFUHB010000107.1 GCA_017469085.1 Clostridia bacterium
ATGCTGCTGCTGGGCAAGGCGCATATCGGGGAGGTCCAATCCTCCTATTGGGACGAGGATACTCGGCGGACCTGCGAAAAAGCAGGCGTCACGCTGCTGTGAGCTTAAAGAAAAGGAGAACACCATGAGCGAGAAACTGGAATTCCGTTTTGACACCCAGCTCCTGATCGAGGGGCATGATCTTGATGAGGACAAAATCAACGATTATATCCGGGAAAATATCAAGGGCGACTGCCTGCTTGCCGTTGGCGACGAGGACCTGATCAAGATCCACTATCACACCAATGAGCCCTGGCAGGTGCTGGAATACGCCGCTTCCCTTGGCGATATTTACGATGTGGTCGTGGAAAACATGCAGCGCCAGGAGGACGGCCTTCAGGGCTGATCCGGCGCGGCCTTTCAGGAGGGATTATGCGGAAACGTCTGCTGAGCTTGCTGATGATCCTGTGCTTGGTCTGCGCCGGGCAGATCGCCTTGGCGGAAACGTCGGTCACGTTGACGATGGCGGGCTTTGACGGGGACAGCACCTATCGCACCTGGTCGGATAACGCCTTTTTTGCCCGGATGGCTGAGCGAACGGATGTCGCTTTTTCGTTCCGCCAGTATGCGGACGCCCAGGTATGGCAAGATGCCAAGACCGCGATGAGGGCGGGGGACAGCGATTTGCCCGACGTGCTGTTCAAGGCCGATCTGAGCCGCGCGGAAAGCGAGCGTTTGTTTGAAAACGGCGTTTTGCTGGATTTGACCGATTGGATCGGGGAGTATTGCCCCAATCTTTCCGCGCTGCTGGACGCTCATCCGGAATATCGCGAGCAGATCACCCTGCCCGGCGGGCAGATCGTAGCGTTGCCCTTCATCAGCACGGTGCCGTCCCAGAACTGTATGTGGATCAACCGGAAGTGGCTGAATACCCTTAAGCTGGAGACGCCGACCGACCTTGAGTCGCTGGAAAGGGTGCTGCGCGCCTTCCGGGATCGGGATCCCAATCAAAACGGCAGGCAGGACGAGATCCCGCTCAGCTTCCTGGGCTCCTTTGACCTCAAGTTCCTCGCTCACGCCTTCGGCCTGATCATAAACGATTATAATCTCTGCGCAGAGGGAGACCGCGCGGTTTTTGTGCCCGCGACCGATCAATACCGTGTCTTTGCGGAATGGTGCGTCCGAATGAACGAGGAAAAGCTGTTCGATCAGGACGCCTATTATACCAGCGATACGGTTCGCGCGGTGACGGATTCCAGCCAAAAGCAGCGGTACGGTGTCCTGCTGAACACCACGATTACCAACCTCATTCCCAGCGATTGGCTGAGCGATTACGAGGTACTGATGCCCCTTGCGTTTGAGGGCACAAGACGTTATCGCAGCCTTTCCGGCGGGCTTACATACGGCACCTTCGCCGTGACGACGGCCTGTGAGGATCCGGCGGCCGCGCTGCGCTGGGTGGATTATCTGTATTCGGACGAGGGTGCCAGGCTGGCGTCGATCGGTCAGGAGAACGTGGATTATTTGGTGGACGGGGACGGCACCTGGCGGCTGACGGAGCGCGTGTCGCAGAATTCGATGTTCGCGGCGGAATCTCTGATCTCCACCGGCACCGCGCAGCCGGGTATCAGCTTGGATGAATTTCAGATGCGGTATTCGGATGCCGGGATCACCGGAATCCTTCAGCAGATGTATGAGATCAATGAGTTCTGCGAGCTGCCCTTCCCACAGGTCGAGCTGAGCGAGGCGGAGCGGGAAAAGATGCTGCCCCTTCAGTATCAGCTTGGCAAAGAGGTGGACCTGCAATTGGCTCGCTGGGTGATCGGGGAGGAAACGCTTGACGACGGCAGCTGGCAGGCGTATCTTGCACGCCTGGATGAGCTGGGATTATCGGATTTTTTAACCTTCTGGCAGGGCAAGCTGTAAACGCGGGAGGATTTTGCCTATGGACACTTACAGCCGAATGAGCGGATATGTGCAAAGCACGGAGGCAATGGAGAAATACCGCCTGCTGTACGGCAATGAAGAGGGCGTATTGACGCGGCAGCTGTCCCGATACAAGCGGATCGTGAAGATGCACCGTGAGCTGTACGGGGACAGCGATGCTTTATACCTGCTGAGCGCTCCCGGCCGGGCCGAAATTGCCGGAAATCATACCGATCATCAGAAGGGCCGCGTGCTGGCGGCTGCTGTGAATCTGGACATGATCTGCGTCGCCTCTCCCCGGCAGGATATGCTGGTGCGTCTCAAGAGCGACGGGTATCCGATGCTGGAATTCAGTCTCGACCAGTTGGACCCAGTCGAGGCGGAAAGGGGGACCACGACGGCGCTTATTCGGGGCGTCGCGGAGGGCATACAAAAAAACGGGCGCTCGATCGGCGGCTTTGATGCGGTGGTCAGTTCGGACGTGTTGTCCGGGAGCGGCCTGTCGTCCTCAGCGGCCTTTGAGGTGCTGATGTGCGCGATCTTTGACGCGCTGTTCGGCTCCTTTAGTTTGGACCCGGTCGTTCGGGCACAGATTTCGCAGTACGCCGAAAATCACCATTTCGGGAAACCGAGCGGTCTGATGGATCAGATGGCGGCCAGCGTCGGAGGCCTGATTGGGATTGATTTCAAGCATGATCCGCCCGCGATCCAGCCGATGCGCTTCGGCTTTGCCGAAAAAGGATATGACATGATCGTGGTCAATACACGGGGCTCCCATGACGACCTGACGGAGGATTACGCTGCCATTCGTCGGGAAATGGACGCTGTTGCCGCCTTCTTCGGAGAGCCGGTGCTGCGCAGGGTCCGTAAGGATCAGCTGCTGCAAAGCATTGCCGAGCTGCGCGCTGCCGTGGGCGATCGCGCGGTGTTGCGCGCGCTGCATTTCTTTGCGGAAAACGATCGGGTGCGCCGGCAGTGTGAGAATATTCAAAACGGCGATCTTGACGACTTTTTCCGCCTGATCCGCGAGTCGGGGGATAGCAGCTGGAGGCTGCTGCAAAACGTGCACGTCCCTGGCGCAGGCCAACCGATGTCCCTGGCGCTCGCCCTGGCGGCTGATCTGCTGGACGGCGACGGCGCCTGTCGTGTCCACGGGGGCGGGTTTGCGGGTACTACGCTCAATTTCGTACCGAAGTCTAAACGGCAATCCTTTATCGAGCGGATGGAGAGCGTTTTTGGCGCGGACTGCTGTTATCCGCTTGACGTGCGGCCTGTCGGCCCTGTGCTGCTGCATGTGGAAAAGGATTGAGCCGTTCCGGCGCGGCCTGATCGCGCTGCTCACGCTGGCGGCGCTTTGCGTGTTTCTGATCGGCTCCGCGGCGGCGGAAGAAATCATTCCGTACACCTTAGAGAAAAAAAGGGTCTCCGCCTCCGTCGGGGACAGCTTTGTAGAATGGCCTGTGTTAAAGAGCAGCTCTGCAGATGGTGCGGCAGTTGCCGGGCTGATCAATCGCCAAATCCGCGAGGACGGTCAAATCTACGCGCTGATCGGCGCGCTCGGTTCTCTGACAGAGGGCGGAACGGGCCTGAAGGTCCGATGCGACGCGGAGCTACGGGAGGATGTTCTGACCGTCGTTCTGAATATCAAAGGAAAAATGCCGGTGGGCCGTCCGTCCCAGCGATATATTGCCCTGACGTATGATCTGCAAACAGGCGAAAAGATTGATATTCGATCGCTGGTCGAGGTAAAGGACGAGGCGCTCCTGCTGTCCCATTTGGAGGAAGCGGCAGAGGAGCTCCTGGCTTATGCCGAGGCAGGCAGCGCAGAGCCGATCCCGTGGGATCAGGCC
>JAFUHB010000108.1 GCA_017469085.1 Clostridia bacterium
CAAGGACGGCCGCAAAATGTCCAAGCACCTGGGCAACGTGGTGGATCCCTGGAGCGTGTTGAACGCCCAGGGCGCCGACGCGATCCGCTGGTACTTCTATTCGGGCGCGCCCTGGCTGCCCTCCCGCTTCTCCGGCGAGATCGTGAGCGAGGTTCAGCGCAAGTTCATGGGCACGCTGTGGAATACCTACGCCTTCTTCATCATGTATGCCGATTTGGACAGCTTTGATCCCAAGAAGCACGACCTCAAGTCCGTCGACCTTACGCTGATGGACCGCTGGATCCTCTCCCGCCTGAACACGCTGATCAAGACGGTGGACGACAATCTGGCCCAATATGCCGTGCCGGACGCCGCGCACGCGCTGAGCGACTTTGTGGACGAATTGTCCAACTGGTACGTGCGCCGCGGCCGCGAGCGCTTCTGGGGCAAGGGCATGGAGGGCTCCAAGGAAGCCGCCTTTGCGACACTGTACCATGTGCTGGTAACGCTGACCAAGCTGCTGGCTCCGTTTACCCCCTTCCTTTCCGAAACCATGTACCAGAACCTGGTGCGCACGCAGTATGAGGACGCTCCCGAAAGCGTGCATTTCTGCGATTTCCCGATCGCTGATGAAGCTATGATCGATCCGGACGTCGAAGCGCAGATGGACGCGCTGCTCAAGGTGCGCCAGCTCGGCTCCTCCTGCCGCAACATGGCCAACATCAAGGTGCGCCAGCCGGTCGCCAAGCTGTATGTGGTCGGCGCCGCCTTTGGCGAGGAATACGCTCGGCTGATCGAGGATGAGCTCAACGTCAAGGATGTCGAGATCTCCGAAAAGGCCAACGCCTTCGTCAGCTATCGGCTCAAGCCGCAGATGCGCACCCTGGGTCCCCGTTACGGCAAGCTCCTGGGCAAGATCGGCGCGCGTTTAAAAGAGCTGGACGGCGCGGAAGTCGTCGCCGCTTTCGAGCGGGGCGAAACGGTGCGCTTCGAGCTGGACGGCACGGCTGTCGAGCTTGCCCAAAGCGACGTGCTGGTTGAAACGGAGCAAAAGCCCGGCCTGGTCGCCCAAAGCGAGGGCGGCGTGACCGTGGTACTGGATACCAACCTGACCGACGAGCTGATCCGCGAGGGCTCCGCCCGCGAACTGATCAGCAAGGTGCAGTCCCTGCGCAAGGATTCCGGCCTGGACGTGGTGGACCGCATTGTCCTCTCGGTGGTCGCGGGCGACAGGGTGCGTCAGGCGGTTGAAGCCTTTGCCGACATGGTCAAAAAAGCCGTGCTGGCGGTCGAGCTTCGCTTTGAGCCCGACGCCGCTGCCCAGAGCAAAGAGGTGGACCTGAACGGCGAAAAGGCCGTCATCGGCGTCCGGAAAGCGTAAACGGAAAGCAGTATGTTTCTGGCGGATCAATGGCAGGACTTTGAAGTCCTGGATACCGGCGAAGGCGAAAAACTGGAGCGCTGGGGCGCGTATACGCTTGCGCGCCCCGACCCGCAGACCATCTGGCCTCACGCGCTGGATCAAAGCGCCTGGCTGCAGGCCGACGCGCGTTATACGCGCTCCGATCAGGGGGGCGGCGCGTGGGATTTTCGGCGGCGGCTGCTGGAGGAATGGACGGTCTCCTATCGGGATCTTCGGTTTTACGTGCGCCCAACGGGCTTTAAGCACACCGGTCTGTTTCCCGAGCAGGCGGTCAACTGGGACCGCATGCGCGCCCTGATCGAAAAGCGGGGCGAAGCCCGCGTGCTGAACCTGTTCGGCTATACCGGCGGCGCTTCGGTCGCCTGCGCGAAGGCGGGCGCCCACGTCACCCACGTAGACGCCGCCAAGGGCATGGTGCAGTGGGCGAAGCGGAACCGCGAGCTGTCCCAGGTGCCGGAGGATCGCTTCCGCTTTATCGTGGAGGACGCGCTGTCCTTCGTCAGGCGGGAGCTCCGGCGGGGAAACGCTTATGACGCGATCCTGATGGACCCGCCCAGCTACGGGCGCGGACCGACCGGCGAAGTATGGAAGCTGGAAAACGAGCTGTATCGCCTGGTAGATACCTGCACTCAGGCGCTCAGCGAGCGGCCGCTCTTCTTTTTCATCAACAGCTACACGACCGGCTTTCAGCCGGCAGTGCTGACCAATATCCTGGGGAAAACGGTGGTTCGTCGCTTCGGCGGCGTTGTGGACGCCCAGGAGGTCTGCCTGCCTGTCCGCTCGGGGGGCGTGCTGCCCTGCGGAGCGACGGGTCGCTGGACGCAAGCGTAATCAAAAATAACCAACCCAAGCGTGGAGGTATGATCGCCATGAGCGAGCCGCTCAATGTTTTATACGAGGACAATCACCTGCTCGTGGTCGTCAAAAGGCCGGGCCAGCTGACCCAGAGCGATCAGACGGGAGACGACGACCTGCTGAGCCAGGTCCGCCGCTACGTGGAAGAAAAATACGAAAAGCCCGGCAAGGCGTACATCGGCCTGGTGCATCGGATGGACCGGCCCGTGGGCGGCCTGCTCGTGTTTGCCAGGACCAGCAAGGCGGCCTCCCGCCTGTCCGAGCAGGTGCGCGCGCATACGCTGTGCCGGGAATACGTATGCGTGTGCGAGGGGCAGACGCCGGCGCGGTTCCGTTTGCAGGATTACCTGCAGAAGGACGAGGCCAGCAACATGGTCCGCGTCCTGCCTGACTATCTGAAGGCGCATGGCAAGCTGGCGATCCTGAACGGCGTCGCGGTCAAGTATGCCGATGAAAAAACGCTGTGCGCGATCCGCCTGGAAACGGGGCGCGCGCATCAGATCCGCGTGCAGATGAAGCAATCCGGCCACCCGCTCGTCGGCGACAACCGGTACGGCAACGGCAAGCCGGGCCAGCAGATCGCGCTGTATGGGATGCGGCTGTCCTTCGAGCATCCCACCACGCACGAGCAGATGGTCTTCCTGGCCCCCGTCCCGGAGGGCGCGCAGTGGAAGGGCTTTGAACGCGATCTGACGGGCCTGCTCAGCGTCTGGCCCAAGATCGGATAATCCAATTACGCGCCGCATAGCGGCGTTTTGCCGGAGAGGAACGGATGAGCGAATATTTTTCCTACGAATTGCTGCACACCTGCAAGCAATCGGGAGCGCGGCTGGGCGTTTTTCATACGCCGCACGGGGATATCCCCACGCCCATTTACATGCCGGTGGGCACGCAGGCGACGGTCAAGGCGATGACCGAGCGGGAGCTCAAAGAGATCAATGCCCGGATCATTCTGTCCAACACCTATCACCTGCACCTTCGACCCGGCGAAAAGCTGATCGAGAAG
>JAFUHB010000014.1 GCA_017469085.1 Clostridia bacterium
ATCGCGCAGGCCATCCTGACGGAATTCGGCTTAGAAGTTGATATCGCCGGGGACGGAACGGAGGCGGTCGAAAAAATGAAGGCGTCCCCTGCCGGGACTTACGACATCATCCTGATGGATATTCAGATGCCGAGAATGGACGGATACGAAGCGGCAAAGCAAATCCGGAGGCTGGAGGATCGGGGCAAGGCCGGCATCCCCATCGTTGCGGTCACAGCGAACGCCTTTGAGGAAGACCGGCAGATCGCCCTGCAGGCCGGCATGAACGGCCATCTGGCCAAGCCTTACGATATCCCGGCGATCATCGACACGCTGAAGGCGCTGCTGAAAAGCTGAGCGGGTCCGGCTGCCGGGAAAATACCGGCAGGCCGCAGGATACGGCGCGAGGGGGAACCAAAGGCATAAAGTGGAGGATTCCATGGAGTTTACAATGATCGAAACGGGCGGACTGTCCATTCTGCCGCCGCTTATCGCGATCGTGCTGGCGCTGCTCACCAAAGAGGTCTATTCCTCTCTGTTTATCGGGCTGTTTTCCGGCATGCTCATCTACAGCTTTGCTGGGGGCGGAACGATCCTTTCGGCGGTGGCGACGACGTTTGACATGATGTCTTCAAAGATCGCCGACAACGCCTACATGATCATCTTCCTGGGGCTGCTGTGGGCGGTCGTCAGCCTGGTCTCCAAGTCAGGGGGCAGCGAGGCTTATGGGCGGTGGGCGGGAGAGCGCCTCAAAACCAAGCGGTCGGCCGCCTTCGCCACCTCGCTGCTCGGCGTGCTGATTTTCATTGACGACGGCTTCAACTGTCTGACGGTCGGCACGGTCATGCGCCCGATCACGGACCGGCTCCGCATCTCCCGCGAGAAGCTGGCCTACGTCATCGATGCTACGGCGGCGCCCGTGTGCATCATCGCACCCGTGTCCAGCTGGGCGGTGGCGGTTGCCAGCGAGGTGAGCCAGACCGATGGATTCAACGTGTTCCTGTCAACCATTCCGTATAACTTCTACGCCCTTTTAACTATCCTGATGGTGCTCTTCATTTGCTGGACCGGCAGGGATTTCGGCCCGATGAAGAAGGCGGAGGAGGCAGCCCGACTGCATGACGCCGCAGGAGACGGGGACGAAGCGGTCAGCGGGGCGCCTGCGAAGGGCCGGGTAATCGACCTGGTGCTGCCCATCCTTTCGCTGATCGTGTGCGCCATCCTGGGGATGGCCTATGTGGGCGGATACTTCCGCGGAACGCCGTTCTCCGAGGCGATCGGATACAACCCAACGGCCGGCCTGACGCTGGGCGCCTTTGCGGGCCTTTTGACGGCCTTTGCGCTCTACATTCCGCGCGGGCTGATGACGCCCAAGGCGTTTATGGCCGATATCGTCGGCGGCATTTCCAATATCGTGCCGCCCATGCTGATCCTGATCCTGTCCTGGAGCCTGGGCGGCGTGTGCCGCCAGCTGATCGGAACGGGGGAGTTCATCTCCGGCTTCGTCAGCACGGCCAACCTGCCGCTGGGATTCCTGCCTTTCCTCAATTTCGTCGTCGCCGCCGCCAGGAGCTTTTCCATGGGCACCTCCTGGGGCACCTTCGGCATGCTGATCCCCATCGTGACCATGATCTGTGCGGCGGACGGCGCCGGAAGCCTGCTTGTCCCCACGCTGGGGGCGACGCTGGCCGGCTCCGTGTACGGCGATCATTGCTCGCCGATTTCCGATACGACGATCCTGGCCTCCACCGGCGCCTCCTGTCCGCACATCCGGCATGTGGAAACGCAGCTGCCGTACGCGACGCTGGTGGCGGCGGTATGTGCCGTCGGGTATCTGATCGCCGGGTTTACCCGGACGCCGTGGATTGCGCTGGCTGCCGGCGCGGCGCTGCTGGTATCCGCGCTTCTTGTGTTGAACAAAACCAATCTGCGGATAAAGGCGGATTGAAAATGACGGCCCGGAGAGGGCATCTCCGGCAAAAAGGGGGCGGTTTTCCTGGAAACCCTGGTGGGAATTTTGATTCCCTTTATCGGGACAAGCCTCGGCGCAGCCATGGTTTTCGTCCTGAAAAAGAAATATCGGCGAATCTTCAAAAAATCCTGACCGGCTTTGCGGCGGGCGTCATGGTGGCGGCTTCCTTCTGGAGCCTGCTCCAGCCTGCACTGGAGAGCAGCCGGCACATGGGCACGCTGTCCTTTCTCCCCGCAGCGGTCGGGTTTCTGGCCGGCGTGGGGTTCCTGCTGCTGCTGGATGAACTGACGCCGCACACCCATTTCAACAATCAGGACGAAGGCCCCAGGACGGGGCTCAGGCGCACCACGAAGCTGATCCTGGCTGTGACGCTGCACAACATTCCGGAGGGCATGGCAGTCGGCGTCGTCTATGCCGGTTTCCGCTCCGGCAACGCGGGAATTACCGGCGCAGGCGCACTGGCGCTCGCCCTGGGCATCGCGATCCAGAACTTTCCGGAAGGCGCGATTGTCTCCATGCCGCTCAGGGCGGAAGGCATGAGCAAGGGCAGGACCTTCTTCTATGGCGTTTTGTCCGGCGTAGTGGAGCCGATTGCGGCCGCCGTCACGATCGTCGCCGCCGGCGCGGTGGTGCCGGTGATGCCGTATTTATTGGCTTTCGCTGCGGGCGCGATGATGTATGTGGTAGTAGAGGAACTGATCCCGGAGATGTCCGAAGGGGAACACTCCAACTGGGGAACGATCGCCTTTTCATTGGGCTTCGTCCTGATGATGATCCTGGATGTGACGCTGGGCTGAGCGACGGAAAACGAAGAAGCGGGCCTGTGGTCCGGCTCCTGCGAGCCGGATTGAGGGCCTGTTTTCATGCTGTCAAAAAATCTAATTGTTTTCTCATTAAAATTATGGTAAGATAGTTTGTCTCAAAATTAACTTAGGAGGCTGGAAACATGAAGAGACTCATTTCTCTGATGATCGTCCTGGCGCTGACCCTTGCGGGATTCAGCGCACTGGCCGACGGGGCTGCCGACGGCACCTATACCGCCAGCGGCGAGGGGAAAGACGGCCCTGTGGTGGTGGAAACCACCTTTGAGGGCGGAAAGATTACTTCCGTCGTCGTGACCGAGCAGAACGAGACGCCGGAGATCGCGCGCCTGCCGCTGGAGCAGATCCCCGCGGCCATCGTGAAGGCCGGCGCCTGGGATGTGGATTCCGTCACGGGCGCCACCATCACCTCGGACGCTATTAAGGCTGCCGTAAAGGATGCGATCGTCCAGGCGGGCGGCAACCCGGCGGACTATGAAAAGGGTGCCGCGGCCGAGACGGAGGCGGCTGTGGTGAACCTGGAAGCCGACGTCGTCGTGGTCGGTGCGGGCGCCGCAGGCGTCACTGCCGCGCTGGCGGCCCAGCAGAACGGCGCAAACACCATCCTGCTGGAGAAGGCCGCTTCCGTGGGCGGCGTGTCCATCATCGCCGGCGGCCCGATGGGCATCGACAGCAAGGACCAGCAGGCGGCCGGTGTGGCCGGCACCTTCACCATCCAGCAGGTCTGGCGCGACTGGATGGACTACAACTGCTGGCTGTGCGACGGCACCCTGTTCTACAATCTGTTCAAGGACTCCGGCGCCACCGTGGACTGGCTGGAGGAGAACGGCATGGAGTTCAACTTCATGGGCATCGAGCAGGCAGCCCACGCCGACGGCTATCCCACCTATCACA
>JAFUHB010000109.1 GCA_017469085.1 Clostridia bacterium
GATGATCAGCGTATCAACCTTTTCAAGCAGGTTATTGATCACATTGAGCTTATCCTCGATCTTGGCGCCGCCCAGCACCGCCACGAAAGGACGATCGGCATTTTCAAGCGCCTTGCCCATGATGGACAGTTCCTTACCAATCAGGTAACCGGCTACGTTGGGGGAGGTGAACTTGGTCACGCCCTCGGTAGAGCAGTGCGCGCGATGGCAGGAGCCAAAGGCGTCGTCCACATAGCAATCCGCCAGAGAAGCAAGTTCCTTGGAGAAGTCCTCGATATTCTTGGTTTCTTCCTTGCGGAAGCGGGTGTTCTGCAGAAGCACCACGTCGCCGTCCTTCATCGCGGCAACGGCGGCCTTGGCGTTCTCACCGACGACGTTATCGTCATTGGCAAATACGACAGGCTGGCCCAGCAGCTCGGACAGACGGACTGCGACGGGCGCCAGGGAGAACTTTTCCTCCGGGCCATTCTTCGGCTTGCCCAGATGGCTGCACAGGATCACCTTGCCGCCGTCCTTCACCAGCTTCTGGATGGTGGGCAGCGCCGCCACGATCCGCTTGTCGTTGGTGATTTTGCCTTCCTTCATAGGAACGTTGAAATCGCAGCGCACCAATACGCGCTTGCCCTGTACCTGGATATCGTCGATCGTTTTCTTGGCCATGATCAAACACACTCCTTCATATTATTTAATATGCTTTTGGATTATCCTGAAACGCTTACTTCTTTTTGCCCTGGTTGGCAACGGCTTCCATCTTCTTTTTCAGGGCTTCCTGATCACCCAGATAATAGCGGTTCAGGACCTTGAAATCGTCATCGAACTCATACACCAGCGGGGTGCCGGTCGGGATGTTGACGCCGATGATTTCTTCATCGGACAGACCGTCAAAATACTTGACCAGCGCGCGGAGGGAATTGCCGTGAGCCGCGATGATCACGCGCTTGCCGGCCTGCATATCCTTCTTGATGACTTCATTGAAATAGGGAACCGCGCGCTCGATCGTGGTCTCGAGGCTTTCGCAGGCGGGCAGCTCAGCCTTATCGACGTCGCGATACATAGCCTGCTTGGTGGCGGAGCGTTCGTCGTTCTCATCGAGGACGGGCGGTTTAACATTGAAGGAACGCCGCCAGATTTTTACCTGATCCTCGCCGTATTTTTCAGCGGTTTCCGCTTTATTGAGGCCCTGCAGGGCACCGTAATGGCGCTCGTTCAGCTTCCAGGTCTTGATCACGGGCAGCCAGGCGCGATCCATCTCATCCAGAATATGATTGAGAGTATGGATGGCGCGTTTGAGATACGAGGTGTAGCAGACGTCAAAATCATACCCCTCGGCCTTCAGCAGTTGGCCGGCGGCCTTGGCCTCCTCGTGGCCCTTTTCACTCAGGTCGACGTCCATCCATCCGGTAAACAGGTTCAGTTTGTTCCATTCGCTTTCGCCGTGGCGAACCAGAACCAGCTTCATCATGGGACACTCCTCCAATTCCTTGCTTGCGCAATGCTTTCGCCTAAAAAGCGGCGCATGCGCATACGAGCTTATTTTAGCTGATTCGCCATCGATTGTCAACTTCCCGATCTAAGCAAAAGGCAAGGAATGGCGGGATTTTCAAGGGTTTTCAGGGTTTTTCAAGGAGAGGGCAAGAGGCGCGGTCAATCATCGCCAATCGATTTCGGCGTATTCGTTGATCAGGGGATCCTCGTACCAAGGCGTATTGCCAACCGACCAGCCGAAGCGATCGGGATAATCCACCGCCTTGCCGTATGCGGCCGCGGCCAGCTTGAGATCGGTCAGGCGTTTGGTCAATAGATCACGCTGTTTCCTTTCCAGAGAATCCCCAACGGCCGAGAAAGCGTCGGCCAGGACCTGCTTTGCATTCAGTAACGCGTCATACAGCGCCATCTGCTCGGCGCTTTTGGACCCATCGACCTTATATTCCAGCAGTCCCTCCGCGATCCTCAAGGCCCGGACCGCTTCAAAACCGTCCGTTTTCAGCCAGTTTACATAGCCGCGCGACACCCAGAACAGCCTGTCCGCCGAAATCCCGAATACATCCTTTAGGATTTCCTGCCGATTGGCCTGATCGGGGAAATTGAAATCCCAATACCCCATAGCCCGCGTTTTTTCGCCGGACAGGACATAGGAGCGAAGCTCCTTAGGATCAACGGTCAACGCCATCGGCAGGATCTCCAGCAGATCCGCGACGCTTAAGTTCAAAAAGAGCGTCTTGTCCATCTGCTCCAGCACGCAATCCAATACCCGGTATGCCAGCGCGGGGTCCCCCGCGATCTTTTCCAGGATCGCCTGCAGCATGGCCCGCTGACGTCCCGTGCGGCCAAGGTCGTCAGCCTGCACGGTGGCATTGGTGCGGGCCCTCATATAATCCATGATCCCGACGCCGTCCAAATGCTGATAGCCTTTTTGATAGACCCGTTCCGTGCCCTGATAACTCATTTCCAGATCAAAATCCAGGCCGCCGATCGCGTCTCCCAGAGCAACCATCGCCTCCGGCTCCACAGCGATATAGTGATCGATCCCGACGTTGCCCAGCAGCCAACCGACCGTATCGCATGTCCTTTGCAGACGATCGTTCATTTCGGTCGCGGTATTAAAGGCGGCGTTGACCTTATAGACCCCGTAAACGCCGGGGATATATACCAGCGTATCCCGAGGGATGGAGATCAGGCTGACGCTGTTATCCGTCCGATCCCAGGCAACGAGCAGGATCGCGTCGGTATGGTTGTCGTCCACATTCCGTTTATCCATCCCGCCGGACAGCGTATAATCTAAATGATCAATGCCCAGGAGCAGGATGTTCAAAAAATCATGCTCCGTTTGGACCTCATCATACGTCACACGCTCCGTCAGGGGGTGCGCGCCCGGATCGGCCAAAGCAGGCCGGACCAACATTGTCAATAACAAAACCCAGATGATTCTCCGCTTCATTCAACCGTCCACCTTTCCCTGTACAAAACACTTCCGTGTTTCAAATCGCCTTATTATATCAAATATCGGTTCTTTAATCAATTGACATAGCACCCCCGCTGGATATCTGCGTATTTTTGAACCCACACACAGAAATTTTAACACCGTTACTCCTTTTGATGCTTGATTGATGCACCGTCATTTGTTATAATAAATTGAAAAATGGCGGAACGGAGGCGCGGTTTGTATCGTCGTTGGATCAAGCGGACGCTCGACGTCCTGCTGGCGCTGGCAGGCATTTTGATTTGTCTGATCCCCATGCTGGGGATCGGACTGGTCACGAAGCTCGACTCTCCCGGCCCCGTACTGTTTCGGCAGAAACGGATCGGGCTGCATAAGCGCCCCTTTACCATTTACAAATTTCGCACCATGTCGACAAGCGCCCCGCACGATGTGCCCACGCACCGGCTCAAGGACGCGAAGGCGCTGATGACCAAATGGCAGCGGTTTTTGCGGGAATCCTCCCTGGACGAGCTGCCCCAGCTATTTTGCATCCTGGCCGGGAAAATGAGCGTGATCGGTCCCCGGCCGGCGCTTTGGAATCAGGACGACCTGATTATGGAGCGCGACCGCTACGGCGCCAACGACGTAAAGCCTGGGCTGACCGGCTGGGCGCAGATCAACGGGCGGGACGAGCTTTCCATCCCCGAAAAGGCGCGGCTGGACGGCGAGTATGCCCAACAGCTGAGTTTTTTATTCGACGCGCGCTGCTTTTTCGGCTCTATCCCCAGCGTGCTCCGGCATCAGGGCGTGAAAGAGGGATGCAGCCGGGAGCCTGAGCGGCGCAAAGCCTCCAGCCAGGAGCAGCATCGGTAACAAGCATGAAGATACTGGTGATCAGCCAATACTATCCGCCGGAGCCCTTTCGCATCGGGGACATTTGCGAGGAGCTCGTTCGCCGCGGCCATCGCGTCACCGTGGTGACCTCCCGCCCGAATTACCCGATGGGCAGGATCTATCCCGGCTATCGCGGCAAACAAAAATCGGACGAGACGATGGGCGGCGTTCACGTCCTCCGGTGCGGCACCATCGCCCGGCGAAGATGGCCTGTGTTTCGGCTGCTGAATTATTACGGCTACCGCTTCTTTGCCTACGCGCGTCTCAGACGCATCAAGGAATCCTTCGACGTGGTCCTGATCAACGGGCTTTCTCCTGTGTTACAGGCCATCCCCGGCATCCGCTACGCCCGGAAAAAGGGCTTGAAATCCGTCCTGTATTCCATGGATCTTTGGCCCGCGTCGCTCGCCGCCGGCGGCATCCGGGAGGGCTCGCTCATTTATCGTCACTTTGAGCGAGTCTCAGCATTCATTTATCACCGGATCGACTATATCCTTTATTCCTCACGCACGGCACGGGACTACCTGACAAGCCAATTCGGCATCCCGGAGGATCGGCTCGAATATCTCCCGCAGCACGCCGAGGCCTGCTTTTCAGAGCTTCAGGACGAAAAGCCAGATCCGGGACTGACCGAATTTCTGTTCGCCGGGAATGTCGGCGCGGCGCAGAACGTGCCGGTCATCCTGAAGGCGGCTGCCCTGTTGCAGTCAACGGACGCCCCGATCCAAATCCGCATCGTGGGAGACGGCAGCCGCTCCGAGGCGGGCCGGGAGCTGGCCCGGGAGCTTGGCCTGAACAATGTGATTTTCGAGGGACGGCATCCGGCCGAAGAAATGCCCCAATATTACGCCCGGGCGGACGCTATGCTGGTGACGCTAAGCGGGGAAACCTATTGCCGCCTGACGCTGCCCGGAAAGGTACAGAGCTACTTCGCCGCCGGAAAGCCGGTATTGGGCAGCGCCGACGGTGAAACCATGGACATCATTCGAGAGGCAGGCTGCGGCGACTGCGTTCCAAGCGACGATCATATAGGCCTGGCGCGGATCATGCTGGATTTTTCCGTGCTGCCGGCAGGAGAGCGCGCCCGCCTGGGAGAAAACGCCCGCCGCTATTATCAAGCGCATTTTACGCCGGAGCGTTTCTACGCCCGCCTGGAGGCCGTGCTGCAAACGGAGGCCGATCAAAGCCATGCATGAACCCGTTCGAGCCTCCGTCGCCATGGCCGTTTGCAACGGCGAACCCTTTTTGAAGGAGCAGATCGATTCCATCCTGACCGGGCTGTCCGACCGGGATGAGCTGGTCATCTCCTATGACGCTTCCGGCGACAACACCTTGACGATCGTCCGGGAGTACGCGCAAAAAGACCCCCGCGTCCGCGTGACGCTGCACGACGGGCCCACCGGATTTCGGCAGAACTTTGAAAACGCGATCCGGGCCTGCCGGGGCTCGGTCATCCTGCTGGCCGATCAGGACGATTATTGGCTGCCGGCCAAGACGGACGCCGTCCTTCGCTGCTTTTCGGAAAGCGGGGCCGACCTGGTCGTGCATGACGGGTA
>JAFUHB010000110.1 GCA_017469085.1 Clostridia bacterium
ATCACCGACATCCCCGGTGTCACGCTGGAGGACGAGGTGGTGCTGATGGGCCGCCAGGGCGACGAGTGCGTCACGCCTGACGAGCTGGCGGCGCTGGCCGAAACCATCCCCTACGAAATCATGCTGGGCTTCGGCGCGCGCGTGCCCGTCGAAGCGATCGATTAATAGAACCTGAGGAGGAAAACATAGTGAGCGTTGGCGGAATTTGGCGCAGCAACGCCGTCATCCTGGTGCTGCTGGTGTTTGTAAACCTGATGCTGATGAGCCTTCCGGAGCTGATCTGGATCGTCGTGGGCATCCTGATGCTGCTGGGCGCGATGTTCCTGAGCTATCGCCAGGGCGGCGCCATCGGACACGAGGCCTGCTCCGTCCTGAAAACCGTGGAGCGCGCCCAGGACCCGGCCAGCCCCACCCACGGCCAACTGGACAGCAAGACCATGAAACAGGCCTACAACGTCTCCACCGGCATAAAGAGCATTTTCGCCTCGGCGCTGGTGCCCTACGTCATCAACTGTGTCTATATCATCGTCATGCTGCTGCAAACCTCCTCGGAGGGCCTGCTCTTCGGCAGCCGCTTGGCCGCCTGGATCGTCTCGCTGCCCTTCTGGCCGCTGATCTGCCACTGGCACGAGGCCTTCGACGTCCTCTCGGCGGACATCGTGATCATGCTGATGGCCTCGCCCTTCCTGCTTCCGGTGTGCACCTTCCTGGGCTATCTGCAGGGGCCGAAGCTCTGGCAGAAGACCGAGGTCGCCATGGCGCAGGGCAAGCGCCGCGCCAAAGCCAAGTCCCGCGTGGTCAAAAAGAAGCAGGTACGCACCCAGAAGCCCGAAATTTGATTTTTTTCCGAAAAAATCATTTGCAAATATAGCATTGTCATGATATAATTGAGGCAATATCATAGGTGGAGTTATGCGCATCATTTCCGGAGAGGCCAAGGGACGCCGTCTTTTCGCCCCGGAGGGCAGCCAAACGCGCCCGACATCGGACAAGATCCGGGGATCGATGTTCAATATTCTGGGGACCCGGGTGCTTGACGCGCGGGTTTTGGACCTGTTCGGCGGAACCGGCGCGCTGGCGCTGGAGGCGCTGAGCCGGGGCGCGGCCTCGGCGGTGATCGTGGACGCCGCCCGCGCGGCCATACAGGTCATTGAGCGCAACGCGCGGGCCACCGTGAAGGAAGATTATGATGCGCGCGTGCGCATACTGAAGGCGGACTACCGCAACGCCATTTCTCAGGTGGGCGGCGCGGTCTTCGATTTGGTGTTTCTGGATCCGCCGTACCGCATGACGGAGGCCTACGGCGACGCGCTGACCCGGCTGGGGGCGGCCGCGCTGCTGGCGAAGGACTGTACCATCGTCATGGAGCGGGTCAGGGCGGTCGAAGCGCCGGTGCCCGAAGCATTTGAAATTTACGATACCCGTTTTTACGGGGAAACCGCCGTCGATTTTGTGAAATTACGGGGATAGCCGCGCAAGCCGCGGCGCAGGATGACCGGCTTGGCCGGCGGACGCGCTGTGTTCGGCAGCGGCCGGACGCGGAAAGGAAGGACTTAATGATGGATCGCGATCAGGAGAGATTCTATCAGGACGACGAACAGGATATTCGCGCAAATGACAGCGTACAGGATCAGTCCAATGACGAAGTCAACGACATGCGCTATTTCCTGGAACTGCTCAGAATCATGCGCGATGGCCTCAACGCGGGCACCAGTGTGCCGTTGACCGGCAAGCGGCTGGTGGACGTGGATAAATTGCTGCTGGTGCTGGACGATCTGGAGAAAAACCTGCCCGACGCGGTGCAGTACGGCCTGCAGATGTATTCGGAAAAGGATCGCTTCATGAGCGAAGCCAAGGAAAAGGCGATGGATCACATCACCTCGGCGGAGATGCGCGTCAACGCCGCGCTGGAGCGCGCCCGCAAGGACGCGGAGCAGCGGGTGCGCGAGGCTGAGAACGAGGCCCGGGAAATCCTGGAGGACGCCCAGGAGCGCGCCGACCGCATGCTGGACGAGAGCGAGATCCTGCGCCAGGCACGGGAGGAAGCCCGCATCATGAAGAACGACGCGCGGGTGGAGGTCAGCGAGATGCGCCTCAAGGCCCAGCACGACGCCTATCAGCTGCTGGCGTCCGTGGAGGATCAGCTCACCGAGGCCTGCAAGAACATTCGCCGCCGCCGCACCGAGCTGGGCAACGAGGCTGAATAATATTCACAGCCTGTCTGAAAATGAATCCCGAAAGGGGTTCATTTTTTGTTCATCACGGAAAGTTGTGGGATGACCACAGCGACATTTGACGACGTATCGTACAGATCCTTCGCTTCGTTCAGGATGACAGCGATTCGATTGGTTGCCATCCTGAACAAAGTGAAGGATCTGTACGTTTTGTTATCCGCCGGCATCGAATGAAAATAGGCTCTTCACGGAAAGATGCGGGGGAATGATTCCCTCCGTCAGCCCTGCGGGCTGCCACCGACGGAGGCTACCGCCCGACCTGCGCTGAAAAATCTCCACCTGAGTTTTTCCGGGCGCTTCGGTTCCCTCAAGACGGAGGCAAAACCCGCTTTCGCTGCCAAAAGACTCCCTCCCAGAGGGAACTGGCACGCGCAGCGTGACTGAGGGAGTTTAACGTAATCCCCCAACTTTCCGTGAAGAGCCCTTTTTTGTTGTCCCGAAAGACTGCGGAACTCGCGGGAAACGCCCTTCCGCCCTTGCTGAAAACCTCCTCCCGCTCCGCGTTGGCATGATATGGGAAAAAACGGCGCATACTGAAATTGTATTGCCATTTGGGGAGGATCACGTATGAGCCGGAATTCTGGTTTGAACAGGACGATTTTGGAGGCCGCGCCGGAAAGGGTGCAGGACGACGCCGGGCTGATGCGCGCCATGCGGGAGTTGGCGATGCGCGCCTCAACAGACGGCGAGGCGGCGCTGCGCTTTGCCCCGCGGCGGCTGTTGTCGGCGCTGGCGTCGGCGGAG
>JAFUHB010000015.1 GCA_017469085.1 Clostridia bacterium
CACGCAGCTGTTGTCATAGGCGTTGGAAATGAGCGCCCAGGATCTATCCTTTTCCATGCCCAGGAGAGGGCGCTTTTCGGTCAGCTTCAGGTTGAAGGATTTTTTGACGGCCTTCAGCGTGGAATTGCCGTGCAGGGAAAAGCTGCTCAGCAGGCCGCTTTGATCGAGCGTGCCGTCGGCGTCGTACAGCCGGTAAGCGCCGGTATCGGAGCGGCGCTTGCTGTCCTTGAATTGGCTGACGGTCAGCCTGTCCATATCGATGAACATGGCGCCGACCTGCTCGGAGGGCAGCACGCGCAGCTTGGCCGCCTTTCCGTTGACGGTGACGCTGTATTTTTCATCCTCCGGCCATCCGTCCGTTGGGAACGGCTCGTTAAAAAGGATGCCTTTGCCCGCGGCAATCTGGGAGCCGGTCACGCCGGACGGCAGGTCCAGATACCAGACGCCGCCTGTCTGGCGCAGCAGGACGCGCTCCTCCTGACAGTCGATCAAAAGCGTGACGGAGGGCGTCTGCGCGGCCCGAGCGGCCGGGAGCAGGCACAGGAGGCAGGCGAGGGATAAGATGACCAGGCCGATCCGGCGAGGCGCAAGGCGGTGTTTTAACGTCATGGCATTACCTGTAGGAATGGATCAAGTCTCATGTGGAATATGGAGAATCAGCTAAAAGCGGGGTTTGACAATCCGGAGGTGCTTGCGGTATACTGGGCGGGTGCAAGGGGGCATGGCGGAATTGGCAGACGCCTTGGACTTAAAATCCAATGCTCCTTGGAGCGTGCCGGTTCGAGCCCGGCTGCCCCTACCACGCGCTTTCCGGATGACGGAAGGCGCTTTTTTTGAGGCATCACCGCACAATACGGCGGCGCATCTTGCCCATGTCTTTTTCGCTCTGATCTTGCCTCATTCCGGTCGACGTAGCGCTGCTACGCCTCCCTTCATACGGCTTCATCAGGACGAAAAATCCATGTACAATCTGACCACCTTAATTATGCGGTGTTGCCTTGGCGTACTCAAACGTCACAGCAGCGATTTGCCTTCCCATTCTTTAGGAACATGCAGCTCCAGGCAGGAGGCGACCGTCGGGGCAAGGTCCAGGATGCTGACGTCTTTGAGCCTTCTTGCCGGCGCAAAGCCCGGCCCGATCAGGCAGATCGGGATGGTCATATCCTCCTTGCTGTCGGTGCCGTGCATCCGGTCGTGGCCGCCATGGTCCGCCGTTACGAGGATCGTATACTCATCGCCGGCCTGCTCATACACGCGCCGCACGTTGTCGATGGCCGCCGCGATCCGCTGAAGATAGGCTTCGGTCATCCAGCCGTTGTCATGCCCGCCCTTTTCATCCGTTTCCACCATATACAGGAAAACGAAGTCCGAGTGATGCGCCCGGATGCAGGCCAGCGCCCGGTCGGTCAGCAGCGCGTCGGTGTGTTCGTCGCTGTAGGAATGGATGAACTCGGCATAGCGAAGGGAGCCCGGCCGGGAAACGTCGCGCAGCGGCTCCCAGCCGTAAAACATCGCGCTGTCCAGCCCCTGATCGGCAATCAGCTCGAACAGGCCCTTGACCGGATGCACAAAAGGAAGGTATTGATTGCTGAGGACGCCGTGCCGCTGCGGTACGACGCTGTGGAACAGCGACAGATGGCAGGGAAGCGTTACGGAGGGAAAGACTGTCCTTGCGTCCAGCGCGTATGAGCCGAGCGACATCATCCGCTCCACGAAAGGATGCCCGCAGCCCGTCCACCCATCCGGGCGCATACCGTCGATCGAAATCAGGATCACCTTACGCATATTTCACCTCACGCATCCGCGTTGGAAAGGCTCCGGCCAAACATGGCGACGGCGCACAGGGTCGCGGCAATCAACGCGCCGTATAGGGCCTGCGCGCCGAATTGCCCGTACAGGAAGCCGCCTGCGACCCCGGACAGCGCGGAGCCTACATAGATGGAGCTGTCCACCAGCCCCGCGGCCAGCCCGACGCAGTGATACCGGTTGTATTCCATCGGGATCAGCGTCGTCAAAATGGGCGTCAGCCCGTATAGCACGGCGCAGGACAGCCCCAGCCACAGCGCGGTCAGGGGCAATGATTTTGTGATCAGCAGCAGCGCGCAGAAGCAGGCGACCAGGGGCAGCAGCCTGATCAAGGTGCCTCGGCTGTCCTTTCCGCCGTGATACCGAACGTAGAATCCAAACAGGATCCCGGTCAGGTTGACCAGGGGGATCACCAGCGAAAACAGGTAGGAGGACAGGCCGCCGCCGTTCAGGGAATTCAGCAGGTCGGGCGCCCAGGTGATCATCGAATCCCTGGTAAAGCCATAAAAGACGCAGCCGACCAGCATCAGGAAAAAGCCCGTTCCGGCCAGCACGCTCAGGCTCCGCCGCAGCGGATCGCGGGCGGCGCGTTCAGGCGAGGCAAGGCCGGCTTCTCCCTGAAATCGCCGGAGCAGGCGGAAAACGACGAGGATCATCGGCAGCGTGGCAAGGCCGGGAACCAGGAAGGAAAGCCACCAGCCGCCCCGCAGCGTCAGCGCGCCAGATACGGCCCAGGCCGCAAAATGCCCGAGCACCAGCGTGACCGAAAGCAGGAGGTTCGCGCGTTTTCGGGGCTGCTCCTCCTGACAGGAAAGGGCTACCAGACGCACGATGGGCGTCCAGAGCATGGACTGGAACACGCCGTTCAGCAGGCACAGCCCAAGCAGCAGGGGATAGGCGCGCGAAAGGCCCAGCGCGATGTTGCACAGCGCCGTGCCGGTGAGGCCAAGCAGGATCATGCGCGACGGCCGGGAGCGGTCCGAGAGCATCCCGTTGATCAGCTGCCCGGCGGCATAGGCGATGGCAAAGCAGGTTTGCAGCATCCCGGCGCTCGCGGCGGACAGTCCGAGCGCCTCCATCATGCCTCTCAGCGCGGCGGAGAGATTCAGCCGGTTGAGATAGGCCAGCGTATAGGCCAGCGCGCAGCCGCCTATCACGCGAAGCTGTGAAGCCGAGAACACGCGCCGCGCGCTTCCCGCTTGATCTGCGCTCATGGAAGCTCTGCTCCTTCCGAACCGAAACAGTTCATTACTAATCGGTCACACACATTATATAAAATGCGGGGCCGATGTCAATCCGTTTGTCGTTCGGCGATTCCAAAACGTCAGAAACTTGTAATAAATGGGATATTGACGGTCCAATTGTCAGCGTATATAATGAGTGTGTTATCATTTCTTTCGGAACTCAGGCGGCGTTTCCTTATATTTTTCCATCATATCAACACGATGAAACAGGCATATCCAGTATCCACGAAAGGAGCAGGTGCGCATGTCCAACCAAAGCGGGGCGCTTCCCTTTTCCCGTAGAAGGCGCTTCAAAAACCGGCTGCGGAACATCTTCACCAACCCTTATAACCTCATCACGCTGATCGCGGTGATCCTGTTGGCCTACCTGATCGTGGTGCCGCTGATGGAGATGATCAAGACCACCGTGACGCTGGCCAAGTCCGATCTTCGGCGCGTCAAGGGGGGCACGGCGGGCGAGTTTACCTGGTATTATTGGAATCGCCTGCTGTTCAGCGACGTCTCGCGCAACCTGTTCTGGGTGCCGCTCAAAAATTCGCTGATCATCGCGGTGTGCACCAGCGTGATCTCCATCACCATGGGCTCCCTGATCGCCTGGCTGATGGTGCGCACCGACCTGCCAGGAAAGAAGTTCTTTTCCCTGGCGGTCATCATTCCCTATATGCTGCCCTCTTGGTGCAAGTCCATGGCCTGGCTTTCCGTTTTCCGCAATGAGACGATCGGCGGCGCGGCGGGCTTTTTAAGCTACCTGGGCATCCAATCGCCGGACTGGCTGGCCTATGGCCCGGTGGCGATCATCATCGTGCTGTCGATCCACTATTACGCTTACGCCTATCTGCTGGTGTCGGCGGCGCTGCGCTCTGTCAACTCAGAGCTCGAGGAAATGGGAGAGATCGTCGGCGCGGGCAAAATGCTGATCCTGCGTAAGATCACTTTCCCGCTGGTGCTTCCGGCCATCCTGTCCAGCGTAATCCTGACGCTGTCCAAATCCATGGGCACCTTCGGCGTTCCCTCCTTCCTGGGCCTCAAGGTGGGGTACTACACGATCTCGACCTCGCTGTATTCCACCATTCAATCCCAGAAGGGCACCGGCTTTGCCATCAGTCTGGTGCTGATCGCCCTGGCCTCGGTCGATATCTTTATCAATCAGCGGCTGATCGGCTCGCGCAAGTCCTACGCTACGATCGGCGGCAAGGGCGGGCGTTCCACCCTGCTGTCGCTGGGCAAATGGAAGGCCCCGATCGTGATCCTGCTGGTGTTGTTCCTGCTGGTCGCGGTGGTGCTGCCGCTGGTGATCCTGCTGTATCAAACCTTCATGCTGCGCGCCGGCGATTACGGCCTGGATAATTTCACCCTGCATTATTGGCTGGGGGAGGCGGACCCCAATATTTCGGACGGCCTGCCCGGGGTGTTCAAATCGCCCCAGTTCTGGATGTATGTCAAGAATACGCTGAAGCTGGTGGGCCTGACCTCCATCATCGCCACGATCTGCGGCCAGATGATCGGCTATATCAATTCCCGCGGGCGCCATCTGCGCAGCGGCAAGCTGGTGGAGCAGCTGGTGTTCATCCCTTACCTGATCCCCTCCATCGCGTTCGGCGCGATGTACCTGGCCATGTTCGCCACGCCGACGAAGATCAATCTGTTCGGCCTGGAGCTGACGCTGATTCCTTCGCTGTACGGCACCTTTACGGTGCTGGTGCTGGTGTCCATCGTCAAGCACCTGCCGTTTGCCTCCCGCGCCGGCACCTCCAACATGCTGCAGATCAGCACGGAGCTGGAGGAGGCCGGGCAATTGGCCGGCGCGAACTTTGTGACCCGCTTCTTCCGGATCGTGTTCCCCCTGGCCAAGAACGGTTTCATGAGCGGTCTGATGCTGATTCTGATCAGCATCATGAAGGAGCTCGACCTGATCGTCATATTGATGACGCCCACCCAGGCGACGCTGCCTTATATGGCCTATACCTATTCGACCAGCGGCTTCCAGCAGCCGGCCAGCGCGGTGGCCATCGTCATGTTTGTGATGGTGTTCTTCTTCTACTGGGTAGCCAATAAATTCTTCCATGCCGATATCGCCGGCGGACTGTGAGGTAAGGGAAAATGAGCCGCATCGTATTGAAAAATATCAACAAATACTATGGGTCCAACCATGTGCTCAAGGACGTGGACCTGACCATTGAAAACGGCGAATTCATGACGCTGCTCGGCCCCTCCGGCTGCGGCAAGACCACGACGCTCCGCGTGGTGGCGGGCCTGGAAAAGCCGCAGGGCGGAACGATTACCATGGACGATAAATTGATCGTGAACGCCGAGGAGCTGTTTTTTGAATCCCCTGCCAAGCGCGGGCTGAACCTGGTGTTCCAGTCCTACGCGCTGTGGCCGCATATGACGGTGTTCGACAACGTCGCCTTCGGCCTGAAGGTGGCAAAGCTGTCAAAGACGGAAATCAAAAAGCTGGTGGACAGCGCATTGTCCCGGATGCAGATTTTGCAGTACGCGGAGCGCTATCCGTCCGAGCTGTCGGGCGGCCAGCAGCAGCGCGTCGCCATTGCCCGCGCCATCGCGGGCTCGCCCAGCCTGCTTTTGCTGGACGAGCCGCTGTCCAACCTGGACGCGAAACTGCGCATCGACATGCGCAGCGAGCTCAAGCGCCTGCACCAGGAAATGGGCACGACGGTGATTTATGTGACGCACGACCAGGTCGAGGCGCTGACGTTATCCACGCGGATCGCGATCTTTTTTGAGGGAAGGATCGAACAGATCGCGCCGCCGATGGAGCTGTACCAGAATCCGGCGACCCTGCGCGTGGCCGAGTTTATCGGCAATCCGCGCATCAACCTGATCGACGGCGACGCGAAGGTGGAAAACGGCCGGATGACCGTGACGAGCGCCCTGGGAACCCATGTGTTTGACCGGGCCCAGTTTACCGCCGCCGCGCCGGAAAGCGGCAGCTTCCCCTGCCGGCTGGGCTTCAGGCCCGAGCAGATCCACATTTCCCGGCACGACGGGCCCGGCGCTGTCGCGGCCAGGGTCTATTCCGGGATGCCGGCCGGCTCCGAGACGCTGATCCAACTGGCGATCGGCTCCGACGCCTTCCTGGGCAAGCAATTGGGCATCCGGCATTATCAGGCCGACGAGCAGGTGTATCTGACCATTCATGAAAGCCTGCTGAACGTTTTTGACGCGAAAACCGGCGCGCTGGTGAAGCTGGCCGATTCAAGCGCCGAGTGATTCCGGTTGAAATCCCGCTCATGGGATTCACATATTATATTTTTAGGAGGACAACGCGCATGAAAAAGTTTCTGGCACTCATGATGGCGCTGGTTCTTCTGCTCTCCGTGGCCCAGCTGGCGCTGGCGGGCGAGAAAGAAGAACAGTGGGCGATCGACAACGGCCTGTACCTGGACGAGCCGATGGACGAGCTCTATGAAAAGGCCAAGGAAGAGGGCAAGGTCGTGATCTACACGATCTCCAGCCGCACCCAGAAGGTCGCCAACGCTTTCATGGAAGAGTATCCCGGCATCACCGTGGAAGTGTACGACATTTCCTCCGGTACCCTGAAGGAAAAGTTTGTCACCGAGTATGAGGGCGACATCCACACGGTCGACATCCTGCACTCCAAGGAGCAGGTCGGCGAGTACACCTTCGAGATCTTCGGCGAAGGCATGCTCCACAACTATCAGCCCGCGTCCATTTTCGGCAACGTGCCCGAATCCTATCTGACGCTGACCCCCCTGATGCTGGAGCTCAACCTCTGGTTCTACAACACCGAGGTTTATGAAGAATGCCCCATCACCTCCTGGTGGGATCTGACCAAGGAAGAATGGCGCGGCCGCGTCGTTTATCAGGACGCCGCCAAGAATGACGCCTATTGCGCGCCGCTGACCGCCATGGTGCAGCACGCCGATGAAATGGCCGCGGATTATGAGCGCGTTTTCGGCCAGCCCATCGTGCTGGATGCCGATGAGCCCAACGCTTCCTACGCGTTCATCAAGCGCTTCCTGGCCAACGATCCCATCATGGCCTCCGGCTCTGACGAGGTCATCGAGCTGGTCGGCTCCAAGGGCCAGGCCAACCCGCCGGTCGGCTATTCCTCCTCCGTGAAGCTGCGCAAGACCAGCGACGGTTACGCCATCAATTACGCGCCCGACAAGATGAACGTTTCCAACGGCATCCCGGCGCTGAACTTCGTATCCATCGCCAATGAGTGCGAGCATCCGAATGCCGCGAAGCTGTTCATCAAGTACTGGCTGGGCGGCGAAGACGGCCAGGGCGCCGGTTACGCGCCGCTGGTGTCTCTCGGCTCCTGGTCCGTGCGTCCGGAAAATCCCAGCGCCGAGGGCAACATCGCGCTGGCCGACATCCCGCTGTGGGATATCGACTTCGAGTTCATCTATGAGAACATCGAGGATGTCCGCGACTACTGGATCGCGCACCGCAGCTGATTGAATCAAAGCATGATAACGGGCCTGCCGCAAACGCGGCAGGCCCAATTCAATGCCGATTAAGACGTCAAAGGAAGGATCAGCGCCCGTTCAGCCGATCGCAGATCGACAGCAGCTCCTTGGGGTCGTCAATGATAAAGTGAGCGTTATTTTCCTGAAGCTCCTCCCGGGAACGGAAGCCCCAGGAAACGCCGACCACGTGCATTTGCGCGGCGTTCCCGCACAGCATATCCATCTTGGAATCGCCGACATACAGGAAGGCGTCGTGCGGGAGCCCCAGCTGATCGGCAATCATGAGCGCGCCGTCCGGCGCGGGCTTTAAGGGAGTGTTTTCCACCCGTCCCCGGATGGCGGCGAAGGGGAAGCCGGGGAAGTAATGCGCCATCACGCTTTCCACGTCGCCCTGATCCTTGTTGCTGAACACGGATACCTGGACGCCGCGGCGGAGGAGGCCGTCCAGCATGTCCCGCACGCCGGGATATACATAGCTGTCGATGCAGCAGTGCTGGGCATAATCGGCCATATACAGGGCAAGAACCTCGTTAAATTGGTCCATGTGCTCGGGCCCGACGGTCCGCTCGGCGATCTTTTTGACGCCGTTGCCCACCTTCATGCGGTAATCCTCCACAGAATAGCCGGGGAGGCCGCAGCGGGCGAGCGCCCGGTTCATGCTGGCGGCGATATCGGGCAGAGAGTTGATCAGCGTTCCATCCAGATCAAAAATGGCAGCCTGGATCATTCCATCACCTCAAAAAGCGTTTTGAATATTGTATCACGGTTCCCGTGTTTCGGCAACGGTTGCCAAAGTCTGGCGGGCGGTATATAATCGACGCAGGATCTGTAAGGAGGGACAAGAGATGAAGCTTGCGGAAGCGCTGATCAATCGGGCGGATGCCCAGAAACGCCTGGCGGCCCTCGAGACGAGGCTGATCAATAACGCCCGCGTTCAGGAGGGCGAAAAACCGGCGGAGGACCCGACGGAGCTGCTAAAGGAATTGAGCGCCCTGACGCAGCAGATCGAGGATCTGCTGATCCGCATCAATCTGACCAATAGCAGGACCGTCGATCAGGGGGATACGCTGACGGCGCTGCTGAGCCGGCGGGATGCCAAGGGCGAGGAACTGCGCATCCTCAAAAATTTTCTGGAGACGGCCAGCAGCCTGACGCATCGCTCGACCCGAAGCGAGATCAGGATCGTCAGCACGGTCAACGTGGCCCAGTTGCAAAAGCAGGCCGATCACCTGGCGGCGGAGCTTCGCGGGCTGGACGTGCGCATCCAGGCCCTGAACTGGACGACAGAGCTGATCGAGTGAGTATGAATGGATGATTTGGTCAATACGCGGGGCGGGCGTCTGATCTCTCGGGAACGAGAAAGAACGGTTCCCTTCCGGCCTGCCGGAGCTGCATGGCGCCGCCTGGGAAGCGGCAGCGGGTTCGAGTCCCGCGCCTGATCAGGATTCCCAGCAAAACGCACATCTGGAGTAGGAACATCGGACATTTTTCACCGGACGTCGACCGCGTATGGGTGGGATCGGGGAAAAAACGCTTGACAGAAAAATCATAGTATGATATTCTTTTCAAGGCTCAAAGGAGCCTGTGCCGAAGACAGCTGGTGCGCTATGCGCTTAAAACTGCCCGCCGAGGTATCAGAGAAATGAGTTTTCACGTCTCTGTGCCTAACGCACAGAGACTTCTTTAATTCAAGCCGGAAAACAGGTGAAACACAAACATGGGCAAGAATCTTGAGATCAAAAAGCAGGTTGTGAGCGAAATCACCGAGAAGTTCAAGAATGCGCAGAGCGTCGTAGCTGTGCACTATTCCGGGCTGACCGTGGAGGAAGCGACCAAGCTGCGCGCGCAGTGCCGTGAGGCGGGCGTCGAATACGTCGTGCTGAAGAACACGCTGGTTCGCCGCGCGCTGGACGACATGGGCATCACCGGCTGGGATAACGTGCTGGAAGGGCCGACCGCTTACGCGTTCGGTAAGACCGACGCCGTGGCTCCCGCCAAGGTGCTGTGCGATTTCATCGACAAGGCGAAAAATGACCACATGTCCGTCGAAATCGGTCTGATGGGTCAGGAGGTGCTGTCTGTTGACGCCGTGAAGGCGCTGGCCGCGCTGCCCTCCCGCGAAGTATTGCTGGCTCGCTTGGTTGGCAGCCTGAATTCTTCCATCGCCAAGCTGGTCTATTGCCTGGACGCTATCAGAAAGCAGAAGGGCGGCGAGGAAGCGTAAAACGCTTTCCGCGACAAACTCAAAACGAAAACATCTATCGAATTGGAGGGAATTTCCATGACTCATGAAGAATTTATCGCCGCGATCGAGTCGATGACCGTCATCGAGCTGAACGATCTGGTGAAGGCTCTCGAAGAGAAGTTCGGCGTTTCCGCCGCCGCTCCCGTGGCTGTTGCCGGCGCTGCTGCCGCCGCTCCCGCTGCCGCTGCTGAAGAGCAGACCGAGTTCGACGTCATCCTGAAGGACGCCGGTTCCGAAAAGATCAAGGTCATCAAGGCGATCCG
>JAFUHB010000111.1 GCA_017469085.1 Clostridia bacterium
AGCGGATCGCCTATTATTTCCTGCTGGAGGATGGGGCATGTCAATGCCGCTATGCGGGAGAATGCTTTGAGAAGATGGACGCGCGCATCGAGCGCAGCGAATATTTCCAATATCCCTTCAATCATAAAGCGGATCTGGCCGCGGTCCCCGATTGGGTGCATGAGGCGGTAGTCTATAACATTTTTCCGGACAGCTTTGCGGACGGAAAAGGCAGGATCAGCAAGCAGGGCAAAAATGAAACCTATCATGGCTTCCCGTCTTCTTCCGCCTATGGCGGCACCCTCCAAGGTATACGGGAAAACCTGGATTATATCAGAAAGATGGAGTTCAACTGCCTGTACCTGAATCCCATCTTTGCCGCGGGCGCTTATCATAAATACGATGAGCTGGATTATCTGCACATTGACCCCTGCTTTGGGACGGATGCGGATTTCAGGGAGCTGGTGCGGTCCGCTCACGAAAAGGGCATCCGGGTGATTGTGGACGGGGTTTTCAATCATGTGAGCTGGCATCACTTTTCTTTTCAGGATGTATTAAAGAATGGAAAAGCGTCGCCATATTACGGTTGGTTTTATGATCTGCTCGATCCACTGGTCTTACCAAAGGCGGGCGAAAGCCCGGCCTACACCTGCTTTGCTTACGTGGAAAACATGCCCAAGACTAACACCGCATGCCCTGCTTTACGGGAGTATTTCTGCGATGTGGGCCGGTATTGGATCAGGGAATTCGACGTGGACGGCTGGCGGCTGGATGTGGCCAACGAGGTGGACGACGGCTTTCTTCGGGCCTTCCGGCAGGCGGTAAAGCGGGAGAAAAAGGACGCGGTTATCATTGGGGAAATCTGGGAAAACGCCGAGCACTATATGACCGGCGACATGGTGGACGGGGCCATGAATTATGATTTCCGCAGGTTTGCCACCCAGTTTTTTGCCGAGGGCGTTCTGACCGCGGCGGAATTTGACCTGCGCCTTTCTTCGCTGCTGATGCGGTATAAAAAGCAAATGCTGCCCGCCCAATTGAACCTGCTGGACGGCCATGACACCTGCCGTTTCCTGACGCTGTGCCAGGGAGATTTGGACAAAATGGAGTTAGCCATCCTGTTCCAAATGACCTTCATCGGCATGCCCTGCGTGTTTTACGGCGATGAAAAAGGAATGACGGGCCTGAAGGAAGCGGAATATAGGAGACCTATGCCCTGGGATATCTCTTCGCCGTTGTCAGACGTTTATCAGCGGCTGATCGGGCTGCGCAAAAGCTATCCGGCCCTGATGCGGGGAAGCTTTGAAACGGTGGAAGCGCGGGGCATGATGCTGCGTTTTGCCAGGACCTATCGGAATGAGCGCATTGAAATCGCCGTCAATCCCGGCGCTGTGCCCGCTCCCTGCGCGACCTTTGGCGATATTCTCTTGAAAAAAGGCTTTTCTTGTGGTTTACTGGAGCCATCCGGTTATGTTGTCACAAGGAGCGTTTACCATGGCAACCACGATTTATGATCTGGCGCAGGCGGCGGGGGTATCCATTGCCACGGTATCCCGGGCCTTGAACGACCATTATGCCGTCTCAGAGGAAACGAAACAACGTATTCGGGCCCTGGCGGAGGAAATGGAATATCGGCCCAATGCCCGGGCGCGGAGCTTTGCCAAACGGAAAAGCGGCGTCGTGTTGTTCGTGACCGATCTTCATCGAAACGTGGCGTTTGAAAATCCCCACATGTTTGAAATCATGACAGGGATTTCTCAATATATGGATGAAAAGCAATATGCAATGCTTTTGAAGCATGCAACGACCAAGGAAGCGCCGCAGGCCATCCGCGACATGATGATCCAGGAGCAGGCGGATGGAGTGATCGTTCACGCGGCGGTGTTGAGCGCGCCGTTGGCGGGGATGCTGAATCACCTGAAGGCGCCCCATCTGGTCATCGGTCGGCCGGACTTTCCGACGTCCATTTGCTGGATGGACGCAAACCATGAGCAAGCCGGCCAGGCGGCGGCAAATTATCTGTTGGATAAGGGATACCGCAGAATGGTGTTCCTGATGGGCGATCAAGAAACGGACAAGATTTCCAGCGCGCGCAGGACGGGGATGCTGCGCGTTTTTGCCGAAGAGGAGCTGTCCTTTATCACATTATATGGGGACAGCACGTATGAATCAGGTCTGCGACTGGCGGAAGAAGCGCTGTCGCTGCCGCAGCGGCCAGAGATCCTGTTGTGTACCAACAATTATCTGGCGATGGCGTGCCTCCAGACGCTGCGTCAGCGCGGGCTTCGTGTACCACAGGATATCGCGGTGATGACCTTTGACAACCACCCGTTTTCGATGCTCACCCAGCCGCAGCTGACGGCGGTGGAGGCGGATATGTTTGAGATGGGCCAGGAGGCTGCCCGTTTTATGCTGCGCAAGATTCGGACGAGGGAATTGCAGACGCAGAGCTACTGTACCATTCCTCGTGTGATCGAGCGTGCTTCTACTATTTAATGCGCCGCCGTATTGCGCCGAGCCGTTCCGCTATGAATTTTGTGCTTGCAATCGTCTTGGGGGCATGCTATAATATGGCTTGCGGCTCATAGAGCGCCAGTTTATGAATCCGCTAACTCGGAAAGAGGTGAAATGGCATGAAAGAAAAGATCCACCCGAAGTACAACAAATGCGTGGTTCGCTGCGTATGCGGCGCGACCTTCGAGACGGGCTCCACCAAGCCGGAGCTGCGCGTTGAAATCTGCTCGAAGTGTCACCCCTTCTACACCGGCAAGCAGAAGCTGGTGGACAGCGGCGGACGTGTCGATCGCTTCAAGAAGCGCTTTGGCATCTGAAACGTATAAAAAGAGTCTACTGGCGGCAGCCGGCAGGCTCTTTTTGCATCAATGAAGAAAAAGGCAGGTGAATGGACATGAGCGCGCAGGAAAATGCTCGCCCTGTGGATATCGGCGGCCAGGCCGTGCTGGAGGGCGTGATGATGAAAGGCCCGGACGCGATCGCGATCGCGGTACGGCGGGGTAACGGCGATATCGTCGTGCAGCGTAAGGAGAATGTGCCGCTTTCCAAACGGTATCCGTGGATGGGGAAGCCCTTTATCCGGGGCGCGGTCAGCTTTATTACGATGCTGTCCAGCGGCATGAAGGTGCTGGACGAATCCTCCCGGATGCTGGGCGTAATGGATGAGGAGCCCACCAAGTTTGAAAAATGGCTGGCCAAGAAGCTGGGCAAGGGCGTGGACAAGATCGTCATGGGGGTGGCGATGGTGCTGGCCGTTGTGCTGGCGATGGGCCTGTTCGTGCTATTGCCCAATATCCCCACGGGGATGCTGACGCGGGCGGGCTGGTCGCCGCTGGCGGTCAACCTGATGTCGGGCCTGATCCGCATCGTGCTTTTGATCGGCTATATCTGGGCGGTAGGCAAGGTGCCCGATATGCGGCGCACCTTCCAGTACCACGGCTCCGAGCATAAGACGGTCTACTGCCATGAGGCGGGCCTGCCCCTGACGCCCGAAAACGCGCAGCGCTTTTCCACGCTGCATCCGCGCTGCGGGACGAGCTTTATTCTGATCACCTTTATCCTCTCGATCCTGCTGTATACGACCATCGATTATATCGTGCTGGGGCTGACCGGCTTTAACCTGTCCTCCAATTATCTGGTCAAGGTGCTGAGCCGCATCGTGCTGCTGCCGCTGGTGACCGGCGTCAGCTATGAGGCGCTCAAGGGCCTCGCGCACAGCGACAAAAAAGTGTGTCATGCCCTGCGCTGGCCGGGCCTGCAATTGCAGCGGCTGACCACGCGCCAGCCTACCGACGAGATGTGCGAGGTGGCGATCGCCTCCATGAACGCGGCGCTGAACGGCCTGCCGGACGGCGAAAAGACGCCGGAGGGCTGGGTGATCCTAAAGAAGGACGCCGCGCGGCCCGATGACGCGGAAGCGCCGGCGGCCGCGAGCGAGCCGGTCCCCGCCGTATGACGGTCCGGGAGGCGCTCCGCTCCGCGGAGGAGCTGCTGCTGGGCGCCGGTGTGCCGGATGCCAGGCTGGACGCGGAATACCTGTTGGCCGGGGTGCTGGACGCGCCCCGGCTGCGTGTGTGTTTATCCGGGGACACGGTGCTGAGCGAAGGCAGGCTGGAGCTGTTTTTTTCTCAGGTCATGCGGCGCGGCCGGCGGGAGCCCCTGCAATATATATTGGGCACGCAGCCCTTCATGGGGTTTGAGTTCAGGGTGACGCCGGACGTGCTGATCCCGCGCAACGATACCGAAACGCTGTGCGAGCAGGCGACGCTCTGCGCCCCGGAGGGCGGGACGGCGCTCGATCTGTGTACCGGCTCCGGCGCGCTGGCGGTCGCCCTCAAGCGGCTGCGGCCCGACCTGACGGTCACGGCGACGGATCTGAGCCCCGCCGCGCTTGCCGTGGCCCGGCAGAATGCGGACGCGCTGGACGCGGCCGTCGATTTTCGGGAGGGGGATCTGTTTGATCCGGTCTGGGACGAGCGGTTTGACCTGATCCTGTCCAACCCGCCCTATATCCCTTCCGGCGAGCTTCCGGGCTTGCAGGAGGAGGTCAGGCGGGAGCCTGATATGGCGCTGGACGGCGGTCCGGATGGGCTCTGCTTTTACCGCCGGATCGCGGAGGAAGCGCCCGGGCATCTAAAGTCGTGCGGCGCGCTGCTGCTGGAAATCGGCTGTGACCAGGGCGAAGCAGTCCGCGCGCTCCTGGGCGAGGGCTTCCGGGATATCCAAATTTATCGAGACTTGAACGGCCTGGAGCGGGTCGTGAAGGCTGTACTAAAGGATTGACGATGCTGGAACAACACTTTGAAGCGCTGTGCGCGCGCTATGAGGAGCTGGAGGAGGCCTCCGTCCAGAACGAGGTGATCCTGGATGTGCCGCGCTATCGCCGCGTCCTGCAGGAAAAAGCGCAGCTTGAGCCGGCGGTGCTCGCCTGGCGGGATTACCGGCGGCTGCTCAAGGATATCGGGGAGGCGGAGGAGCTGCGCGAGGATCCGGACTTCCGGGAAACCGCGCAGGAGGAGTTGAAGGCGCTTTATCCTCGCCGGGAGGAGGCGGAGAGCGCGCTCAAGGTATTCCTGATCCCGCGGGACAGGGATGACGACCGCTCCGTTATCATGGAGATCCGGCCGGCGGCGGGCGGGGAGGAGGCGGCGCTGTTCGCCGGGCTGCTGACCCGCATGTACCAGCGCTATGCCGAGCGCCATGGCTTCCAGGCTGAGATGATCGACGTTTCGGACACCGAGCTGGGCGGGGTCAAGGAAGCGGTTTTTTCGCTGAACGGGATGGGCGCTTACGCCCGCATGAAATATGAGAGCGGCGTCCACCGCATTCAGCGCGTGCCGGTTACCGAGACGGCGGGCCGCATCCACACCAGCACCGCCACGGTCGCGGTGCTGCCCGAGGCGGAGGACGTCGAGGTGACGATCCGGGAGGATGAGCTGCGCATCGATACCTACCGCGCCTCCGGGCATGGGGGTCAGTATATCAACCGGACGGACTCCGCCGTGCGCATCACCCACCTGCCGACTGGCCTGGTGGTGACCTGCCAGGATGAAAAGAGCCAGCTCAAGAACAAGGAAAAGGCCATGAAGGTGTTAAAGGCCCGCCTGTATGACCTGTACCGCACCCAGCAGGATGCGGAATATGCCGAAAACCGCCGCCGCCAGGTGGGTAGCGGCGAGCGCAACGAGCGCATCCGCACCTATAATTTCCGCGAGGGCCGGGTCACGGACCACCGGATCGGGCTGACGCTGTATCGCCTGGACGAGATCATCGACGGCGATCTGGATGAGATCATCGACGCCCTGACCGCGAACGAGCAGACCGAGAAGCTGAAGCGGCTGGCGCTGTAACACTGTTTTCGGGCTGAACCGGCCTGTTTTGCGACTGCCTTTTTCCCTCTGGCTTCGTCAGTCGCCCCCGCCGTACCCAAGGGTACGCTTTCGGACGCCTGCCTTGTCAGGGGGAAAAATAACCTGAGGACAGTATAAAATACCACGTTGATTTTGAGGTGTGACCCATGAATGCGAAGGTGGAGACCCGTTTGCTAAAGCCGACGCCGGAGGCCCTTGCCCTGGCCGCGGAGCTGCTGCGGGCAGGCGAGCTGGTCGCCTTTCCGACGGAGACGGTGTACGGCCTGGGCGCGAACGCGCTGGATCCCGCTGCGGTGCTGAAGATCTTCGCGGCCAAAAACCGCCCGGCGGACAATCCCCTGATCGTGCACATTGCCGAGCGGGAGCAGCTGAATGGGCTGTGCGAGGTGACGCCCACAGCGGAAAATCTGATGGACGCATTTTGGCCCGGCCCGCTGACGCTGCTGCTGCCCAAGACGGCGGCGGTTCCCGACGCGGTGACGGCGGGGCTGGTTTCCGTCGGCGTGCGAATGCCCAGCCATCCCGTGGCCCGGGAGCTGCTGCGCGCCTGCGCGCTGCCCATTGCCGCGCCCAGCGCCAACACCTCCACGCGCCCAAGCCCTACGGCGGCGCGCCATGTGCTGGAGGATATGGACGGACGGATCCCCCTGATCCTGGATGGCGGGGACTGCGAGGTGGGCGTCGAATCCACCGTGCTGGATTTGACCGGTGAGGAGCCCGAGGTGCTGCGCCCCGGCGCGGTGACGCCGGAGATGATCGCCGCGGTGGCGGGAGTCTGCGCGGTGGCGGACAGCGTGATGCGCCCGCTGCGCGAGGGGGAAACGGCGCCCTCTCCCGGCATGAAGCATCGGCACTATGCCCCAAAGGGGCGAATGACGGTGTACCGCGGTCGGCCCGAGCGCGTTGCCGAGCGGATCAGGCGGGACTATGATCGCGCCGAAAACGCCTGTATCCTTGCCTATCGCGAGCACATCCCCCAATACGGCGATCGGCGCGTGTGGGAGCTGGGCCGGGACGAGGCGGGCGCTGCGCACAGCATCTTCGCCCTCCTGCGCCGGGCGGACGAGCAGGGCATCAGCCGGATCCTGGCCGAGGGCGTGCGGGACGAGGGCGTGGGCCTTGCGCTGATGAACCGCATGGCCCGCGCGGCCGCCTTTGACATCGTCGAGGCAGAGGATTGAAGGAGGGAAATGCCTGTGGAGGAACACTTTCTTGCGCTGGAGAAGCAGAGGAAACGCTTCGTATTGGCCATCCTGGCGGCGCTGGCCGTGGAGGCGGCGGGAGCGATCTTGTTATTTGCCGGACAACGCGCGGCGGGGCTGATCCTGGCCGCGGCTGGCCTGATCGCCTGGGCCCTATTTGGCGGCATCGGGAAGCGGCGCTACCAGCAAGGCTGCGCCGAGTTCGGCGCTGTGTACGGCCTCGGCCTTCAAAACGCCCGAACGGTCGATAAGAAGGAGGCCGCCGCCCTGCGGGCATACAGCGAGCGGTTCATCCCGACGGCCTGCGAGGGCGACTCGCCCATGTTCATGCACACCATGGAGGGCACGCTGAATGGCCTGCCGGTGACCCTCAGCGAGGCGACGCAGGGCTTCCACGAGCCGGGAGCCCGGGCGCGGCGTTTCCTGGTCGGGACGATGCTCGTGCTGCCCGCCGCCTCCGAACGGGAACTGCTCATCCTCTGCGGGAAGCCTTATGGCGGCGAGCAGCCCGTCAAGGGGTTGACGCCTCTGGACCGCCTCGATACGAAGGGACACGCTTTCCTGGCCTTTGGGGACGGGGAGATCGACTGGACGGAGGAGCAGCTGACGATCCTGGACGGCCTGAGCCAGGAGGAAAGCAAGAGCGCTATCTTCTCTCTCCAAGACGGAAAGCTGACTGCCTTTTTCCCGCTCCGGTTTTACAGCGGCAACGCCAAGTTGACGAGCGGAGCGACCGCGGACACACTCAAAAAGGATCCCATTCCCGAGGCAAAGCAGGCCGTGCGCTTTGCCAAGAGTTTTTGATACGCATTTCGCTATAAACGGAATCTATAAGGATATGTTTGAAAGCGATCGTGGATTTTCATAGATTTTTTGCCGGGAATTAATCGTTTTTATCTTGACTTTATGGGCAAAAATCACTATATTTATACATGACACATCCATCTACCGGATGGAAGCGATATAAGTAAATGGGAGGATATGAATATGGCAACCATTATTCCGCGTTGGGAGTGGCGCACGTTCGGCGCGCAGTTTGGCGAGGCTGAGGACAAGATCAAGGCATACGGCGAGGTCGCCTTCAAAAAGAGCAGCGAGAATTACATCCTTTCCCGCAACAGCAATGAAAACTGCAAGATCCGCGACGACCTGATGGATATTAAGTCTCCCCTCCAGGTGAACGAGGATAAGCTGGAGCAGTGGTATCCCACCATGAAGGAAGGCTTCCCGCTCAGCAAGGAAGCGATCGTCAAGCTGTTCACTGAGTTCTTTAAGATCGAAGTGCCCGAGCTTGAGGAAGCCTATGATTACGCCGCCTTCGTCGAGCTGTGCAAGCAGCAGAAGGATCTGTGTGTGGTCGACGTCTATAAGGAGCGCCATATTTTCAATATCGACGAGACCACCGTGGAAATCGCCGACACCAAATTCAACGGCGTGCCCAACCGGACCATCTGCGTCGAGCACATCGATCCCGCCCTGGTCATGAGCGTGGTGCGCAAGCTGAGCCTGGAGGGCCTGCCCAACATCAATTACATCAACGCCATGAAGCAGGCGGTCGGCCTGTAATCCATTATCCTTCATGAAGGAACAAGGAGGGATCCACCCATGAAAAGGGTTGCCATCATCGATATCGGCTCCAAGTCGATCAAGTTCTTCGTGGGCGAGCGCAACCCGGACGGGTCCATCGCCACCATCCTGGATACCAACAACATCGCGGCCCTCGGCGAGGGCCTGGCGCAGACCGGTCGCATCAGCCCCGAGGCGCTGGAACGCAACGCCCAGGCCGTCAAGGAGTTTGCGGATAAGGCCCGCGAGCTTGGCGCGGAAAAAATCATCAGCGTGGGCACGATGGCCCTGCGCAACGCCGCCAACAGCGCGGACTTCGTGCAGCGCGTCAAGGAGCTCTGCGACGTCGACGTGCAGATCATCCCCGGCGAGGAAGAAGCCCGGCTCAGCTATCTGGCCGTGCTCTCCGGCCTGCCGCTGATGGACGGCGACCTCGTGATCTTCGATACCGGCGGCGGCAGCACCGAGTTCATTTTCGGCCACGGCACGGAGCTGAAGCACCGCTTCAGCGTGAACCTGGGCTCCAACCGCATCACCGAAACCTTCTTCCCCGACGATCCGGTCAAGGAGGGCAGCGTGGAGGCGGCCCTTGCTCAGATCGACAAGGAATTTGCCGAGGCCGGCGTGACCGGTAAGCCCGCGCAGCTGGTGGGCATGGGCGGCACCGTGACCAGCATGGGCGCCGTGCGCCACATGATGGATAAATATAAGCCCGACATCATCCAGGGCTCCGCCCTGACCAAGCTGGATGTCGAGGAACAGCTGGCCGCCTATGCCAAGCGCACCGTGGAGGAGCGCCGCGCGATCCCCGGCCTGCAGCCCAAGCGGGCGGACGTGATCCTGACCGGCGCGTGCATCCTCAAGGTGATCATGGAACGCCTTTCCGCGGATCAGCTGACCATCAGTGACCGCGGCCTGCGCCACGGCCTGGCCTTTGACCTGCTGAACAAATAACGCGGACGAGGGTTTCCGTGTTTTTGAAAAGAAAGGAGCACCTGTTTTATGAAGAAGCTGTCTCTCATGTTGGCGGTCATGCTGATCGTCACGCTGTTCGCCGGCAGCGCGCTGGCGGATTGGACCCCCACCAAGCCGATCACCATCATGAATTACGTGAAGGCCGGCGGCGGCATGGACATCGCTACCCGCAAATTCGCGGAGCTGGCGGCCAAGTATACCGACGCGACGATCATCGTGGACAATAAGACCGGCGCGGGCGGCCTGACCTGCGCGGATTATATCCTCAGCCAGCCTGCGGACGGCTACCTGGTGTTTGCGACCACTGTGTCCTATGTGGATACCGTGCTCTCCAACGAAGAGGACGTCAGCAATTACATCTGGGGCTTTGAGTGGATCGACGATATCATGGCCGACCCCTACTGCGTGATCGTGAAGAAGGATTCCGATTGGACGCTGGACGCCCTGATTGCCGACGCGCAGGCCGAAGAACAGATTTGGGCGGGCCCCGCTGCCGGCGGCTCCAAGCACATCGCCGCGATCCAGTTCTGCAACGCGCTGGGCATGGAAATCACCTGGCTGCCCAAGGACGGCGGCCCCGACGCCATGATGGCCGTGCTGAGCGACCAGGCCGTGGCCTCCTGCGGCAACCCCGGCGACGTGGAAGGCCGTGAGCTGCGCCACCTGGTCATCGCGACCAAGGAAAAGCTGGCCACCTATCCCGACGTTCCCAATTTCGCCGAGCTGGGCCATCCCGAGCTGGATGAGTTGAGCATGTGGCGCGGCTACGCCGTCAAGGCGGGCACCCCGGCTGAGTTCATCGAATGGTGGCAGGACCTGTGCCAGAAGGTCACCGAGGATCCCGAGTGGATCGAGTTCTTCAATTCCAAGTCCATCGTCGTGCATAACAAGACCTCCGAGGAGTTCCTGGCCGAGCTCAAGGGCGATATGGCCGCTCACCTGGAGGTACTCAAGGGCGCCGACCTGGTCAGCGCGGATTATACCATCGAATAATTGTTACGTGCCGCAGGGCCCGCGGCAAACGCCGCGGGCCCTGTCTTATATGGCTTGCGCTAAGAATTCGTTAAGAGTGAAGCCTCAGACAGCGGTCTGTTAATCTCTGTCTTTTGGCTTTGCATCCTCTATCCCAAAGGAAGGGAGTCGATACGATGCTGAAAACGCTGGGTACGTTTCTGGCGGCGGACAGCAATTTTTTGTGGACGGTGCTGATCTTCGCGGCGCTGATGGGACTGTTCTGGGTGATCTACACCAAGGTGCCGAGGCTGAAGCCCTATCGGGGGCAGCTGCTGGTGATCACGTTTCTGACGCTGTTTACGCTGCTGCTGTTTCTGTGCACGTTCTCGTTCCGCGTGAAGGGGATCATGAAGTACACGACGGCGGCGACGATGCCGCGGACGTGGTGCGCGCTGATGGCGCCGGTGATCGTGCTGGTGTTCGTATCGATCCTGAACGGGACGTGCGAGCCGGACAAGCCGTTCAGACGGTGGCAGCTGAGCCTGGGGATCGCCGCGCTGGTGTTCGCGAGCGTGTTCCTGTTTGAATACATTGGCTATTACCTAAGCAGCGCGATCTTCCTGGTGGTGATGATGGCGCTGATGCGGGAGCGGAAGGCGCTGCGGCTGATCCTGGTGCCGGTGTGCTGGTGCCTGTTCACGTACTTTGTATTTGATAAGCTGCTGTTCATTACGCTGCCGGCAGGGAGCCTGTTCGCGGGCCTTGGGATATAAGGGAGGCGTCGGAAGATGGGTGAAATATTCAGTTATCTGGGCGCGGGGTTCGCGAACCTGCTGAACGTGACGACGCTGCTGCTGGTGCTAATGGGCGTGTGCGTGGGCATCCTTGGAGGAGCGATCCCCGGGATCAGCCCGAGCATGGCGGTGGCGCTGCTGCTGCCGATGACGTATAAGATGGACCCGACGCAGGCGATCATCATGCTGATGGGGATCTACATCGGGGCGAACTACGGCGGGTCGATCACAGCCGTATCGATCAATACGCCGGGCACGCCGTCGGCGGCGGTGACGGCGTTCGACGGATACCCGATGGCCAAGAGCGGGCGCGCGGGCGAGGCGATGGGGATCAGCCTGTGGGCGAGCACCTTTGGGGGGCTCATCGGAACGCTGATACTGATTTTCTTCTCGATCCCGCTGGCGAGCGTGGCGATCAGGTTCTGGCCGAGCGAGTACTTCGCGCTGTGCATCATGGGGCTGACGACGGTGGCGACGCTGGGGGGCAAGGAGTGGCAGAAGGCGCTGTCGATGGTGCTGTTCGGGCTGATGCTCAACACGATCGGGAAGGACCCGATGTACTCGATCAACCGGTTCATTTGGGGGAGCACGGCGCTGTATGACGGGATCCCGATGGTGCCGATCCTGATCGGGCTGTTCGCGCTGGGAGAGCTGTTCAGCAACCTCGAGAAGTACGACCCCAAAGAGGTTAAGTTTGAGAAGGTGAGCTACAAGCTGCCCAAGATGAGCTACTACTGGAAGCTTAAATGGAGCATCCTGCGGAGCGGGCTGCTGGGGTGCGTGATCGGGGTGTTCCCGGGCGCGGGCGGCACGATCGCCTCGTTCCTGGCCTATGACGTGGAGAAGCGGTTCAGCAAGGAGCCGGAGCAATTCGGCCATGGCGCGCCCGCGGGCGTGGCGGCCGCGGAGGCCAGCAATTCCGGCTCTGTGGGCGGCGCGATGGTGCCGCTGCTGAGCCTGGGCATTCCGGGGAGCTCGACGGCGGCGGTGCTGATCGGGGCGCTGATGATCCACAACCTGACGCCGGGGCCGGAACTGTTCACGAAGAATCCGGAGCTGGTATATACGTTGTTTGCGAGCATGTTCGTGGCCCACGTGATCATGGCGGCCGTCGGCGTGCTGGGCAGCAACCTGTGGGTGCGCGTGACCTCGATCCCCAAGACGATCCTGTATCCGCTGATCTTCGTGTTTTCGATCCTGGGCAGCTACGCGGTGGAAAAGAACATCGTGCATGTAGTGTTCTGCCTGATCTTCGGCTTGATCGGATGGATGCTCAAGAAGTATAAGTATCCAGCCGCGCCGGTGGTGCTTGGGGTGGTGCTTGGCAAGCTGATGGAGACCAACTTCAGCCAGATTCCAGTGGTCGGCAAGGGCAGCTGGGCGGGGCTTTACAACCGTCCGCTGACGATCGTCCTGTTCCTGATCTCCATCGCGGCCATCGCCTGGCCCATGATCCAGGAAAGGCTGCAAAAGAGAAAGGCCAACAAGGCCTGATTCCAAGCGTTTCTGCGCCCTGCGGCCCCTGATACTACTTCTCATCTAACTCATGCACATCTGTCGGCGGCTTTTGTGACATATCATCGTCAGTCATCCTCACCGTACCCCCGGGTACGCTTTCGGATGCCTTCCTTGATCTGCCGCAAAATCCATCCAACATATGTATATTCATTAGACGAGAATTAGTATAAAATCGGGCTGCTGGGCGCTTTTTTGCGCCGGCATCCTTGCCGCTCTATCAGTGAAATGTTATAATAACATCCAAATGATAGGAAGCGGCGCGAAAGGGGGAAGAGCGGTGCTGCTGATTTATATTTCGGCGATAGTGCTGATTTCCCTGGTGCTAATGGCGCTGCGGCGGGACCGCGGGTCGGTGCTCACCTTCCTGACGGCCCTCTCCCTTTCGGAGTTCATCTTCTTTGTGCTCATGTTCATTGCCAAGCACCGGGGCTTCAGCGCGCGGATGGAGGCCGTGTTTTTCCTGACGCGGGGGATCGACGACCGCCTTCGGTATACGATCATCCTGCTCAATCAGCTGGGGTTCCTGCTGGCGCTGGGCAGGTGCCTGTTCCCGATGTTCATGGTGATGCTGGCCGCGCTCACCGCTACCTTTCTGGACCAGGCCCATCGGCGGTATATCTACCTCCTGTCGCCCATCCTGCCGGTGCTGACGCTGATCGGCTACTATCGACCGGTGTTTCAATGGATCACGGAGCTTTCGCCGGCAGCGCAGCGGTTTTTCGTGCAGTTCTCCTTCGCCTGGTGCGTCGTGTATACCCTGGCGGCGGTCGCGATCAGCCTGATCGAGGCGTTCCGCACGTCGATCCGCTTGATCCGCCGACGGCATCTACAGAAGGTCGCCATGGTGCTGGGCTTTGCGGGCGTCTATTTGCTGTATTGCAGGCAGGACCCCGCCCAGGCCTACATGTTTTACCAGGACAGCTATATGTCCGGCCTGGGGCTCTGGTATCTGTCGCCCATCATGAGCTACTCGACGCATCTGATCCTGATCCTGCTGGTGGCGGCCAGCACGGCGGCCAGCACGGTTTATATGATCCGCGTCGGCGCGCGGGAGGTGGCCCTCAAGCAGCAGACGCAGGTAAGCCGCAGCAAATTCGACATGGCAAAGTACGGCGGGAACATCTTCGTGCACGGCATCAAGAACCAGCTGCTGGCGGCGCAGACCCTTTGCCGAAGGTTCGAGGAGGAGGCCGCCCTGCCGCAGCCCGATCCTATTCGCCTGCGCGCCGACGCCCAGAGCCTGGACAGGACGCTGGCCGCTATGACCGGCCATGTGAATCAATTGTACCGCTCCTTTCGGGAGCCGAAGCTGCGGCTGCGGGAAACGAGCGTGGAGGAGGTGCTGACCGATGCCGAGCGAGCGGTGCGGCATAAATATCCGGATGCCCGAATCGAGCGGCAACAGACGGCCGATCACCCCCTTTTGGCCGACCGGGAATACCTGGCGGAGGCCCTGGGCAATCTGTTGATGAACGCCTGGGAGGCCAACGTTTCCTTTGGACGGACCGATCAGCCCGTGACCGTGCGCTGCTATATCAGCCAGATCTATACCGTTGTGGAGATTTCCGATCACGGGCCGGGCATCCCAAAGGCCAAGCGCCGCAGGATCTTCGAGCCCTTTTACACGGATAAGAACACCAACCAGAACTGGGGGATGGGCCTTTATCTGACCAGCCAGATCGTTCGGCGGCATCTGGGTCAGCTGGAGGTGTCCAGCGAGCCGGGGCAGGGCGCCGTCTTTTATGTGATGCTGCCGGCTTACGGAAAGGAAACAGCATGATTCGGATCTTGATCGCGGAGGACATCGAGCCCCTTCGGGAGGGCCTGAAGCGCGCGCTGGAGGCGGCGCCGGATATGACCGTGGCGGGCAGCGCCGCCACGGGGCGGGAAATCGTGCGGCTGGCTGAAACGATCCCGCATGACGTGATCCTCATGGATATCGAAATGGAGAGTGCCAACGCCGGGATCCTGGCGGCGGAGGCGATCCTGGAAGCCGAGCCGGAGGACCGGGTCATCTTCCTTTCCATCCATGAGACGGACGAGATCGTGATTACGGCGATGGGCTGCGGCGCGGTGGATTATGTGGTCAAGGGCTGCCCGGACGAGGAATTGCTGCGCCATATCCGGGCCGCTTACGCGGGCAACCCCGTCATGGACGAACGAATCCGCGCGACCGTGATGCGGGAATATACCCGGCTTCGCAAGAGCGAGCAGAGCCTGCTATTTTTTATCAACAATATTTCCAAGCTGACCGGCGCGGAGCGGGAGCTGATCAAATACCTGCTCCAGGGCTTCAGCGTGTCCGAAATCGCCGCGCTGCGCGTAGTGGAGGTCGTGACCGTGAAAACGCAGATCAAGGGCATCCTGCGCAAATTCCAATGCGGGCGGACCAAGGAGATCGTCAAAATGATCAACGACCTGGGGATCGCCCACCTGTTCCTGGGATAAAACAGAGATGATCATTCAAACGGGGATGCGCACGGACATCCCGGCCTTTTATACGCCGTGGTTTTTGAATCGGCTGCGCGCCGGCTTTGTGCTGGTGCGCAATCCTTACGACGCGAGCGCCGTCACCCGATACCGGCTGACGCCCGATGTGGTGGACCTGATCGGCTTTTGCACCAAAAACCCACAGCCGATGCTGCCGCATATGGATATGCTGCGGCCCTTTGGCCAGTACTGGTTTGTGACCATTACGCCCTACGGCCCGGACATCGAGCCCCATGTGCCGCCCAAGGCGCAGGTGATGGAAAGCTTCCGCCGTTTATCGGACGTCGTCGGGCCGGACTGCATGGGCTGGCGCTACGACCCCATCCTGGTCAACGAACGATATACGGTGGATCGGCACCTGGAGGCGTTTGGCCGTATGGCAAAAACGCTGTCCGGCGCGACGCGGACAGCGGTCGTCAGCTTTATTGATCTATACGCGAAGGTGCGC
>JAFUHB010000112.1 GCA_017469085.1 Clostridia bacterium
ATGGCCGCCGCAGACAACGCCGGCGGCGCACAGACCATGGCGGATTTCGAGAAATGGGAGGGCGCCACCGCCGAAGACAAGCTGCGCACCATGGGCCGCAAGCAATTCATCCCCTACGGACTGTACGAGGCGCGGGGCTTCATCTCCGCGAACCTGGCCCAGGACACCGGCTTCGACGAGGCTGACCTCAAGGCGCTGCTGGAAGCAATCATGAACATGTATGAACACGACCGTTCCGCCAGCAAGGGCATGATGAGCGTGGTCTCCCCGCTGGTGATCTTCAGGCACGTGGGCACCGACAGCGACGAGACGCAGCGCGCCCGCCAGGCCCGACTGGGGTGCGCCCCCGCCCACCGGTTGTTTGACCTGGTCAGCGTGCGGCTGAAGGATGGCCTGGAATTCGCGCGAAGCTGGCGGGATTACGATGCCTCCATTGCCCTGGACAGGCGTCCCGCCGGTGTGGACATCGGCTTCCTGACGAATCCCATGGGGGAAATCGTCTGGAACACCCTGCCGGAAGATGCCGAGCTGTTCCATTGACCTTCCCCTGCCCCCGGGGGATGCCGACCTGATGCCCCTGAGCTGGCTGAGTCAATGGCAATACTGTCCGCGCCGATGCGGGCTGCTGGCTCTGGAGCAGCTCTGGACGGACAATGCCTACACCGCAGAGGGCACCCGGCAGCACCAAATGGTCCATACAGCCCGCACGGAAAAGCGGGGCGACAACGTGGAGCTGTATGAGCTGCCGGTATTTTCAGAAGCGCTGGGCCTCTCCGGGCTGTGCGACTGCGTCGAGGCTCATCGCGTCCCGGAGGTCGCGGCCGCGCTGCCCGGCCTTGACGGGGTGTGGCAGCTGTACCCTGTGGAATATAAACACGGCGTAGTGCGCAAGGATGAGACCGAATACCATCTCCAGCTCTGCGCCCAGGCCATGTGCCTGGAGGAGATGTACGGCGGGTACATTTCCAAAGGCGCGATCTTTTTCATACAGGATCACCGGCGGGATGAGGTGCCGCTGACCGAATCTCTTCGAGACGGCGTGCGGGAGGCGGCAAGGGCTCTCAAGCAGATGATGGCGGAAGGAAGGATTCCGCCCGCCGTAAAAACCGCAAAGTGTCGAAAGTGTTCCATGATCGACGACTGTATGCCCGACATCCGCCAAACCGCGGCCAAATACCTGGCCGGCCTCATGAAGGAGCTTTCGGAGGACGATTCATGAAAAAGCTGCAAAACACGCTGTACATCCTTACACCGGGCAGCGCGCTCTCCCTCGGAAACGAGGCCTTGGTCGTGACCGTAGGCGGAGAGGAAAAGCTGCGCGTACCGGCGCACGGTATTGACAGCGTACTTTGCTTCGGCAATACTACCGTAACAACACCGCTGATCCAGTTCTGCGGCGAAAGGGGGATCGCCCTGTCCTGGTTCTCCGAAAACGGGCGTTTCTACGGGCGCACGGCAGGACCGGTCCACGGGAACATACTCCTTCGTCGCCAGCAGTTCAAAACCCTGGAGGACGGTGAGCAGCGAAGCGCCATCGAGCGCAGCATGCTGGTGGGCAAGCTGGTCAACAGCCGGGAAACACTGCTCCGCGGAGCCCGTGAGACCGACAGCGCCGAGGCCGGAGAAAGGCTGAAGGCAGCCGCCGAGGGAATAGGCAGGCTCGGCGGGAGGATGGAAGAACAGGCCGACACGGATTCCCTGCGCGGCCTTGAGGGCGTGGCGGCCAAGCTCTACTTTGATGTGTTTCCGCTTATGATCAAGGCAAAGGATCCCGCCATGTCCTTTCATGGGCGCACCCAAAGGCCACCGCAGGATCCCGTAAACGCCCTGCTCTCGTATCTCTATACCCTGCTCAAAAACGATGTGCAGTCCGCACTCGAGGGCGTCGGCCTGGACCCGGCCTGCGGTTACCTGCATACCCTTCGGCCAGGGCGGCCTGCCCTGGCGCTGGACGTGATGGAGGAGCTGAGATCGCCGCTCTGTGACAGGCTGGCTTTGGCTCTGTTAAACCGGGGACAGATCAACGGCAAGAGCTTTGAAAAGCCCGGATCGCCCTATCACCTCACAGACGCCGCCCGCAAAACCGTCATCACGGCTTGGCAAAAGCGAAAGCAGGAAACCATCCAGCACCCCTTCCTCGACGAGAGGATCCCCATCGGCCTGATACCGCACTGTCAGTCCATGCTCCTGGCCCGGGTACTGAGGGGAGAGCTCGATGTCTACCCGCCGTTCCACTGGCGTTGATCCCCGTCGCCGCAGGATGCCGGATGCAGGTTCGATCTGAATGCGGATCCCTGCCTCCCCCCTGAGATCGACACGCCATCGTACAGGAGATGATGTACCGTTGATGATCCTGCTGACCTATGACGTCAACACCTCCTCCGAATCCGGCGCCAGACGCCTCCGCAATGTCGCCAAGGCATGCGAGGCCTACGGCGTGCGCGTCCAGAAATCGGTGTTTGAGCTGGTGCTGGACCCCGCACAGCTCGTCACCCTGAAGGGGCGCCTTTCGGATATCATCGACCATTCCCAGGACAGCGTTCGGTTATATAACCTCGGCGCCAACTATAAGCGCCGAATCGAAGTCCTGGGACAAAAGCCCAAAATAGATCAGGAAGGAGTGTTAATTCTTTGATAAAGCCAGCCTGCGCGAACCCCTCCCATCCATAGTTTTCCAAGAGGTTCGCGCAATTATCCCGTTCTGTTGATCGCAAATGATACACAGCAACAAGCTTCGACTTGCGATTTTTACCCAATCGACCAGGCTTTTGCAGCATATTGAATAAGTATTATAATATGTACTTGACAATTTTGCTGTTGCCCCCTTCACGGGGGCAGGAATTGAAACTGTTTGACGTTGGAAAGGGAAGTCAGGGACGCAAGCGTTGCCCCCTTCACGGGGGCAGGAATTGAAACC
>JAFUHB010000113.1 GCA_017469085.1 Clostridia bacterium
AAAAACCATGCTCCTCCAGGCGGCTCACGATCTGCGCGGCCTGCTCCGCCGAAGGCCAGACCGTATCCGCTTCGGTGGAGATGAGGAGGATCGGGCCATGGATATTCTCCACGGGGATGATCGATTTGTCTGCAACGTCCTTTCCCGTATTATACGCAAGGATATTGAACTCCCCGTGCGTGCGGAACTGCCTGAAAACATCGAAATCGCGGATGGTGTATGGCGTATAGCCCAGTTCCTCTCCCCGATACGACCAGCAGGAGGTTCCCGACGGACCGCTGCGCCCGATCATGCCCTCGCTGACAAACCAGGATGGGACGCGGGCGATCACGCAGCTGATGTCGTCAAAGCGGGACGCCGCCAGCAGCGCATACTCCTACCCTTTGGAAATCCCATCGACGGCGATCTTTTCAAAGCCCTGTTCCTTCAACCACGCGATGGTGTTTTCCACGTACTCCAATGGGACGCGATCCAGGTTTTTTCCCGTCTCTTTGCCTGCAAAAAGGGTCACGCCCAGCGCCGATATGCCGTGTTGCTTATAGTACCAGGCCATGGTATCGCTGGCGCTGGAACCGCCCTCGCTGCCCGAGAAGGTGATGACTGCCTTGTCCCTTTCCCCGGCATCATAGAAATGTCCCTCGAAGCCCTGTTCGGAAATCGTAAGGACGAGGTCCGCGTCCGTGCGGCTGCTTTTCATCTTGTAAATGCCGAGGGCGGCGACGAGAGCCGCAGCGATGATGATGACCGCAAGCCACCGGCGGCGCTTTCTTTTTTCTCCGTTTCTTGCCATGGAATTCTCACCTTCTCCGTTTCAAACCGGGCGCAGACCGCTTTCCTTGGAAGTGGTTCGCAGCACTTCAATTCTCCGCCTTACGCATGATGTATCCATAAAACGCGTCATGGAGTCGCCGCATTTCATCCGGCGCTTTCATGGAATGTCGATACATGAATCGATCACCGAAGCGGCTTTTGAACACAAATCCCAGCGCGACAGCGATCATCCATGGAGGCAGTATGCGGAAAATGTTTAACTTGGCCGGTGAAATTTTTATCCCGGTTTTGCGAATGGCTCTCATGTTATCGCTGATCTGTGAAGCCGTCTTTTTCATAAGACAAAGGTCATTGCCGGCATGTTTTGGGTCTTCCGACGCATAATAAGCATCGGCGATCGGAACGACCATTCCAAGATGACAGATCTGCCAGGCATGCATATCCGGTACGATCTGACAGGGGATTCCGGCTTTCCGCATGATTTCAGCGAGCTTCTCCTCGCGTCCGTCTGTTTTTCCGATCGTCGTGGGTTGTATCAGGCGCGGAGTCAGCGCCGCATCCAACACGTCGCCGTCGAAGCCGCCTCCCGCTCCGGGGAAAGCGGGGAGAATCCTCCCTCTGCCGCAGACAGTCTCCCATTTATCATAGGTATCCAGCGAATTGACCATCGTGACGATTGTCGGACTGCAGTTGTTTTTCAGTTCGTCAAGGGCCTGAAGAAGCTGGCTTTCACGAACTGTAAGCAATATGAAATCATATTGATCATCGTCTGCAAGCTCTGTCAACACCCTGATCCGGGCGGTTTTTACCGCGCCGTCTTTCCTATACAGCAGGCCATGCTCCTGCAAGGTCTTTGGCCTTTTTCCACGAGCATAGATCGTGACCTTCAAACCTGCCTCCGCGAATATAGCCGCATATAAGCTGCCGATCACTCCGGCTCCATATATCAGGATACGCATTTCATATTCTCTTCCTTACGCCTCATATTTCAGCAGGAAGTCACAGCAGTCGCCTCCGCGGCCGATGGTCTTGGTACGGCCCCATATCAGTTTCGGATGCATGTTTCCGTACCCCGCGTCGTCGCCGTCGCAAAAGCATCGCGTGATCTCCGGACAGCCAGACCGCTTGCAGGTCTCGAAGTACGGGCATCGCACAATATTGAATCGCGCTTCATTGCCTTGGGTTTCGGGGAATTCATAGACAAAACCCGCATCCATTCCAAAGATTCGCAACGAGATTTTCATGAACAGTCCGGGAATTTTCCTTGCCAAGCCAAGGACTCTGATCGTCCGCTGCAAATGGGGAACCATCTTTGCTGAAAAGCGCTGGAAGTATTCCCGGATGTACCACACCGCCTTTTCCGGGTCGACGCCCTCCGCCTTGAGCGCTTCATACACCGCGATGCCCGGATAAATGCGCTTGAAGGTATGGGCGCGAAGCGCCTTGGAATCTGAGGCGTTTTCGACGCAAAGTTCCTCATAGCGCTTCTTCGCCTTTGCCTTGACGCGATCAGCGCGCTCCCGTCCAATATCCTCCGCAGCAATGGTACAGGTGGATTTGATCAGCCGGTTCATACTTTATTCTCCTTTTGATATCTGATAGCCCGCTCAAAGCCGGGATCGCTCGTCATGCAGGCGGTTTTGGTCCCTCGTCAAGCGGTTAGTCTACTCTTACTATTATAACAGCAACAGGTCATTATTTCAAGGCGGACATTGGAACTCTAGCTTTAGGTAGCTACTGATTAAATCAAGGAGGTATGGTATAATCAAGAGAGAAAGCGAGTGATAGCGATGAAGAAGCAGCA
>JAFUHB010000114.1 GCA_017469085.1 Clostridia bacterium
ACCGTATGCCGCCGCCCGGCTACATCGGGGTCGCTGAAACGCTCGAGGCAGGCCGGTATCTGCTGGAGCGCGCTTTGGATCTGCCGTTCGGCAGCCTGACGATCATCCGGGCCGAAGCATGCCTGCAAACGCTCTCCCAGGCCGCGGAAAAGGTTCGAGCCGTCGATCCCATTAACGAAGAAACGCTTTCGGGCGATCAATTGAGCATGTTCTAAATCTGATAGACCGCTGATAGAAAGGACTGTCCCCGCTTGACCCAAACGACAAGCAGAAAAACCCAGATCCTCCTTTTTCCATCCTCGATCGGCCTTGCCTCGATCCTGTTCACACTGCTCTTTTGCATGCTCACCTCCAGCATGCTGCTGAACAATCCGCTGATCGGCGGCGGCCTTTATCTGGTCAGCCGCGTGGCTGTCATGTGCGGAAAATGGCTGCATCCCCTCAAGTTTCACGACCTGGAGCATCGGCAAAAGCAGATCGCCATCGTCATATTGGCCGTTGTTTTTGTGGCCGCAAGCCTGCTGCTGATCGCGATCCCGATCCGCATGGACAGCGTTTCGCTCTGGCTGCTGATCATCTCCGTATTTTTCCTGACGGTGCGCCCCATGCTGGTTCGCCACGCGTTGGAGGGCTGGATCCAGAAAAACGTAGGTCCCATGCCGTTGCTACGCAACCTGGTCCTGTTTCAGTTGCTGTTGCTGATCCCGCCGCTGCTTTTGTTCTTCCTTTCGGCCAACGAAAGCCAGGCATGGTCCCTCCTCTTTGGCTACCTGGTCAGCGATATCCTCGAGACAGCCGAGCTATGGCACACTCGATATCAGGAAAACGACGCCGTTCCCTTGAGCAGCGAGGAAATGACGCAGCTGAAAAATGTTTATGCGTACCAGACCTTTTCCCGCATCGCGCTGGTAATCGCCGCCGCCATGCAGGGCACGCTGATTACCGTTTATACCTTTATCGGTTGTACGGCTGATGAAATGCTGGTCTGCCTCCTGATTGCCTTTCTCTGTACCGGCGTATCCTACTTACTGACCGGCGCGCTGATGTTTTTCTTGAAAACGAAGGACCGCGACCCTTCCAATATCCTGTTCATCGGCCTTTTGCTATGGCTTTCCGGGCTCGCCTTCTTTTCCAGCAATATCTTAAGCCAATCTCTCCTGAACGCTTACCTTTCGATCGGGCTCTGCACGTTGGGCATCGGCGTCAGCGTCCGTGTGCTCACCGGCATGGAGGATGATATCCGACACGTCATTGAATTTGCGCTGGGGCATCCGCCTACGCAGGAATATTATCGGCGTCTCCGTTTCCAAATCGAATTCGCTACCCTGTGCGGCCAGTTGTTTGCCCTTCTGGGGATCGCGCTGTTCTGTTTTTTCAATCAGAATGCCTTCCCCAGCACCCTGGCCGAGCTGGCCGCCAATATCCACCCGCTGATGATCGTGCCTTCAATGCTGCTCGTTTTTGCCGCCTTTGTCTGCGCCCTCCTATTCCCCATGACGAAGCAGCACCTTGATAAGCTGGATAAATATATCGAGCTTGAAAACAGCGGAACGGATAATCCCGCCCTGCGCGCGCAGCTGGAAGGCGTGATCGTGCGCCGTTCGCTCAAGCATTACGGCGTCAAAATCATCATGGTGATTCTCCGCCCCTTCTTTTTCCACCGCATCCGGGGCAAGGAAAACGTGCCGGTCAACGATGACGCGGTCAATGTATTCGTTTGCAATCACGGCGAAATATATGGCCCGATCGTGACTAACCTGTATGTTCCCTTTTCCTTTCGTCCCTGGGTGATCAGCGAAATGATGGATAAGGACGCCATCGCCCAGCGAACGGCGGACGGCACCTTCACCCGATGGACCTGGATGCCGGCCAAATGGCGCCTCCCGATCGCTCGGAAGGTAGCCCCGCTGATCGCCTGGGCCATGCGCTCCGTCGATTCCATCCCCGTCTATTATCAGGATCCCATGAAGCTCAGGCGCACCTTCCGGGAAAGCGTCACCGCCATGGAAGCGGGCGACAATATCTTACTCTTTCCCGAGAATTCGGACGATATGCCCGATCATCGCTATGCGCTCAGCGGCGTCAGCCACTTTTTCACCGGCTTTGTGATGCTGGGCACCCTTTATTACAACAAAACGGGGAAACGCGCCAACTTTGTGCCGATTTACGCCAATAAGCAAAAGCGGGTGCTGACCTTCGGAAAGCCGACGCGTTATGACCCCGACGCCCCGCAAAACGAAGAGCGCGACCGCATCTGCGAATACCTGCGAAATGAAATGCTGAAAATCGCCAGCGAATCCGCGGCCAAACCGGTTAAATAAAAAAACAAAGCATAAAAGCGCAAGTCGACAGACATCCCGCCGACTTGCGCTTTTATAACACCATCATGTTTTTGCTTATTTATCTTCAGGACCTGTCATACCCAGCCGCCAGTGCAGCCGGCAGAGGCTGGTATAGCTTTCGTTGCCCCCTAATACGACCTGTTCGCCCTCCTTCACAACCTTACCGTTCATCAGCCGGGCGTTGAAGGTCGCCTTTCGCCCGCACCAGCAAATCGTTTTGACCTCCTCGATGGAGTCCGCCCAGGCCATCAGCCACTGGCTGCCCTCAAAGAATTCTCCACGGAAATCCGCCCGAAGCCCATAGGCCACCACCGGCACATGCTCGTTATCCACGATATCGACCAGGCGCATGACCTGTTCCTTGGTCAGGAATTGGGCTTCGTCTACGATCAAGCAGGCGTAATCATGAACGTTGATCTGATCGAGCTCCTCAATATACATGCAGGGCGCACGAAGCCCGGAGCGTGAGCCGACAAAGCGCTCGCCGTCCCGATTGTCCAAGCGGGGCTTGAGCATCAGAGCCTTCTGTCCCCGTTCCTCGTAATTGTACTGCACCATGATCGCGTTGGCCGTTTTGCTGGAGCCCATCGCTCCGTAACGGTAATACAGCTTTGCCAAATTCATTCCTCCCGTCCAGTTTCCGTTGGCATTATACATCAACCTCCGCCGTCCGACAATCCTTTACCCGTTAGAAATACAAAAAGGCTCCCATGATCAGACAGGAGCCTTTGCGTATTTGGGGTTTAAGCGTTTTCCTTCATGACAGCCAGACCGGCATAAAGCACGTCGACCACAGCCAATTGGGAAAGGCGGGAATACGTATTGCTGCGCAGGAAATGCTCTCCGACGGCAACCAGGCGAATATCCGAGAGCTTCGACAGGGGAGAATCAGGGTTCGCGGTCAGGCAGATCAACGTCGCCCCAGTCCTTCGGGCCGATGTCTGCGCCTCCACGACGTCCTGCGTACAGCCTGTGCACGAAATCGCAAGCACAGTATCCCGCTCCGACAATCGGGCCTGAGAAAGCAGCATCGAGGGCTTATCGGAATACAGGATCGTTCGAATGCCCAGCTTGATCAGCTGGTGGCGCAAATAGGAGCCGATTGGCACAGAACCACCGGTGGCGTAAACGTCCAGATTGCCCGAAGCGGCAATCGCCCGGAGCGCGCGCTCCACCTCCTGGGGGCTCAGAAGATCGTCGGTTCTCTGAATCGCGTCTACACAGCCCGAAAAAATCTTCTTTTTCAGTTCTGGCAGCGTTTCTTCACCGTGGATGGGCAGCACGCCTTCCGCCTGGCCAGCGCTGTGCGCGATCGCGATCTTGAAGTCCTTGAGGCCCTTATATCCGATATGATTGCAGTAACGGACCACCGTGGCGTCGGACACCTGGCAGGCTGCCGAAATCTCTGACAGCTTTAAGTTCAGGATATCTCGCCCCCGCTCAGCCATAAAAGCGGCGACGCGCTGCTCGGCGATCCGGGCACTGTCTACGTTTGTTTTTTGCGTCATGTCACTCAATCCAGGACCGCCTTGGCAACGTGTTCTCCACTCAGACCGTAACGCGCTTTCACCTGAGCGGTCGGCCCGGATTGGGTAAATTCGTCATGCACGCCCACGCGCCGCAGCGACGGGTGACTTTCCAGCCCGGCCAGCAGCTCGGATACAGCGCCGCCCAGGCCGCCGATCACTGTGTGATTTTCCACCGTCACCACGCGCCCGGTATCCTGAATGAGGGACAGCAGCCCCGCCTCATCCAAAGGCTTGACCGTCTGCACCTGGATCAGCCGTCCGCGGCGGCCCCTCTCGGAAAGCCTGTCGAAGCCCTCTTTCGCCGCCATCAATGCCGTACCTTCGTACACGATCGCAAATTCATCGCCCGTTTCCTCGACCAGCTTCACACCGCCGAAGGTCTGGCCAACGGAAAGGTCCTGCTCGAGCACCGGCACCACATCACGGCTCACGCGGATATAGCACGGGCCGTCCGTCGCAATGGCCAGCCGCACCGCTTCCTCCAATTGGGCCGGAGAATGAGGCACGAATATTTTCATATTCGGAAGTACCCGCATCAACGCGATATCCTCATTGCCATGATGACTCGCTCCGTCCGGACCGTTATCCATGCCGGGATGCGTGGAGAGCAGCTTGATGTTCGCGCCAGCGTAGCAAGCCATGCGAACCTGCGTCCAGGCGCTGCCCGTGCAAAAAATCGCGAAATTCACATAAAAGGGAATCATCCCTTCCATCGCAAGGCCGGTCGCGATCGAAACGCCGCTCGTTTCCGAAATGCCGCACTCAATAAAGTGATCGGGGTGCTCCTGCTGGAACTGCAGGCTTCGGGTCGCGCCGGACAGGTCGCCGTCCAGCACGTACATGCGCGGGTCATACAGCTTATTCAGCGTCTTGCCGACATAATCCCTCAGAGAAATCGTCGAATATGCCATTTCAGCAGCCCTCCTTTGCAAGATCGCGGATCGCCTGCTCATACTGTTCCCCGGCAATCCCGGAGGAATGATAGGCTACGTTGTTTTCCATATAGGAAACGCCCTTTCCCTTGACGGTATTGGCGATAATGGCGTATGGCCCCTCCGTCCATTCCCGGGCGCGCTTCAACGAGGACAGGATCTGGTTCATATCATGGCCGTCGGTCGTCTCGGCCTGCCAGCCAAAGGCGGTGAATTTGGCTTGGAGGTCCCGATTGTTCATGACCTCCACGGTTTTGCCCGAAGAAGACAGTCCGTTTTGATCCACCACGCAAATCAGGTTATTCAACTGATAATGCGCGGCCTGCTCCGCGGCCTCCCAGATTTGCCCTTCGTTGACCTCACCGTCGCCGCAAATGACATAGACCCGGTTGGGATCACCGGTGTCCCGCTTGGCGATCGCCATCCCAATGCCGATCGAAAGCCCTTGGCCCAGCAGGCCGGTCGTAGCGTCCACCTCCGGCAGGCGATGGGTGCAGGGATGCCCCTGAAGACGGCTGTCCATCCGGCGCAGCGTATTTAATTCATCATCCGAAAGAATGCCATAAGAATGAAGCACTGCGTATTGGGCCGGTACGGCGTGCCCCTTGGAAAGGACGACCTTGCTTCGCCTGGCCTGGCGAAGATCGACGTCCGTCTCATAGATCGCCGTCAAAATATCGATCACCGACAAAGATCCGCCTGGATGACCCGCGTTGGCTGTGTGGATCATATCCACGATCACGCGCCGATTTTGTTTTGCCTTCGCTTGTAGCTGGCTTGCTGAAAGCATGAAATATACCTCCTCGTTGGATCTCTGATGAAACTTCTTTCATCGTTCCATGCAGCATTATATGCTTTTCATTCACGGCCTGTCAAGGAATTTTTGGGAATAATTTCACCGATTTTGGATTGACACGCCTGATAAAATATGATAGTATTTCATTGTTACCGGAAAAACTTCGCCCAGGAATCGATGTTAGGATTCCAATCCATGAAAAAACTTTCATCTCGATTAGATGGTTGAGAAGGTGTTTCGATCTGATGGACCAGCAGTATGACATCCTTGGGGTAGGTCATTGCTGTCAGGATACGATTTGCGCAATCGAGGCCTATCCCCCGGAGGACAGCTCGACGCACATTCTTTCCATAGACGATTCTCAGGGCGGCGGCGCTGTCGGCACCGCCATCGTGGCCGCATCCCGCCTGGGCCGGCGCACAGCCGTCATTGCGAACCTTGGCGACGACTCCACCGGCGACAAAATCATCGAAGGCTTTCGCTCGGAGCGGGTGGATACCTCCCTCATCCGAAGGATCCCGAACGGCCACAGCCCAACCTCCATTGTGATGGTCGATCCCGAAAAGGGTACGCGTACCAAATTCCCCTATCGGGACTCCCTTCCGCTGCTTTCCTTCGATCAGGCGCAGCACCAAGCGATCCGCGCTTCACGAGTCCTTCATTTGGACGGGACCCGATTTGAGAACGCGCTGAACGCCGCTATGATCGCCAAAGAGGCGGGCGTATCTGTTTCGCTGGACGGCTGCAGCCGCCGTCCGGATAACGAAAAGAACCTCCGCCTGTCCCAATTGGCCGATATCCTGATCATGAACGCCGTTTATCCTTTTGCCGTATCCGGCTGCAGCGACCCTGAACAGGCCCTGCGCTTTTTCACCCAATGGGGGCCAAAGCAAGCGCTTGTCATGACGATTGGCGCAAAAGGCAGCTACGCCCTGATCGAGGATCGTTTTGTTCACTTTCCCGCGTTTTTCGTATCCGCGATCGATACGACCGGCGCGGGCGACGTATTCCACGGCGCTTTCCTGACCCGCTTCCTGGAAACACAGGACGTCGCCGTCAGTATCCGCTTTGCATCTGCCGTCAGCGCCTTAAAATGCCTGAAGCCCGGCGGCCGAAGCGGTATTCCCACCCGGCAGGAGGTCGACGCCTTCCTCGCCGCTCACCCTTGAGCGCCTGCCCCGCACAGCATGTCGCGGCGGCATGTAGCATATCTTCTTTTAAGGAGGAAACACCATGAAAAAGACCCTGTCTCTGGTCCTGGCGCTGGCCCTGCTGCTCAGCTGCCTGGCGATCACCGCGCTGGCTGACGAAGAGCCCTCCGGCGAGCTGATCCTGTACACGACCGTGAGCGAACGCCAGTACACCGCTCTGGTCATCGACGGCTTCATGAAGAAGTATCCCAACATCGACGTGAAGTTCACCAAGGCTGGCGCCGGCGAAAGCAAGGCCCGCATCATCAACGAGAAGGACAATCCCCAGGCTGACGCCATGTTCGGCGGTCTGGTGTATGCCGACACCCTGGGCGACCTGGCCGATTGCCTCGAGCCTTATGTCAGCGTCAACGATGAGAAGATGCCCGAAGACATGAAGAACAAGACCGGCATCCTGTCCTATCATGATACTCAGATCCCCTGCCTGTGGGTCAACGATGAGCTCGAAGCTGAAGCCGGCGTCACCATCAAGGGCCTGAAGGATCTGCTGGATCCCGCTCTGAAGGGCCAGATCATTTCCGCCGACCCCACCGCTTCCTCTTCCGCCTGGAACAACCTGCAGATGATCCTGACCGACTTTGGCGGCTGGGACAGCGAAGAAGCCTGGACCTATATCCAGGGCCTGCATGACAATGACATGGTCATCTCTTCTTCCTCCTCCGGCCCCTACAAGACCGTCTATCAGGGCGAATATACCGTCGGTCTGACCTATGAGCCCGCCGTCGTGCAGATGCAGGGCGAAGTGGACGATCCCGCCGAGCTCGGCTGCCACATCGTATACCCCGAAGAAGGCGTCACCTCCATCGCGTTCGGCTCCGCCGTCATCAAGGGCGCCAAGAACATGGATAACGCCAAGCTGTTCATCGACTATCTGCTCTCCGACGAAGGCCAGGCCATCTATAATGAGTGCGGCGCCCGTCAGGCCAACGCCAACCTGGTGCTGGAGAACCCCAATAAGCTGATCGTCGATCTGGCCCAGATCAATTATCTGGTAGCCGATACCGAAGCACTGTCTGTCAATCAGAGCGCGATCCACGATCACTGGCGCGAAATCTACAAGTAATTCCAAACCGGATATCACTTGTAATGTTCACACCGGGCACGGCCATGTGCCGTGCCCGGCTTTTTTGAAAGCGACGCTTCACCACTACCACGCAGCACAATTTCAATCAGAACGAGGATGAACTCATGAATGTTGAAATCAAAATCAATCATGCGCTGAAAAAGTATGGGGACAACGTCATCATCCCCGATCTGAGCCTGGACATCAAGCCGGGCGAATTCTTTACACTGCTCGGTCCCTCCGGTTGCGGAAAAACAACCCTGCTGCGCATGATCGCGGGCTTTAACTCCATCGAGGGCGGCGATTTTTATTTCGGCGATCGCCGGATCAACGACCTGGACCCCTCCAAGCGCAACATTGGCATGGTGTTCCAGAATTATGCCATCTTCCCCCATCTGACGGTCAAAAAGAACGTCGCCTTCGGCCTGCAGAATCGCAAGATGCCCAAGGACAAGATCGACGCGCAGACCGAAAAATTCCTGACCATGATGAAGATTCAGGAATATAAGGACCGCCTTCCCGACAGGCTTTCCGGCGGTCAGCAGCAGCGCGTTGCCCTGGCCCGCGCCCTGGCCATTGAGCCGGACGTGCTGTTGATGGACGAGCCGCTCTCCAACTTGGACGCCAAGCTGCGCGTGGAGATTCGCGAGGTCATCAAGGAGAGTCAGAACGAACTCGGCATCACCACCGTGTATGTTACGCATGACCAGGAAGAGGCTATGGCCGTTTCCGACCGGATCGCCGTCATGAATGCCGGCGTCATCCAGCAAATCGGGACCCCCAAGGCGCTGTACCAGCGGCCCGCCAACCTGTTCGTAGCCACCTTTATCGGCCGGACCAACGTGCTGGAAAAGAAGCTCGTCAAAACGGAAAACGGCCTTGCCGTTGACTTTGACGGTTATTATGTGCCCATGAGCAATCTGACCGCCGACGCCCAGGATGGGCAGGTCATCCAGGCCTCCGTCCGCCCGGAGGAGCTGGTCATCGTGGACGGCGACGTCGGGATCGAGGGCACGGTCGAGTTCAGCACCTTCCTTGGATTGAACACCCATTATCTCGTGCGTCTGAAAACCGGCGAGCGCGTCGAAATCATCCAGGAATCCCGGATCGACGATATCCTTGAAAAGGGCAGCCAAGTGCGCATGACCGTCAAGGGCGAAAAGATCAACCTGTTCACGCAGGACGGCGCAAAGACGCTGATTGCCTGAGCCCGGAGGTACACGATGAATAAGACGAAAAAATGGGATATGTGGGTCATCATCAGCATCGCGTTGCTGGGATTATATATCCTGTTTATGCTGTACCCCATGATCAAGCTGCTGGTGAACTCCGTCCGGGATGAGGCTACGGGGGCCTTTACCTGGCGTTACTTTGAGCGCTTTTTTGACCCGGACCATGGCTATGCCTATACGCTGGTCAACAGCTTCAAGGTTTCCATCGCCGCGACCGTCGTCACCCTGATCATCGGCGTTCCGATGGCCTATCTGTATACGATGTATGAGATCAAGGGCCGAAACTTCCTGATGGTCATGATCGTGCTTTGCTCCATGTCCGCCCCCTTCCTGGGCGCGTACTCCTGGGTGCTTTTGCTGGGCCGCGCCGGCGCAATCACCAAGCTGATCAAGGCCTGGTTTGGCATCAGGCTGCCCAGCATATACGGCTTTGGCGGCATTTTGCTGGCGCTGAGCACAAAGCTTTTCCCGCTGGTGTTCATGTATGTCAACGGCGCGCTCAAGAACGTCGACAATTCCCTGCTTGAAGCCTCCTCCAACATGGGCTGCAAGGGTGTAAAGCGCTTCTTCAAGGTGGTTATTCCGCTTTGCATGCCCTCCATTTTGGCCGCCGGCCTGATGGTATTCATGCGCTCGCTGGCGGACTTCGGTACGCCCCGCATGATCGGCGAGGGCTATATGACTTTCCCGGTCGTCATTTATCAGCAGTATGTCGGCGAGGTCGGCACCAACTATAACTTCGCCGCAGCTATCGCCGTCATCGCCGTGATCATCACCGCGATTATCTTCCTGCTGCAAAAATGGAGCAGCAACCGCTTCTCCTTTACCATGAACGCGCTGCATCCCATCGAGCGCAAGAAGGCCGGGAAGGTCGGCAGTTTCTTTATCCACCTGTTCCTGTATGGGATGGTCGTGATTTCCTACGCGCCTCAGCTGTTCCTGGTTTACTATTCGTTCCACAATGTCAGCCGGACCGGAAACATCATCAAGCCTGGCTACTCCCTGATGAATTACCGGACGGTTTGGCCCGACCTTGGGCCCGCGATCTGGAATACCTTCCGGATCTGCGGCGGCGCGCTGGTCATCATCATCGTCGTCGCCATGCTGATCTCTTATCTGGTGGTACGTCGCCGCAATGTGATCAACAACGTGATCGACACCATGTCCATGATCCCCTACATCATTCCTGGCGCCGTTATCGGCATCGCCATGATCATGGGCTTTAACAGCGGCTCCCTCGTGCTGACCGGCACTGCCTGGATCATGGTCATCGCCATGTGCATCCGACGGATGCCCTACACGATCCGCTCCAGCGTCGCGGTTTTGCAGCAGATCCCCATGACCGTCGAGGAAGCGGCGGCCAGTCTGGGCGCGTCCAAGTTCAAGACCTTCTGGAAGATCACCATTCCCATGATGATCAACGGCGTCGCCGCCGGCGCGATCATGACCTGGGTCACGCTGATTACCGAGCTTTCGAGCTCCGTCATGCTGTACAGCTATAAGACGATTACCCTGAACCTGCTGGTTTACGTGCTTGTCGTCGGCGGAACGGACGCGCGCGCCTGCGCCGCCTCTACCGTCCTGACGCTGTTCACTGTCACTACGCTTGTGATTTACATGAAGGTTTCCAAGAATAAGGAAGTTTCCATGTAATTTGCATCATATCAACCGATGAGGAGGACCACTGCTATGCCCTATGTAAACGCCAAGGAAATGCTGACGGACGCCAAGAAAAACCACTATGCCGTCGGCCATTTCAATCTGAATAACATGGAATCCGTCCGCGCCTTCCTGCTGGCCGCGGAGGAAAAAAAGAGCCCGATCATTCTGGGTGTTTCCGGCGGCACCGCCAAGTATATGGGCGGCTATAAGACGATTGCCGATATGGTGCGCGACTTCATGGACTTCCTGAAGATCACGGTGCCCGTATGCACCCATGTAGACCACGGCACTTATGAGGAAGCCCTGGCCGCGATCGAAGGCGGATTCAGCTCCGTCATGTTTGACGGCAGCAAATATTCCATTGATGAAAACATCGAAAAGACCCGGCATATCGTCGAGCTGGCGCACGCGAAAAACATCACGGTCGAGGCGGAAGTCGGCGCGATCGGCGGCGAAGAGGATGGCCGCATTTCCATGGGCGAATGCGCCGATCCTGAGCAGTGCAAGCGCATCGCTGACTTAGGCATCGACTTCCTTGCTGCCGGCATCGGCAATATTCACGGCAAGTATCCCGCCAATTGGCCCGGCCTGCGCTTTGACGTGCTCGCCGCCATCCAGGAAAAGACCGGCGACCTTCCCCTGGTGCTGCACGGCGGCAGCGGCATTCCGGACGAAATGGTCCGCAAGGCCATTACCCTGGGCGTTTCCAAGGTCAATGTAAACACCGAATGTCAAATTGCCTTTACCGAAGCCACCCGTAAATTTATCGAAGAGGGTAAGGATCGCGAGGGGCGCGGCTTTACCCCGCGCGCGCTGCTTGCGCCGGGCCTGGAAGCCACCAAGGCCAAGTGCATTGAAAAAATGGAGCTGTTCGGCAGCGTCGGCAGGGCCTGAGCTTGCTGAACGTCGTCATTGCATGATCGGTGCGGGGTCATACGATCCCGCGCCTTTTTGCTTGCAAATATTCCTTCAAAATATGGAATTTATTCAAAAATCGGTTTGAATCACGTGAGTTTTCTTTGACAGCGGCAGCCTGCGCATTGTATAATCAATTGTTGTATACTTTCGCTATTTTGTCAGGTTTTCGAGGTGCTTTTTATGGAATCCATTGCCGTGGTCTGCAATCCGATCGCCGGAAACGGGCTCAGCCTTACTGCCAGCGCCGCCGTACAAACAAGCTTGAAGGGCAGGGACATCCCCTTTACCTATCTTCAGAGCGAGCATCCCCGGCACGCAACGGAATTGGCAAAGCAAGCCGCGTTAAGCGGAGCCGCCACCTGTATCGCGATCGGCGGGGACGGGACGCTGCTGGAGGTCGCCCAAGGTTTATACGGCACGGAGACCGCCCTGGGCATTATCCCTGCCGGCACCGGCAATGACTTTATCAAGACCATCGGCACGCCCAAGGAAACCGAAAAGGCGTTGGACGCTATCCTTACGCTACCTCCCCGGAAAACGGACATCGTGACGCTCAACGATCGCGTCTTTCTGAATGAGACCGGAACCGGGTTTGACGTCATGGTGCTTGATTATGCCGAAAAGGCAAAGAAATATGTAAAGGGACTCCTGCCCTATCTGTACGGCGTCCTCAAAACCATCTTCCACTATTCCGGAATCCATCTGACCTATCAGGCGGACGACGGAAAACCGGTGGAGAAGGATATCCTGGTGCTGGGCGCCGGCAACGGACGCTTTATCGGCGGAGGAATCCCTATCGCGCCCGAAGCCATTCCCGACGATGGATTGTTAGACCTTGTGATCGTGGAAGAGATGCGCAAGCTCCGGATGCTGAGCGTACTGCCTGGGCTGATGCAGGGCAAAATACTTTCCTTTAAGGAAACGACCTTTACCCGGATCCGCAGCCTGTTGATCGAAGGCAAGGGCCTGCGCATCAATATTGACGGAGAAATCATCCCGCTCGACCGCGCCGAGATCACCGTCCGACCCGGAGCGCTGCTGGTACACCGGCCATAACCCTCATTCCCAGAATCTTGACAATCGAAACGTCCGGGGATAGAATGGAAGCAGATTTTCAGTGGGAGGCTTCACTTGCGCGTATTTGGAATTGACCCCGGGCTCGCGACGATGGGCTACGGCATCGTTGATACGGAGGGCAGAACGCCCCGCCTGGTGACAGCCGGGGCTGTCATTACCAAGCCCGATATGCGGATGTACGAACGTCTGCATAAGATTTACGTCGACGTCCGCGATCTGCTTCAGCTCTACCAACCGGACGATATTGTTTTTGAAGAGCTTTTTTTTGCTAAAAATATCACCACGGCGCTGAACGTAGCCGCGGCTCGGGGCAGCGCGCTTTGCGACTGCGCGGAGTTTACGCACAGCATCTATGAGTATACCCCGATGCAGATCAAGCAGGCCACCGTCGGCTACGGGAAGGCCGACAAGCACCAGATGCAGCACATGGTCAAACTCTTGCTGAATCTGGACGATATCGTTCGGCCCGATGACGCTGCCGACGCCGTGGCCGCGGCGCTGACCCACATCAACGCCGGCGTCCGCAAGGAACAATTCCTGATGAAATAAGGAGCAGGCATGATTGCTTACTTAGAGGGTGTTGTGGCCCAGAAGGATCAAAATGAGCTGGTGATCGACGTAAACGGCGTCGGCTACCTTTTGACATGCAGCATGACCACGCTCGCTAATACGCCGCCGGCGGGCGAAAGAGCCAGAGTATTTACGTACATGAGCGTTCGGGAGGACGGCGTCGAGTTATTCGGCTTTTCCTCCCTGGAAGAAAAGCGGATGTTCCAGCGGCTGACCTCCGTCAGCGGCATCGGACCAAAGACTGCCGTCAATATCCTGGGCAGCATGCCGCTGCGCGACCTGACGCTGGCGATCATGGCGGGCGATACTACGGCGCTTGCACGCGCCCAGGGCATCGGGAAAAAGACGGCGCAGCGCATCGCGCTGGAGCTGAAAGAAAAGGTAGACGAAGGCGACCTGCAGGCGCTGAATATCACCGGCGTCTCCATGCCCGTCCATATGCCGAAAACGGATGCCGCCGCGGAGGCCATCGAAGCCTTGATCGCGCTTGGCTATACCTCCTCGGAGGCGGCGCGCGCCGTTTCGGAGGCCGCCGGGCAATCGGAGGATACCCAGGAAATCGTTATGCTCGCCCTGCGCGGTATGGCGGGAAGGATGTAAGCCATGAGCGAATTAGACAGATTGATGAGCACCGCCGTCCGCCGGGAGGACGAGGATATCGAAACCTCTCTGCGCCCCCATACCCTCAAGGATTACGTCGGCCAGGAGCAGGTTAAAAAAAGCCTGAAAATTGCCATTGAGGCGGCGCTCAGCCGTCACGACGCGCTGGACCATATCCTGCTGTACGGCCCTCCCGGGCTCGGCAAAACGACGCTGGCCTGCATCATCGCGGCTGAAATGGGCCAGAATATCCGCGTGACCTCCGGCCCCGCCATCGACCGGCCCGGCGATCTCGCTTCCATCCTGACCAACCTGACGGCGGGCGATATCCTCTTCATCGATGAAATCCACCGCCTGTCCCGAGCTGTGGAAGAGGTCCTGTACTCCGCGATGGAGGACTATGCCCTGGATATCATGATCGGCAAGGGGCCGACTGCCCGCTCCATCCGTCTGGACCTGCCCAAGTTTACCCTGGTCGGCGCGACCACAAGAGCCGGTATGCTGTCCGCTCCGCTGCGGGACCGCTTCGGCATCACCTACCGCCTGGAAATGTATCGCACGGATGAGCTGGCCAGCATCGTCAGCCGCTCCGCGCATATCCTCAAGGTCTCATGCGATCGGGACGGCCTATATGAGATCGCAAGCCGCAGCCGTGGGACGCCCCGGATCGCCAACAGGATGCTCAAGCGCGTTCGCGATTACGCACAGGTCAAGGGCGACGGAGAGATCACGCTTCCCATTGCCCAGCAGGCGCTCAGCCTGCTGGACGTCGACGAGCTTGGCCTGGACCGGGTAGACCGCAACGTGCTCACCACCATGATCGATAAATTTGGCGGCGGCCCGGTCGGTTTGGATACGCTGGCCGCCTCGACCGGCGAGGACGCCGGAACGATCGAGGATGTTTATGAGCCCTATCTACTGCAGCTCGGCTTCCTGATGCGCACGCCGCGCGGGCGCATGCTGACGCCCGCCGCCTATGAGCATCTGGGCCGCGCCTTCCCCGCTGATGCGAACGGCAAAAAGGAACCCGGCCCCGAGCAGACTTCGCTGTTTCCATGAAAATGATGGGTGATTCCTGATGAAAACCTCCGACTTTTATTACGACCTTCCGCCTGAACTGATTGCGCAGACTCCGGTTGAGCCGCGCGATTCGGCCAGGATGCTGGTATATCATCGTGATAGCGGCAAAACCGAGGACAGGATCTTTCGCGATCTTCCCGAGTATCTTCGTCCAGGCGACGTGATGGTCATCAATGAAACCCGCGTGATCCCCGCCCGGCTGCTGGGCGTAAAGCACAGCACAGGCGTCCCGGTGGAGGTACTGCTTCTAAAACGCCTTGACCGGGATCATTGGGAAACGCTCGTCAAGCCCGGCCGACGACTCAAGGCGGGCGCCGAGGTAACCTTTGGCGACGGCAAACTGCGCTGCACGATCGGCGAGACCACCAGCGCGGGCGGACGGGTGGTCCATTTTACTTATGACGGCGTTTTTGAGGCCCTGCTGGACAAATTGGGCCAGATGCCGCTGCCGCCTTATATCCATGAAAAGCTCAAGGACCCTGAACGATATCAAACCGTTTATGCCAAGCAGGAGGGCAGCGCCGCCGCGCCGACGGCGGGCCTCCATTTTACCGACGAGGTATTGAACGCTGTTCGGCAAAAGGGCGTCGATATCGTCCCCGTCCTGCTGCATGTCGGCCTTGGCACCTTCCGACCCGTCAAGGAGGTGGATGTCGATCGGCATATCATGCACGAAGAATTCTATATGGTGACCGAGAAAGCCGCGGAGCGCATCAATCGCGCCCGGAAAAGCGGCGGGCGGATCGTCTGCATCGGTACGACCAGCGTCCGCACGCTGGAGACCGTTGCGGATGACCAGGGCATCGTGCATCCGGGCAGCGGAACCACCAAAATATTCATCAAGCCCGGCGTTCCCTTCAAGGCGACGGACGTGCTGCTGACCAATTTTCACTTGCCGGAAAGCACTCTGCTGATGCTGGTCAGCGCGCTGATCGGCCGGGAAGAAGCGCTGCGCGTATACAAGGAAGCCGTGGACAAGCGTTATCGCTTTTTTTCCTTCGGCGATTGCACCTTATTCGTATGAATTGGGCGAAAATCGCCGTCATCGGCGGCATCAATCTGGATATCTTGGGCGTCCCGCGCGGAGCCTACCGTGAGCGGGACTCTCTGATCGGCTCGGTCAGCTTCCGCCCCGGCGGCGTCGGGCGGAACATCGCCGCGCAGGCCGTACAACTGGGCGCAGACGTGACGCTGATCACGGCCTTCGGCCAGGATCGCAACGCCGAATTCCTGATGGAAGCCTGCCGCGAGGATGGCATACGCATCAGCGACGCGCTGCGGTTCAGCGCGCCGACCTCCGTATATCTGGCCATCCACGATGAAACAGGGGATATGGTTTCCGCTGTCAACGACATGCACCTCACCACGCTGATGACGCCGGAAGCGCTTTCCCCCACCCTGCCGGCTGTCAACGCCGCTCAGGTCTGCGTGCTGGACGCCAACCTTCCCGAGGAAACACTGCGATTCCTGGCTGAAGAACTGCGCGTTCCGCTCCTCTGCGATCCAGTCAGCATTGAAAAGGCAAAGCGCACCCTCCCGATCCTGCCATATCTGACCGCCTTCAAGCCCAATTTCTATGAAGCTCAAGCCTTGTCCGGACAGGAATCTCCCGAGGACTGCGCGCAATGGTTATTGGACAGAGGCGTCCAAAATGTACTGATTTCCATGGGTGGCAAAGGCGTTTATTATGCCGACTGCCGTCAAAGCGGCTGCCTGACCCCAAGCAGGCTCAGCGCCCGAGTGCAAACGGGCGCCGGCGACGCAATGGCAGCCGGCATTGCCGTGGCGATGGCCTCCGGCGGGAATGTCGCCCAGTGGGCGGACGCCGGTATGCAAGCGGCGGCAAGACACCTTAAGGGTTAAATCAAGTCTGCGTAGCAGGCGCTCACGGCGCGAATCAGGTCATCCGGACGCAGGACGAGCTGTTCGCCCCGCCTCCCCGCGCTGACGGCGATTTCCTCACATAGCTGGGCGGTCTCATCCACATAGGTTGGGAACGCTTTTTTCATACCGATCGGCGAGCATCCGCCCCGAACATATCCGGTCAGCGGGAACAATTCCTTCAGCGGAAGCATCTGCACGCTTTTATTTCCGCTGGCGCGAGCGACCTTTTTCAGGTCCAACTCCTCGCATACCGGGACACAGCACGTCAAAAATCCCGTTTTGTCCCCTTGAAGGACCAGCGTTTTGAATACGGCCTCCGGGTCCATGCCGACCTTTTTTGCGACCAGATTCCCGTCAAAGTTCTCTTCATCCACCTCGTAGGTCAGCACCCGATATGGGATCGCTGCCGTTTCAAGCATCCGCATGGCGTTGGTTTTTTGCTGTTTTTCAGCCATATATCCTCCGAATATTGTGCAAAACCGCTAAAAATCCACGAGCTTTTCTGAAATGATTGACGGTTGAAATTCTTTGTAAACAAGCATATACTCGGCGCTACCGGCTGATATCAGGCCGGTAAAGGAGGCATGCATGAAAATTCAGATCATCGTAAAAAACATGAAAGAGGCCGAGCGCCTTTCCAACATTTGCAAAGATTACCCTTATGATATGGCCCTGTACGGCAAGGACGAATTCGCAATCGACCCCAAATCGGAGCTCGGTATCCTGGCGCTCATGGTGCCCAATCAAAAAATCATGACCCTCGATACGCTGGAAATGAAGGATACCGTCCTGCCGGGCTTCCTGGAGCGCCTCGACCGCTTCTTATATGTGGATGCGCAGGCCGCGTCCTGATAACGTCCTCTCTATGCCTGCCTCTTTTGGGGCAGGTCTTTTTATTGCGTCCGGATCAGTCCAACACGAACCGCTCGATCGCCCGGGCGATGCCATCCTCCTCAAAGGGAGCAGTCACATAGCGCGCCTGTTGTTTTACGTGATCGGGCGCGTTGCCCATTGCGACACCGTAGCCGGCGAGGGTCAGCATGGGTAAATCATTCTCCTCATCTCCAAGCACCATGACGTCAGATAGTGGGATCTGAAGCCAACGGGCCAATTCCGTGATGCCGGTCCCCTTGTTGATCCCCTTGGGCATCAGCTCGATATTGAACGCGTTGGAGCGCGTGATATCAAGCTGCTCGATATCAGATAACGCGCGCTTGATCTCGGGCAGATGACCGTTGTCAAAGATATAATATTTCAGGATACCCGATTCAAGCGCCTCCTCGACCCCCTTCTCCCCGTGCAGATACCGGACATGCCCGAGGGAGGTGATCCGCGCACCGTCATTTAACTCGGAATGATGGCGCATATCGGACCTGCTGGTCGCTACCAGCTTGGGCGCGAAGATGATGTAATCGACATGAAAGGCCGTCAGGCGCTCATGCGCTTTCTTGGCCGCCTCCATATCCATCGGGTGCATAAACAACACATCGCCCATGGGCCGATCGATCGCATGCGCCCCGTTGACGCCGACGATCGGTCCGGTCAGACCGTGATCCAGGAATACCAGGGAGGCGTTTTCAGGATACCGTCCAGAACAGGTCGCAATCACCACGCCGCTCTCAGAGGCCGCCTGCAGGGCTCGAATGTTCGCTTCGGAGGCGACGCCCTCCCGCGTGATCAGCGTCCCATCCAGATCCATCGCAATCAGTTTAACGTTGCCCATACTCTCTCCCTTTTTTTAAAATGGCGCCGGTATCCGAAAGGCCTTCCCGTTAAGGTAATCAAGACAGCTCTCGGTATGCAGCGTAAGCTCTACCGCGCACAGCTTGAGCTCCGTTGTTTTCATCCGGCGGTTCAATGCGCGGTCTCCGTACAGATCATCCCCCAAAATCGGATGTGACAAAAATGCCAGATGAGCCCTGATCTGATGCATACGTCCCGTCAGCAAATCGACAGACAGGCGGCTCAATTCGCCTTCCTTCCGGATCAGGCGATAGGCGGTCCGGATGGGCCGCGCGCCCGGCGAGGCATGCGTCACAATGCGCACCCGGCTCTGACGGTCATCCCGCACCAGATAAGCGCTGAGCTCCGCCGCCTCCGGGCGCATCGTTCCCTTGACCAGGCACTCATACCGCTTGTCCAGCGTCCGTTCCGCAAAGGCGCGCAAAAGCGCTGCTTCCGCCTCATCGGTTTTGGCAAGGATCAAGAGGCCGCTCGTTTGGTTATCCAATCGATGGCAAAGCCGGGGACGAAACACGCCCTGCGCCCGCTCCTGCATAACGCTCAGCACAGTCATTCCCCCGCGTCCGTCGTCCTCGCAGCTGATCCCGGCAGGCTTGTTCAGAAGCAGCACCTGCGTGTCCTCATAGACGGTGGGAATCGACGCTTCATACGCGGTGTATATCTCGACCAGTTCCCCGGGACAGGCCGAGACATCCGCCGCAACGCGCTTGCCGTCCAGCTTGACGTCCCGAGCTGAAAACGCGTCCCGGATCACATGCTCCGGCAATAGCGGCAGCGCCTGCCGCAAGTATTTGTCAAGCCGCTGCGGAGGGATGGAATCGGGGATCAGAATCCGATATATGCGCATCTCAGTTGAGCCTCGAAGCGGGGATCCCGGTCCAGCGCACCGTTTCGGCGTCCAGCCGACGAAGGGCGGCCTCGATCCTTTCGGTCATCACGACGCCCAGCCGCGCCGACAAGACCTCCTTCACGTCCTGATAAGCGGCCCCTTGCTTGAATAAAAGCTTCAGATCGTTCACCGTATTCTCCGCGTCGTACTCGGGCTGCAGGGTGTGCTGAAGCTCGCGGCGGAGCGCTTCAACGGAAGGCGCTTCCTCCCGAAGCAGCTCGTTGAGCCCGCCAACCAACATTTCCTGTGTGAATCGCGGCTCCTGATACATGGGTCGATACGTACCGCACAAAAGCTTTTCAGGCTCGGCAAGGCCGGGATGCAGCAGCACGAGGCCGTTTCGCTCATCCCGGCAATAATCGAATTCCGACCGCAGGGATCGGGCAAGCAGCGGCAAGGTATCCCCCGCAACGCCCTGCATGGCCTCCCGGATCATTTTTTCCATCGATCCGCCGACGTAAAGGAAACCGTTCAGGTAAATCAGGCTGTGCAGCGTGGCGGACAAGGTGAACACCTTGCTTCGGGCTTTGGCATATTCTTCGCTTTGCATCCGCTCAACCATCGGCTTGATCAGCTCCGGATAAACGGTCAGCAGGAGCGGGCCTTCTCCCTGGGCAGCCACATAGCACCACAGCCGCTTGACCAGCGACACGGCGGAGGCGTTCTCCTCGCTGTCCAGCAGGATTGTTTCGCCGCCAAACAAAAGCGCCCGCTGCAGCAGCGCTTCCTCTCCCCTCGTGATCAGCGGCAGCTCATTGGCAATTCCCTTTTTGACCCAGCCGCGAACGGTGCGGAGCGTGGGAAGGAGCTCGCTTTTTCGTTCGTCGAAATAGAACGAGAGCCGGTACGCTTCCGTCCAGGTGGCCTGCGACTGTTTGCCAAACAGAGGCAAATTTACCGCCATGAACAGCCAGTCAAGACAAGCGTCCGACTGCTGTTCCCTGAGCGTGCTCATCGTTTTTTCGCTCCAGGCGACATGCTGCGGAGAAATCAATCTTTCCAAATCCGATAGAAGTCCTTTCTGGCCGTCTGTTAATTTTTATCCGCAAGGCCAATTCTTTCCAGGAACGCCTCCTCCGTCAGTACGGGGATGCCCAATTGGGCGGCCTTGGTCAGCTTGCTGCCGGCCTTTTCCCCCGCCACAACGAAAACGGTCTTTTTACTGACGCTGCCGGAGGCCGTCCCACCCTGATCTCGGATCAGCTGTTCGATTTCGCCGCGCGTGAAGCGGACCATCGTACCGGTCACGACCACCGTTTGTCCCGCCAGCGCCCCGCCCGAAACACGGCGCGCCTCTTTCGGGCAAACGCCAACGGCAAGCAGCCGGTCGATCATATCAGCATTCTCGGGGAATCCGAAAAAATCGAAGATCGATTGCGCCACGATCGCACCGATATCGTCGACCGCGGCCAGCTCCTGCAGGCCCGCCTTGCGGATGCCTTCGAGCGTCCCAAAATGCGCGGCCAGATCCCTCGCGGTACCCGCCCCGACATTGGGAATGCCGATTGCCAGCAGAAAACTGGCAAGCTCACAGTCTTTGCTCTTTTCGATCGCGCCAAGAAGGTTATTGACCCGCTTCTCCTGAAAGCCCTCCAGCCCAAGCAGTTGATCTTTACTCAGCCTGTACAGATCGGCGGCGTCCCGAACGCCAAGCCGGTCGTAAAAAAGATCGGCGGTCTTTTCGGAGAAGGTGTCGATATCCATGGCGTCCCGGGAGGCAAAGTGCTTGAGCCGCATGACCGCCTGCGGCTTGCAGCTCGTCCGGTTCAGGCAGTAGATAAAAGCGCTTCGCTCCGTAAGCTTCTGCCCGCAGAAGGGACATACGTCGGGCCGTGTGATTTCTTCGCCCGGCGCGTCGTCGTCCACACAGCCTGTGATCTCGGGAATCACGTCGTTGGAGCGCCGGATCCACACCGGCTTATGCAGCTTGAGCTTTTTGCGCTGAATATCCTCCCAATTGTTCAGCGTCGCGTTCCGCACCGTGACTCCGGCAAAATCCACCGCCTGCACATGCGCCACCGGCGTCAGCTTACCGGTGCGTCCCAGATCCCAGCTGACGCTTTCGATCTCGGTGGTGTTCTCTTCCGCGGCGAATTTATAGGCCACCGCCCAGCGCGGGAACTTATCGGTATATCCAAGCGCCAGGCGCGTCGGCGTTTCCTGCACCTTGATCACGACGCCGTCGATCAGGAAGTCAAGGCCGGGCCGCGCTTCCTCGATCTCGGCAATCGCCTTTTTAACCCCCTGACGCGTTTGCTCGGCATGAAAATACGGGCTGACCGGGAAGCCCTGCCGTCGAATAAAGTCGATCATGCCCTCCTGACTGTCATAGGGCGGGTTTTCGATTGTGCCAACCTCGTAAAAATAAGCGGACAGCCTGCGCGACGCCGTGACAGCAGGGTCCAGGTTCCGCAGCGCGCCGGCGGCGGCGTTGCGGGCGTTCTTGAGGGGCTCCGCGGCTGTTTCATTATATTTTTTTAGGGCCGAAAGGCGCATGATACACTCGCCGTGCACCTCCAGCACGCCCTGATAGGGAATGCGCAGCGGCACGCCCTGCACGGTCCGCGCCTGCGGCAGGATCGCCTCCCCCACCTCGCCGTTGCCCCGCGTCGCCGCCTGCACAAGCAGGCCGTCCCGATAAGTCAGGTTCAGGGTCAGCCCGTCAAATTTATATTCGATCCCGTAACTGATGGGGGGCAGTCCCTCCGTCTGGGCCCATAGCTTTTCCGTCCGATCAAACCAGGCGTTCAAGCCCTCCAGGGACTGCACCTTATCCAGGCTCCACAGGCGAGTAATATGGCGGTGCGGCTCAAAGCCGCTCAGAGGCTGACCGCCCACGCGATGGGTCGGCGAATCGGGCAGCGTTACGCCCGTTTCCCTTTCCAGCGCGACAAGCTCGTCGTATAGCTTATCCCATTCGGCGTCCGATATGATCGGCTGATCCAGGGTATAATAAGCGTAAGCCGTCTCGTTCAGACGGTCGACCAATCGCTGCATTCTGTCCTGATCGCTCATAAAGGCTCCTTAGGTATCCAGCTTAAAGATGGGCGCGATCGCCAGGGAAAATTCCTTGAGGCCGTATGCGGTAAATGAAATCGTGATCCGGGCGTCCCCGCCGCTGCCGGTGATCTTTTCTACGCGGCCTTCCCCGAATTTCCTGTGCATCACATAATCGCCGGGCTGATACATGGCCTGCAGAGCGTTCATTTCAAGCTTGCGGGCCGGCGACTGCACGAAGCCCCGACTGACTCCTGGAATTTGCAGCGGATCACGCTGCTGCCCCATACCGGGCGAGCCAAAGCTGACCGGGCGCGCAGCGCGGGGGGCATGACCAAAGCGCTGCCTGCTCTCCGGGAAATCGCCGAATTTGCTTTGGGCATCCTGCCATACATCGTGAATCAGACGGGCTGGGATCTCCTTGATAAAGCAGGAGGGACCGTTATGGGACACCTGATTGAAAATCGTGCGCTGCCGGGCATAAGACAGGTGGAGGAACTTGCGCGCCCTTGTGATACCGACATAGCACAGACGCCGCTCTTCCTCCATGCGGTCCTCTTCCATGAGGGCGCGGTAGCTGGGGAAAATATTTTCCTCCATGCCCGCAATGAATACCGCGTCGTACTCCAGACCCTTGGCGCTGTGCAGGGTCATCAGCGTCACATACTGCGGCGCGTCCTCCTGACGGTCCAGATCGGTGATCAGAGCGACGTTTTCCAGATACGCGCTCAGAGACTTATCGTCCGACTTGTTTTCAAACTCCCGTGCCGCGCCGACCAGCTCCAGCAGGTTCTCCTGCCGGGTCTGATTGGTTTCGGCATCCTCATTTTCAAGCTGCCTGCTCAACCCGGTTTCATCCAGCACATACTGCACGAATTCACTCAGCGGCATGGTTTCCTGGGCGGCGATCATGCGGAACATCAATTCCGCAAATTCGCTCACGAAGCGCCGGGGCCTGGAGGCCATGCTGTCGGGCGGGCTGCTCAGTACGCTGAACAATGGCAATCCCTGCGCCGTCGCTTCCTTTTCAAGCAGACCGACCGTGGCGTCGCCGATCGAGCGCTTGGGCACATTGATGATGCGCTTAAGCGAAACAGTGTCCGCGGGATTGACGATCACCCGCAAATAGGCCAGCGCGTCCTTGATCTCCCGGCGGTCGTAGAACCTCGTTCCGCCGAATACCCGGTAAGGCAGGCCGGCACGGACGAACATTTCCTCGATCACGCGGCTCTGCGCGTGCAAGCGATACAGGACGGCCATCTCGGCGTAGGAAAGCCCCCGGTCGCGCAGCTTACGCACCGATTCGCAGATCCAGGCCGCCTCATCCCTTTCATCGCTCGCGCCGTACAGGATGATTTTTTCTCCCTCCTCCTGTTCGGTCCAAAGCAGCTTTTCCTTGCGGCCCACGTTATGGGCGATCACCTGGTTCGCGGCATCCAGGATATTAGCGGTGGAGCGATAGTTCTGCTCCAGCTTGATCACCTTGGCATCCGGATAATCCTTTTCAAATTCCAGGATATTGCGGATATCGGCCCCGCGCCAGCCATAAATGGACTGATCGTCGTCGCCGACCACGCACAGATTATGGGATTCAGCCGTCAGCAGCCGTACAAACTGATACTGCGCCAGGTTGGTGTCCTGGTACTCGTCCACATGGACGTAGCGAAACCGCCGCTGATAATACTGGAGCACCGGCGGATGGTCGATCAGCAGTTGGAGCGTCTTGAGCAGCAGGTCGTCAAAGTCGAGCGCGTTCGCGTCCTTCAGGGTCTGCTCATAGCGCACAAAAATATCGTGGATCTGCTGACACTTATAATTCTTTTCGGATTGCCCGAACCACTCGTCCGGGGTCAGGATTTTATTTTTCGCGTCCGAAATCTGCGCGCGGACTTCCTTGGGCGAAAGGGATTTTTCATCGATGTTCAGCCGCTTGATCCAGTCCTTCAAAACGCGCAGCTGATCGTCGTCGTCATAGATCGTAAAGGAACGCTGATAACCAAGCTTTTCAATATCCCGTCGCAAAATACGCACGCAGACAGAGTGGAATGTACCCAGCCACATATCCTCGGCGATCTGCCCGCCGACAAGGCGCTCAACGCGATCCCGCATCTCACGGGCCGCTTTGTTGGTAAAGGTAAGCGCAAGGATCTGCCAGGCAGGCACCTGATGCTTAAGCAGATTCGCGATCCGGTAAGTCAGCGTCCTCGTTTTGCCGCTCCCGGCTCCGGCCAGGATCAGCACCGGGCCCTCCAGCGTCGTCGCCGCTTCCCGCTGCATGGGATTCAAAGCATCCAGATTCATCCGCAACCTCCTATCGACGTTACCGCCGCTCCTTGCAGACAAACGAGGCCCAGCAGGCGCGCGATCAAGCCATAATCCGATTACAGGAACAATTATACCATATTTGAGTCCCGAATAAAAGCGCTGGACGGACCTGCGCAACGCACAAATTTCACGTTAAAAACGTAAATTATCCCACTCGGTCGTGGACAAACGGCACGTTATTCAGTATAATAAGCCGTCTGTTAAATTTCTGTGACAAACGCGAGGTCCACATGAAACGGCTGTTTTCCCTTGTCTGCCTGCTGCTCCTGACTTTGCTCCCGTTGTTCTGCGCTTTGGCGGAGGATGCGCTCCCATCGCTTCGCGTCCAAAGCGCCAGCAGCTATCTTCGTTTTGGGGATGATTGGCAGGCAACGGTCAGCGCGAATCTGGAAGGGGTGCTTAAAATCTCCCTCCGGGAATCGGACGTCTGGACCCCGCTTTACGAAACAGAGCTTATGAGCGGCACAAACGACCTGTCCGTTTTACTGCAAAAGGACGGCGAGGCCCTGAGCGCCGGCAATCATGAGCTTCGTTTGCTCCTGATCGTGCAGGAAAGAGCGAGCAGTCCCGTCTATCTGAACATAGGGATCATTCCGGGCGATGCGGCAGGCGCCGATGACGAGCTTCCGGCAGCGACCGAATCGACTGCCCCCGTCCCGGTGACTCCGGCCCCCACGGCGACTCCCCAACCGGTTCCGACGGCGGACCCCGCTTCTCCCACGGTCGCTACTCGTACAGCCGGCGCGTATACGCTGCTGTCCGAAGATACTGCTTCCGACCCGCACCTGACAATCCCCAGCCGCCTCACCGACCGCGCAAGTGAAAACAGCTACTGGACCATGACCTTGGGCGACCTGAGCGACGAACAGGCGATCTGGGATATCATGATGCAGCCCATCACCGTTCTTGACGACGGAAAACATACCGCCAAGGAAACCTATCTGGTCCGCAAAACGCCGGATACCTCCACCAAGCGGGACAACGTCGTCGGCGAGGTCACATATAAATCCCAGGGCGTTCATGTGGTTGAGACCCTGGAAGACGGCTGGACGCTGATCGAGGCTTACAACACCTCCTACGGCGACGCCTACAAGAAATCCGGAAAGCGCCAGGGTTATGGCAATACCGCCGAGCTGATCTCAGGCTACGTGCAGACGTCCGTGCTGAAATCGGTAGAGCCCAAGGATCAATATGCCCTTTTGATCGATAAGCTGACGCAAACTATGTACATATTTGAGGACGGTAAGATCATCGGCACGCTGCTCGTATCCACCGGGCTCGTGAACAGCTCTCAGCCCTGGAACGAGACCCCCGCCGGTGAATTCCTGATCGTCAGCTGGACAGGCGGATTTTGGGCCGGCAATCTGTACTGCGCGATGGGCCTGCTGCTCAATAACGGCTGCCTGATCCACGAAGTGCCCAGCATCGTCAACGCCACGTCCGGCAAAAAAGATTTTTCGACCACCGAGCCCCAGCTTGGCAAAAAGGCAAGCCACGGCTGCATCCGTGTGCAAAGGGCCGCCAACGAGAACGGACAAAACATGGAATGGCTTTGGAACAACCTCAAAAGAAACACCAAGGTGCTGATCTGGGAGGATTCTTCCCGCTACTTTGATTACCCCGACGATTCTCAGGTCATCTACTATAATCCGGTCGGCGGCAACCGGTATCACACCAACAAAAACTGCCCCAGCGTCAATTCCCGTTATCTGCCGCTGACGGCCTTTACCTATGGCGAGCTGACGGATACTCGTTTTCAGGACCTGGTTCCCTGCACGAAGTGCTACGCGCCAGACCGGCCTGAAACCATCATGGAAAAGAATCTGGCGAACGGCTATACCGATTGACATGGTTGTGCTTGACTAACTCACACCCCATCCCCTATGCTTGATTCGTCATGGGGGAGTAGCAAGCGCCCCGCGCAGCAAGTCAACATGCTGACGGTCCGCCGTCTGGCTTGCTTCAAAATGCGAGACCCATGTACGCTCAAGGCCTTTGATGATTTGAAAGGCTTTACCGTACATGGGAAAAGGTAATTTCCGGGTACGGTAGATCGTACCCGTTTTTTATGTTTGTACATTTGGGAGGAATCGAGCATGGAGCCGAATTTCCTGTTTTTTACCAACGCCGCCCTGCTTGGCGTTGGGCTTGCGATGGACGCCTTTTCCGTATCCCTCGCTAACGGCCTGAACGACCCTGACATGAAGCGTTGGGAGAGGCTTCGCATCGCCGGCACCTTTGCCGCCTTCCAGTTCCTGATGCCCATGCTGGGCTGGCTGTGCGTGCATACGGCCGTCGAGGCCTTTTCGGGCTTTCAGCGGTTGATCCCCTGGATCGCGCTGATCCTGCTGGGCCTGATCGGCGGCAAGATGGTTTGGGAGGGCCTGCATCCGGATAAAGAGGAACGGCAGGACACGCAGCGCCTGACGCACGGCGTCCTGCTGATGCAAGGCGTCGCCACCTCGATCGACGCGCTGTCCGTCGGCTTTACCATTTCCGATTATTCCTATGCGCTCGCGCTGATTACGTCGCTGATCATCGCTTTGATCACGCTGGCGCTCTGTCCGCTTGGGGTCGCCATCGGCCGCAAGGCGGGCACCGTCCTAAGCAGCAAGGCGTCGATCCTGGGCGGGGCCATCCTGATCATGATCGGCCTTGAAATCTTCATCAAGGCTTTCATATAAGCAGCTGTCAGAAAAACATTCAAAAAAATAAAACCGCTTTCTATATTTTCCTCCTCCGCTTCGACAGTACAGGA
>JAFUHB010000115.1 GCA_017469085.1 Clostridia bacterium
GATGCCGGCGCGCTCCAGCCGCTGCATCAGGCGGTTGCTCATGCGGTTGTTGATGATGCCCTTGCCGACAATAGTCCCGCGCTTCTGCGCGTTGAATGCGGTGGCATCGTCCTTGTAGTGGACTATCAGCAGCTCCGGATCCTCCGTCGCGTATACTTTCTTGGCTTTGCCTTCGTAAAGCTGCGTAAGCTTTTGCATAGTTCCTCCTGTCTTTTATTCCACGTCCTGCAGCGCGTCGTAGCCTTCCTCGCCGGTGCGCCCCTTGACTACATTCTCAACGTCATATACAAAGATCTTTCCGTCGCCGAGGTTTCCGGTGTACAGCACCTTTTTGGCCGTCTCGATGACGTCCTGCACCGGGATGGCACTGACGACGATATCCACTTGCACCTTCGGGAGCAGGTCGGTCTCCACGGCAACGCCGCGGTAGTATTCCGGCTTTCCCTTTTGGATGCCGAAGCCCATCACGTGGGACACGGTCATGCCGGTAATGCCGAGCTTGCTCATGGCGTCTTTCAGGGCATAGAGCTTTTCTTCCTTGAAGACGATCTCCACCTTGGTAAACTTGTGCCCATCCGGACGGAGGGATGGTTCCCGTTTGACGGGGATGGCTTCCGCCGGCGGAACAGTTCCGGTGACGGCTACAAAGTCCGGCCCGACGCCGAATTCGGCGTACTTGTCCACGGCTGGCGCAAAGTCCGCATAGGCACTGGGCAGACCGTGTTCGCTCTGGTCCAGGCCCATCAGCTCGTCTGCCGGCAGCGCCCGCAGAAAATCACATTTTTTCAGGACGGCAAAGAAGATCGTCATGGTGACCGCCGCCCAGAGCGCAACGCACGCAAAGCCGAGCAGCTGAATGCCAAGCTGGTTAAAGGACCCGGTGTAAAACAGGCCTCGGAGCCCTGCCGGGGCGTCCGGATTGGCTAGCAGACCAACCGCAAGGGTCCCCCAGACGCCGTTGGCACAGTGGACGCCCACCGCGCCGACCGGGTCGTCGATATGCAGCTTCAGGTCCAGTTTTTCCACGACTACGACGACCAGGATGCCGGACACGATGCCGACGACCGCCGCGCCCAGCGCATCCAGGGCGTCGCAGCCGGCCGTGATGCCGACCAGCCCCGCCAGGGACGCGTTCAGACACATGGAAACATCGGGCTTGCCGTTCTTGATCCAGGTGTAGATCATGGTGGTGCAGGTGGCAACGGACGGGGCGATCGTCGTTGTCAGGAAAATGGAGGCCAGCTCCGACGGCGTGGTGGCCGCGGCGCCGTTAAATCCGTACCAGCCGAGCCAGAGGATAAACACGCCCAGCGCGCCAAGGGGGATCGAATGCCCCGGGATGGCGTTGATCTTCGTGACTTTTCCAGACTTGTCCCGCACATATTTCCCGATGCGGGGGCCCAGGAAAATAGCGCCGATCAGGGCCGCAATGCCGCCGACCATGTGGATGGGGCAGGAACCGGCATAGTCGTGGAAGCCAAGGCGGCTGAGCCAGCCGCCGCCCCAGATCCAGTGCGCCTCGATGGGGTAGATCAGCAGGCTGATCACCGCCGAATAAACGCAGTATGCGGAAAATTTTGTCCGCTCCGCCATGGCGCCGGACACGATGGTGGCCGTCGTGGCGCAGAAGACCAGGTTGAAAACGAAATAGCTGGAATCCGTAAAGCCTTCCGCAGGCGAAGTGATGAATTCCTTAAAGTGCAGAAACAGGTCCAGATTCGGTTTGCCGACCAGCCCGAACAGGACGTCTTCTCCCATCAGCAGGGAGTAGCCCAGCAGGGAAAAGACAACCGTTCCGATGCAAAAATCCATCAGGTTCTTCATGATGATGTTTCCGGCATTCTTTGCGCGTGTAAAGCCAGTCTCCACCATCGCAAAGCCAGCCTGCATCCAGAACACCAGAGCGGCGCCGATCAAAAACCAAAATTCAACAGTCATAAATAAGTCTCCGTATGTAGTCGTACTTTGCTATACCCCAAACAGCAGTTCGCCGTAGGTGGGGAAGGGCCAGCATTCGGCGGCGGTGAGGGTCTCGGCCTCGTCGCAGCCGGTGCGCAGCGTGTCCATCTTCGGGATCAGCTCATCCCGGACAAAGGCCGAGCCTTCGGTGACGCCCTCCAGGCCGTCCAGCGTATCGACCGCTTTGCTCAAAGCAGTCGCAGCCGCATAGATCTCGTCCTCCAGGCCGGAAAGGCGGGTCAGAACGTCTGTTTCGTAGCCGCAGGCCGCTTCGGCCAGCGCCTTCTTGGCGGCCAGGCCATTTGCAAGCCTTGCGGTGTAGCCTGCGACCGCC
>JAFUHB010000116.1 GCA_017469085.1 Clostridia bacterium
CTACGATACCGAGGAGCCCACCATGCTCCGCCTGGACGGGGTCCCCGTCCGCCGCGTGCCCTTGCAGGTGCTGCACCGGGACATCGCCTTCGTGCCGCAGGATAACTTCCTCTTTTCCGACACCGTGGCGCGCAACATCGCCTTCGGCGTGGAGCATGCCGAGCAGGCCGAGATCGAGGCCGCTGCCCAGGCGGCCTGCGTACACGACAACATCATGGACTTCCCCGAGGGCTACCAAACCCTGGTAGGCGAACGCGGCGTGACCCTCTCCGGCGGGCAAAAGCAGCGCGTTTCGATCGCGCGGGCCCTGATGAAGGACGCCCCGATCCTGGTGCTGGACGACTCTCTCTCGGCCGTCGATACGGATACCGAGGAGCAGATCCTGAAAAATCTGAAGGCTCTCCGTCAGGGGCGCACCACCGTCATCATCGCGCACCGCATTTCCACCATCCAGCACGCCGACCACATCCTGGTGCTCGAGGACGGGAAGGCCGCCGAGTACGGCACCCATCACGAGCTGTTGGAAAAGGGCGGGCTGTACCGCTCGCTGTACGACAAGCAGCAGCTGGAAAAGGAGCTTCGGGAATCCCATCCGGCGGACGAGGAAGGAGGCGCGGTCTGATGAAGGAGAGAAAGCAGCCCCGCACGCACCGCTTCCTGTCGATGCTGCGGCCCGGCGACAGTTGGGATGAAAAGCAGGATATCCATTACGAGGGCAACGCCCTTTTGCGGATCCTTAGGTATATGAAGCCGCACCTGAAGGTCTTTTTGATCTGCCTGGCGCTGGTCACGCTCGCCACGGTCCTCGATCTGTACCGCCCGATCCTGATCGGCAACGCGATCGACCAGTTTATCACCGGCGAAGCCAGCCCGGCGGTGCTGGAGGCCGGACGGACCGAGTGGCTGCCCGGAGAGCAGGCGACCGAGCGCTTCCAGGGCGTTCTGATTGCCGGCGGCAAATACCTGGCTGTCCTGCTGCTATTGTTCCTGTGCAACCGCTTCCAGTATCTTTTGATGCAGCGGATGGGCCAGGATATCATCTACGATATGCGCAACGAGCTGTTCACGCACGTGGAAAGCCTGACCATGCGCTTTTTCGACACGACGCCGGTGGGCAAGATCGTAACGAGGCTCACCAACGACGTGGAATCCATCAACGAGGTATTCGCCAATATCCTGGTCAAGCTGTTCAAGAACCTGATCAAGATCGTCGGCCTGGCGGTGATCTCGATCAGCCTGAACGCCCAAATGGCCCTGTACAGCTTTATCCTGATGCCCGTCGTGCTGGCGCTGACGGTGCTGTTCCGTTCGATCAGCCGCCGCGCCTACCGGATCACCCGCACCCGCCTGACCGCGATCAACACCTTCCTGTCCGAGCATATCTCAGGCATGCGCGTGATCCAGATCTTCGGCCGGGAAAAGCGCAAGTATGAGGAATTTGCCGAGAAAAACGACAGCCTCTTTGCGGCCGGCTTCCGGGAGATGATGGTATTCGCCCTGTTCCGCCCCGGGCTGTACCTGCTGAGTGTGGTCGCACTGATTATTATCATGGTATCAGGCGGCGCGTCGGTGTTGAACGGCGCGATCTCCATCGGCACGCTGTACGTATTCCTACAATATATCGATTCCTTCTTCCAGCCCATCCAGGAGCTGGCCGAGCAATTTTCCACCCTGCAAAACGCCATCGCCTCGGCGGAAAAAATATTCACCCTGCTGGACACCAAGCCCCAGATCACCGATCCGGAAACGCCCAAAAAACTGGACCAAATCCGGGGCCGCATCGAGTTCGACCACGTTTGGTTCAGCTATACCGGGCGGGACGAGGATTGGGTGCTCAAGGACGTATCCTTTACCATCGAGCCGGGCCAGTCCGTGGCCTTCGTCGGGGCGACCGGCGCCGGCAAGAGCTCCATCCTGAACCTGATCGGGCGGTATTACGATATCCAGAAGGGCGTCATCCGCGTCGACGGCGTGGACATCCGGGAGCTGACCCGCGAGCAGCTCCGCCGGGCGGTGGGCCAGGTGCAGCAGGACGTTTTTCTCTTCACCGGAGACATCCGCAGCAACATCCGCCTGCGGGACGAAAGCATCAGCGACGAGGCCATCGAGCAGGCCGCGCGTGAGGTCAACGCCGCCCGCTTTATCGAGCGATTGCCGCAGCGCTATGACGAAAAGGTGACGGAGCGCGGAGCCACCTTCTCCGCCGGGCAAAGGCAGCTGCTCTCCTTCGCGCGCACGCTGGCCTACGACCCGGCCATCCTGATCCTGGACGAGGCCACCTCCAACATCGATACCGAAACCGAGCAATGGATCCAGGAGGCCATCCAGCATTTGATGAAGGGCCGCACCACGATCATGGTCGCGCACCGGCTTTCCACCATCCAGCACGCCGACCGGATCATCGTGATGCACCACGGCCGCATCCGCGAGACCGGCACGCATCAGGAGCTGCTGGCCCAGGACGGCATTTATAAAAAGCTGTATCAGCTTCAGCTGGCAGGGGAATGATTGCCCCTGCCTTTTTCATTTCATGGGAAGCGCCTGTATTACGATTTTCATACTGATTGAATAAAATGTTCTCTACAAAGTACGACTCCAAAAATCCATCATTTGATTCCATTCTTTAAGATGGATTAGGCGTCTTTGTTTTCTCCCCTTGCGTCATCAATACCTGGTAGATTCGATAATTCTTGCAATTTCTTACGCAGAACTTCTTTATCGGGCAACTGCAACTGGTACTGAGCGACCATCATGGGCGAAAGGGTGCGGCTCATCGCATATTCAACAACCTCGTCATTCTTGGACGCACACAAGAGAAGGCCCACGCTCGGATTTTCATCTTTCTTCTTAACCTGTCGATCCAGCCCTTCCAAATAAAAATCCATTTTGGAAACATATTCCGGCTTGAATTTCCCCACCTTTAGTTCTATTGCGACCAGGCATCGCAAATTACGGTGGAAAAACAATAGGTCAATTCGATAATCTTCTCCACCAACCTGTATCGGATATTCCTCGCCAACAAAGGTAAAATCCTTACCTAATTCCAGAATAAAACTCCGCATTCCTTTAACCAAAGCCCTGCGAAAATCATTCTCATGGAATGTGTCTGGCAAGTCGAGGAATTCAACGATATAAGAATCAAGAAACGGGTTCTGTTTTGACTGCAACGGTTCCGGCAGCAGCTTCGTTTTTGAAAGCATATATCGCTCATAATATCCGCTATCCATCTGCCGCTCAAGTTGTCGTTTGCTGTAGTGTTCATTTACGGTAAGACGCAGATAAAACTCCCGTTCCTCGTCGCTTTTGGTGCCTGACATGATAAGCAAATGATTTGTCCAACTGCATTGTGTCACCAGTGGAGCCACTTTTTCGTTCCCTGCATAAGTCTCATAAAATTGTTTCATGCGATAAAGACCACGGCGATTAAAGCCCTTTATTCCGGGAAATTGGCGCTGAATATAAGCGGCAAGAGAATCAATATATCCATCGCCATAGCTTACCTCTTTAGATTTTTCAGATAAGAATTTACCTTCCCGTCGATACATCAAAATGAGTTCTTCATTTATTTTCCGATAGGCATTTTCGTGGGCCTCTTGTATAATTGTCGTTATTTCCGCAAAAGTGTTGTCGATCTCGTTCATAGGGCATTTCCTTTCGTTCTGAATTGTGTCACCACTGGTGTCACTTTTGTTTTACTCTTTCCGCGCCTTACTCACTCATCCAATTCGGATTTTTTGAATTTCCATAGCCTTACCTATTTGATAAGCAGGAATGTCCATTTTCTTGATCCAGTTACGGATGCTATCTTTTGTTACGCCAGGATGCGTGATTGCATCTTCATGGCTAACCCAATTTTCGTCCATATTGCTCATCGTAGTAACCTTCCGCCAGAACCAGAACCAATATAGCAAAGGGTCACCTATTTTTCA
>JAFUHB010000117.1 GCA_017469085.1 Clostridia bacterium
GCCTCCATGATAGCTGTAGGTGTTATCCATGTTATCCAGCACGCCGCCAATGGCCAGCGCCATGAAATAACCGGAACCGTTGGAGGTGCTGGGGCCTGCGCTGACCGCGTCCTCAAAACCAGCCATTTGCAGCAGCTCCAGGTTATGGGAATAACCGCCGGTGGCCAGCAAGTAGGTCGGCGCGGAGTATTCTTTGTCGCCAACCTTTACGCCGACGCAACGACCGTCTTCCACGACCAGCTCCGTCGCGGTGGTGTTCAGCAGAATCTTGAGGCTTCCATCTTCCACAGCGGCATCGATGCGCGCCAGCATGGGATCCAGGAAACCTTTGCCGCCGCCCAAATTCGGATCGTCCAAGGACAAGGTGACGCGCAGCGTTTCAAACTGAGCATACCAGCCGCCGAACAGGCTCCGGGAGCCGAAATCTGCGCCGATATCCTCATCCATCCAGTCAACAGCAGCGGCAGACTTTTCCGCATGAGCCTTGGCCAGCGGGGCGTTAAGATTTTCGATTCCGCCGATGGCGATGATATCTTCATAGAAAGCTTCCGCGGTATCTTCTACGCCGTTTTCCTTCTGGATCTTAAAGCCCGCGCCGGAGAGCGTGCCGCCAGCATACAGCAGAGAACCGCCGATTCGAGCGGAGCCTTCGAGCAAAAGGACCTTGAGGCCCAGTTCGGTGGCCCGGATCGCGCCGGACATACCGGCCATGCCGCCACCGATAATAATGAAATCAGGCTGGAATTCTTCCTCCTCTACCTCCTCCGGCGTCCCGGCCAAGGCGGCCTTAACAGCGGCGATGATGCCATTGGAGGTATAGGTAGCAGTTGTGACAACATCTACATCAGCGCTCTGCGCGTCAATGATCCGCTGCGGCATTTGAGCAAAGGCTGGATCGGAAATGCCAGGGGTTTCATCCTGCGCTAACACTTCCACATTGGCAATTTTCCCGTCGGCAACGGTAACTTTCACTTGGATATCGCTGTGCATACCGGTTCCCGTGCCAGTATACTCGCCGTCGATCAGCTCGTCGGCGATTGCGAAGCTGACAGAAGTCAGCGTAAGGATCAGGCACAGCAGGAGGCTGAACCATTTGCGAGTGTTTTGCATATAGTTTCTCCCTTCCTTTTTCCGCTTTACGCAGTTAGTTTGATACGATTATAATAAGAGTCCTGTTGACAAGACAATCAGCAAATTTGTGAAAAATTGCGTTTTTCGCAACAATAATAGAAAAAGTGTTGATAAACAAGCGAATTGATACTGATTGACATCGAAGGGCCCAGTCGAGCGGCCCCTAAATTTAGTTTTGTAAGAATCTGTTTACTCAGCCAGCGCGTTCCGGACGGCGTCCTTGATCGCGTTGCTGGTCACGGTCGCGCCGGCGACGGAATCCACGTCGGCGGAGTTCTGCGCGACGATCGCGGCGGGCACATTGTCGATCGCGGCGTCGGCAATACCGGCGGTCTCATGATGGTTGTCGAGCACCTTCACATCGGTGATGGTCTCGCCGTCCAGGGTGACGACCACGTACACGTCGCCGCCGTTGCCCTTGGCGACGCCCAGCTTCTGGTTGTCGGCCAGGTCGATGGTGAACGCTTCTTCGACGGGCTTTTCTTCGGGAACGAAGCCTTCGGGCTCCTCACCCTCGAGGATGTAGGTGCCGTCCGCGTTCGCGCCGACCAGCTTCTTGCCTTCGGAGTTGATGATGGAGCCGTCCAGGGCGACCCACCAATCGAGATTCTGGTTGAGCTCATAGGCCCAGGAGGGCAGCATGGCGGCGTCTGCGTTCTGCAGGATCAGCTGGCCGGCCTTGGTGCTGCCTTCGGGATAACGGTCGAGCAGGCCGTCATGGTCCATATCGATGCCGTTCACCTTACCGCTGGCCTGTTCAAAGTCGAAGCCGCACTCCTGCACGATGTTGACGACCTGCAGGATGTCAAAGTGCATGTCGTACACGCAGCCGGTCAGGGCTTCGAGCACGGCGGGGTCGTTGTTGGCGCGCTCGATGTAAGCGGCGCGTTCTTCATCGCTGTTCAGGTTCAGCGCGGCGGCGTCGCCCACGGCGCAGCCCCAGAACTGGGAAATAGAGCGCATCTGGTTTTCACCGTCGGCAACGGTCCAGCCGGGCACGGCGGACCAGCGGCCGGCCAGCAGCCAGCTGGAGGTGGTGGGAAGCTTGCCGTCATAGTAATCCTGCGGAGTCACATAGCGCGGCACATAGTTGCGCAGCTCGACCTCGACGTTCAGGATGTTGCGGTTTTCCCAGCCGACGGGCAGGCCGTAGAAGCTGGCCATGGAACCGTCGATATACAGGGAGCCACGGCCGTTGGCAATAAAGTTGTTGACGGTCTGGCCGGGGGACATGCAGCAGACGATCTGCCAGGTGGGCATCACTTCGTAGCCCTGGATCTCGTTGGTCGGGATCACCAGCTCGGTGTTGGGGGCGATGCAGGCCCAGTAGGAGCCGACGGAGCTGTTGATGGAGCCGTTGGGGTTGGTGGTCAGCCAGTTGACCGAGCGGGACAGCGGATCATAGTACGGTCCGCGATAGACGCGGCCGTTGGTGGGAGAACGCCACTCGGTGTTGAAGCCGGTCACCGGGTAATGGGTATAATCGCCGTAGTAGGGCGTGCCCTGATTGACGTACAGGTAATGGGAGGAATCCTTCAGGAACTGAAGGGCGGCCTCCAGCTCGGCGCCGGACAGGACTTCCTTGGAGGTCTTATCGGTCGCGTGGGTGTAGGTGTCCGGCAGCTCTTCGGCGAAGCTGACCGCGGTGAACGCGCTCATCATCACCAGCGCCAGGACGAGGAAACCGATCAGTACGTTGCGCTTGGTCTTCATGGTGGTCTTCCTTTCCTTGAGATGGTTTGATATCGGCGAAGGGATATTGCCCCTGCCCCGTCCGTCGATCGAGCCTCGTGGCCCGACGCGGACGTTTACACACTCATTATAAACTATGGAACGGTTCCAATGTCAATCGTTATTTAGCGAAAATCCTATTCTTTTTTGCCAATATTCTTAAAAACAACGTCAAGTTCATGGCGCGCGCAACGATATTGTGGCATGGTAAATATAGATCATGCTCGCTTGACGAATCAACCAAAGCCGATATAATAAATCATGGAATACACACAGAAGGAGCGCTTTCTATGAAAAAATGGATGCTGTTGCTTGCGCTGCTGCTTTGCCTGACCGCCGCCGCTGGGGCGGAGGACAGCCAGCCCTATACCCTGGTGGTGGCGACCGATATGCACTACCTTTCCCCCTCGCTGACGGACATGGGCGAGCGCTTCCTCAACAGCGTCTACACCTCCGACGGCAAGGTGATCCATTATTCCTCACAAATCTGCGAGGCCTTCGTGCGGGATATGCTGCTGCTCAAGCCCGACGCGGTGATCGTGAGCGGCGATATCACGCTGAACGGCGCGCCGGTCAGCCACCGGGAATTCGCCGCCATGATGGCGCGGCTCCAGGACGCCGGGATCCAGGTGCTGGTGATCCCCGGCAATCACGATGTCGGCGGGCAGGCCTATCGCTTCGACGCCGACGGCCCCCACGCCATGCCCAACGCCTCTATCAGCGAGTTTTACCAAATCTATCAGGGGCTCGGCTACGCGGACGCCCTGTCCCGCGACCCCAATTCCCTGAGCTACGTCGCCAAGCTGTCAGACGAGCTTTGGGCGCTGATGCTGGATGTAAACGCCAACCGGGCTCAAAACCTGATCAAGCCCATCACCTATACCTGGATCGAGGAGCAGCTGAAGCTGGCGCAGGCGCAGGGCGTCCGGGTGATCGGCGTCAGTCACCAGAACCTGATGGCACATAATCCCTTCTTTGTGGACGGCAACGTGATCCGCCAATCCCAGAAGCTGCTCAGGCTGTACCGGCAGTACGGCGTCACGCTGCACCTGAGCGGCCATATCCATACCCAGCATATCATGACCGAGGAGGCCGTCACCGAGATCGTGACCGCCTCCATGGCCCTCAATCCCGGATATTACGGCGTGATCCGCCTGGCGGGCGGAAAGCCCCTTTCCTACGACGCGATCCCGGTGGATGTGTCCGCCTGGGCAAAGGAAATCGGCGAAACCAACGAGGATTTGCTTCATTTTTCGGAATACACCGAGGCCTTCTTCTATGAGGTGGTGCGCCGCAAGGTAGCGGCCGCCGTCAAAGGCCTGCCAATCGACGAGGCGGAAAAGGCGCGGATGACCGAATTCTGGGTGCTGACCAGCATACGGGATTTTTCGGGCACCCGCTCCCCGGACGACGACGAGACTGCCCTCGCGCTCTGGGACCAGTATCTGCCGGACACCATTTCCACGATCTATCTGCACGGCGTGCTGGACGCTCCCGCCCAGAATATGACCCACTATCTGTTCGACTGATTTCCCGTCCGCACATAAAAAGCTTCCCGCCGCCGTGACGGACGGGCCGTAATACGGCAGGCGGGAAGAACAGAAGGCATACGGATATCAGGTTTTTCCACAGTTGGCATACCCGCCGGGGGTAGGCCAGTGCAGGCCGCGTTGGTTGTACAGCCCGTAATCCGGCGCAGGAGCGTAAGGGCCGGCCTCAAAACCGATCAGCCTGCCATCTTTCAGCCAATTCAGGTCATCGCCGTGCAGATGCTCCACGAGATATCCGGTCAGCCTTTCCCGGACGCCAGCGTACTCCGGAAGTCGGCTCAAGTCATGCTTCTCCTTGGGATCGTTTTGGATATCGAACAGCTGAAGCACATTGCCGCAGGGATAATAGATCAGCTTATGCCGCCCGTCTGTCGCCATGCGGGTGGCTTTTTTTCCTTCGCCGATCTCGCCGTAGAGCAGCTCCCGGCTGTCGTGCAGCAGGTCGATCCCCTCCACCGTTTCGGGGATCTCGATCCCGCACAGGGCAAGCAGCGTGGGCATCACGTCCTCCAGGCAGGCCAGCCGGTCGGACACCTGACCCCGCCAGGCCTGAACGGGTTCGCCGGAAATCAGCAGCGGGATGTTGGTCGAGCCCTGATAGAAGGTGCGCTTGCCGCAGATACCATGCTCGAACAGCGTGTCGCCGTGATCGCTCAGGAACACGATCACCGTGTCCTTCAGCAAATCGCTCTCCCGAAGGGTGCCGATCAGGTTGCGGATCTCATAGTCGATATGGGTGCACAGCGCGTAGAAGGCGCGGCGCGCCCGGCGGATATCCTTCTCGGTGTACGGGTCCGCCTGCTCCCGCAATAAATGCAGGATGGTCGCGTCGTCCAGCCAATCCTCGCCCCCCTCCGGCATATCGACCTCCTCCGGGGCATAAAAGTCCAGGAAGGTCTGGAGAGGCACCAGGGGCGGGTGCGGGAACTGATAGGACATATACCATAGCGCGGGCCGAGTGGGGTCTTTGCGCTTCATCTGCCGCATCATCTGGTAGGTGGCCCAGGTCGTGGGATGCGCTTCCTCAGGCAAATGCCAGGGCCGGGTCAGATAGCTGTTATTGCCCATGCCATGCAGGAACTCCCGGCCGGTAAATCCGTTTTCCCCCAGCCAAATCTGATAATCGTCCACATTCCCAAAGTCGTAGCGTCCCTCTTCCATGAGCACCACGTCGTCAAACCCGATGCGGTCGCGCTGCGGGTATACGTGCAGCTTGCCGACGGCAAAGGCCTGATATCCGGCGTTCCGGAAGGCCTGGGCCAGAGTAGTGACGGGCGGCATGGGCATGCGGTCGGAATAGACGCGGTCGCCGTGGCTGGCCGGGGTCATGCCGGTCATCAGGCTGCGCCGAGCCGGGATGCACACCGGGCAGGTGCTGAAGCAGTTGGTGAATCGGATCCCGTCCGCCGCCAGCTGGTCCAGCGTCGGCGTCATGACGGTGGGATGACCGGCGCAACCCATCAGCGGGGCGGACCAGTGGTCGGTCGAAATCAGGAGGACGTTCTTTCGGTTGCTCATGTCGACCCCCTTACAGCAGGCCCAGCGCCCTGGGCAAGGCCAGCGAGAACGCGGGCACATAGGTGACCAGCATCAGCACGATGAACATGACAACCAGGAAGGGGAAGGTGTGCTTGGTCAATTGCTCGATGGATTTTCCCGTCAGGCCGCTGCCGATGAACAGCACGCCGCCCACCGGCGGGGTGATCAGCCCGATGCCGCAGTTCAGGATCAGCATGACGCCGAACTGAATGGAGCTCAGCCCGATGTTCAGCAGGATAGGCAGCAGGATGGGCGTCACGATCACGATGATGGAGGCCATGCCCAGGATAGTGCCCAGGGCCAGGATGATCACATTGATCAAGAGCAGCAGCAGGAACTTGCTCTGCGTGAGGCCCAGCAGCAGCTCCACGACCAGCGCGGGGATTTTCAAATAGGTGATGCAAAAGCCGAAGGGCCCGGAAGCGGCGATCAGGATGAGCACGGTGGACAGCGTTTTGATGCTGCTCTTGACCACCGAGTACATGCCGCGGGGCGTCAGTTCCTTATAGACCAGGGTGGAAACCAGCAGGGCATACAGGCAGGCGATGGCGGCGGACTCCGTGGCGGTAAACACGCCGAACACGACGCCTACCACCACGATGATCACCGTGCCGAGCCCCCAGATGGATTGCTTGACGGCGCTCAGCAGATTTCTGAGCGAAAACGCCTCGCCCTTGGGGTAATGGCGCTTGACGGACAGGTAATAGCTGAAGATCATCAGCGCGAGGCCCAGCAGCAGACCGGGCACGATGCCCGCCATGAAAAGCGCGCTGACCGAAAGGCCGCCCGCCGCCATGGCGTAGATGATCATGTTATGGCTGGGCGGGATCAGCATACCCTGTACGGAGCTGGTCATGGTGACCGCGGCGGAGAATTCGTCGTCATAGCCCTGCTTGCGCATCATGGGGATCAGGATCGCGCCGAGGGAGGCGGTATCCGCCGTGGCGGAGCCGGAGATGCCTCCAAAGAAGATTGAAGCCACGATGTTGACCATCGCCAGGCCGCCCCGCATCCAGCCGACGCAGGCGTTGGCCAGCAGGATCAGCCGTTCGCTGATGCCGCCGTTGGACATCAGGTCGCCGGCCAGGATGAAGAAGGGAATCGCCAGGAAGGTGAAGCCGTCGATGCCGTCCACCAGGGTGTTGATGACCTGCGTCGGCGAGAGCCCCAGGTAAAGGATGGTGATGGCGGAAGCGCCGATCATGGCGTAGGAGATATGCCCGCTGAGCAGGATGATCAGGAAGAACAGGCCCAGCAGCAGGATGATCGCCGTAATATTCATGCCTTCAATTCCCTCCCTTGATGACCCGGTACAGGGACATGCACGCGCCGTACACGCCGCCGACCACCACAGACAGATACGTGATTTTCATCGGCCAGCCGGTGGCGGACATGCGGGCGCGCCGGGTCAGGTGCATCAGCTGGAGGCCGTAAACCACGAAGAACACGTTGACGGCCAGCAGTAGCACATACACCAGGCGGCCGATCACGCCGCGCGCCTTTTCGGGCAGCAGGTTCACCAGGATCGTCATGCGCACGTGCAGCTTATTTTTGATGGCGTAGCCGGAGGAAACGAAGCACAGCCACACCATGCACAGGATCGCCAGCTCCTGGGTCCAGCGGGGATTGCGGATGAAGGGGATGTACCGGCCCACGACGCCGTAGGAGACGGAGAACACCATCACCGTGAACAGCAGCACGCAGACCACGATCATGATCCGGGAGATCCAATCGGCGATCCGGTCCAGGATATCCTGTTTCGGGGTATTGTCAGAAGTCACGCTCATAGCTCTTTACTCCATCAAAAGCGGGGAAGGGACGGTCCGCCCCCTCCCCGATAGAAAACAGCGGGAGATTCGATCAATACTCAGTCGCCTTGACAGCGGCGATGATGTCGGCATATTCGGTGCCGTACTTGTCATACACGCTCTGGCAGGCTTCCTGCCATTCGGCCACGTTGACCTCGATGATTTCCACGCCGGAATCCTTGATCTGCTGAAGATACTCGGCGTCCTTGGCGTCGGACAGCTCCTCAAAATAGGGCACGGACTCTTCCATGGCCTCCAGGATGATGGCCTGATCCTCGGCGGTCAGCTTATTCCAGGTGATCTCGGAAAACAGGATCAGGTTGGGGCTGATCTCATGGCCGTCCATCACATAATACTTGGCGACCTCGGGGAAGGCGTTGCTCACAAAGCCGGACAGGGGCTGCTCCGCGCCGTCCACCACGCCGGACTGCAGGGCGGAATAAAGCTCAGAGAAGGCGACGGACTGCGCGTAAGCGCCAAGCGCTTCCACGGCGTCATAATAGACCGAGCCTTCCTGGCAGCGGATCTGCATGTTCTTCATATCGGCGGGAGACTGAACGGCCTTCTTGGTGAAGAAATAGTTGCGGGCGGATTCCTGATAAGCGCCGATGCACACGATGCCGGTGTCGGAGGACTGGACGGAATCGAACAGTGCCTTGCCTCCCTCGCCCTTTTCAAAGGCGCGGGCATGAGCGACGGAATCAAACAGATAAGGCAGGGTAAATACGCGCAGCTGGTCGCAGCCGTAGTCGGCGATGACGCCGCTCATCAGCATGGCGCCGTCGATGGTGCCGGTCTGCATGCCCTGGGCGGTCGTGGCCTTATCGCCCAGCGCGGCACTGTAATAGATATCCAGGCTCAGACGGCCGTCCGTCTTTTCCGCAAGGATCTCGCCGAACTTGGCGACGGACTGGCACAGCGGGTGGGTTTCGCCGTTCTGCAAGGCGATCTTGAACACATAGGAATCTGCGGCGAGCGCGCCGGAGGTCAGCAGGGACAGGCACAGGACCGTCAGCGTCAGCAGCGTAACAAGCTTTTTCATCAGAGGGCTCCTTTCATCACAGGCATCATTGGTCAACGAAACGCGCAGAAGAAGCGGCCGTCTTCTTCATTTGCCTGAATTCTATATGAAATAACGTTATTTGTCAACATTTTTTTGAATATTATTCCGATTATTTTCAAAATATCCATTCATATGTGAAAGATAGATTAATATTTAATAAGTAGAAAAACGATCTTCTTTTGAAATAACGTTAATTATATTGACCATGCTGATGCCCCGGCTATTGTCACAACGCCGCCGGTGGGTTATAATGACGATATCAATCCAGGAACGGAGCAAGCAAGCGTGTCGACACCGAAGCTGAAAACCATCGCGGAAAACCTGGGGCTGTCCATCGGGACAGTCCAGCGGGCCCTGCACGATAAGGGCGGTTACAGCGAAGAGACGAGGGAGCGCATCCTCAGGGAGGCGGAGCGCATCGGCTATACCGCCAACGCCGCCGCCTCGGCGCTGCGCCGCTCGCCTATCACGCTGGGCGTCCTGCTGCCCCGGCCGGAGGGCAGGAACACCTACTTTTTCCAGTACCTATGGCAGGGAATCGACCGCGCTCTGCGGGATCTTTCGATTTATCGGATCGAGCTGGTCCGTTGCTTTGTGGAGCCCGGCTCTCCCGAATACGCCGAGGCCCTGCAGGCGCTGCTGGATCGGCCCGAGCCCATCGACGGGCTGATCACGGTATCCCGCCGGGACGAGCGGGCGGACCGGCTGATCGACCTGTTCCTGGAGCGGGAGACGCCGGTCTTTATCATCAACTCGGTCTACGACCCGCGCCGGACTCATCCCATGCTGTACGCGATCAATGCCAACCGGCACATCGGTCACCTGGGCGCGGATATCTTTTCGGCCATCCATCGCGGTTCGCAAGGCAAGCTGCTCCTGTTGGGCGGGGACCGGAAAAACCGCCTGCAGGTGGAGCGTTCCTCCGATTTCTGCCAGCGCGTCGGCGAGGAATGTCCCGAGATCAGCATCCTGGAAACGCATTATTATCACGACCTGACCCGCCTGAACACGGTCGTAAGAGAATACCTGGAAAAGCTGGACGATATCGTCGGCATTTACGCCGTATCGGCCCGCGAAACGCTGACCGCCTGCCAGGCGGTAGCGACGGCGGCAAAGGATGAGCGCCCGACCCTGGTCGGCACCGACGCCTTTCCGGAGCTGCTGCCCTTTTTTGAAAACGGCGTCCTGACCGCCTCGGTCTACCAATACCCGGCCAAGCAATCCTATATGGCGGTGCAGATGCTGATTTCCGCCATTGTAAAAACGCCTCTGACCGATCCGGCGGAGCGCTTCCCCATCGTTCCCGTATTCAGAAGCACCGCGCAGATCTTCTGCGACCCGGTGGGGATGATATGATTCCCAAAAATGCCAAGCCGCCGCTTGAAAAAACGGCGGCTTGCTGTTTTATGCTGTTTGCGTTTTATATCAGCCCTGACGCGCTTTGCACCAGGGTGCCAGCGTGCAGTGCGCGCAGTCCGGCTTCTGGGAGTGGCAGACGCGTCTGCCGTGGAAGATCATACAATGGTGCATATCCCGCCATTGCTCGCGGGGGATCAGGGCGGTCAGTTGGGCCTCCACCTTTTCCGGCGTGTCCGCGTCGGCCAGGCCCAGGCGGTTGCTGACCCGAAACACATGGGTGTCCACCGGCATGGCGGGAATATCGAAGGCAAACGCCATCACGACGTTGGCGGTCTTGCGGCCCACGCCGGGCAGGCTGGTCAGTTCCTCCATGGTATGGGGCACTTCGCCGCCGAATTTTTCGCAGATCATCCGGCAGGCGTTCACGATATTGACGGCCTTTGATTTGAAGCCGCAGCTTTTCACATATTCGTGCAGGACTTCCGGCGTCGTTTGCGCCATGGCCTCGGGCGTCGGGAAATCCCGAAATACGGCAGGCGTCACCATATTGACCCGCTTGTCCGTGCATTGGGCGGAAAGGATGGTGGCTACCAGCGTTTCATACGGGTTGGAAAAATCCAGCTCGGGGCGGGGGTTGGGATAGAGGCGATTCAGTTCGTCCAAAATAGCCTGTTGATTTTCCGTCATCTCGGCTCCCCCCTTATGACGCCCGGACGGCCTGCTCAAGCACCCGGCGATAGCGCAGCATCAGCCAGAGCACAAAGCAGTAAACGGGGTAGGCCACCGCGTTGACCAGAAGCCGCGTGGCAATATACTGGGTCGAGCGGCCGTAGCCCATCAGATAGGCCCACAGGGTATTCAGCCCCGCGAAGCAGATCAGGCTGACGAGCAGCTGGGCCAGCAGGATGCGGATCAGCCGTTTCTTACGGTCCTCCTCGGGCTTATGCAGGTACAGGCCGTAAAACAGCCCGGTCAGCAGGGCGGTCAGCGTATAACCGAAGAAAAAGTCCCCGGCGGAAAAAATCAGCGCGCCGATGATATCGCCGATCACGCCGACGACCATCGCCGGCGCCGGGCCAAACAGCATCGCCGCCACTGCCAGCGGCACAAAGCCAAAGTTGAGCTCCAGCACCTTGGGGATCAGGGGAAATTTGAGCACCTCCGCCGCGATCACATTGAGGGCGATCAGCACCGCCAGCATCGCGATGTCCCGCGCGGTCAGCTTCCTGAAATTCATCTGGATCACCGTCCTTTGGAAGAGGAAGTTGGGGGGTCCTTGGACCGCGCTCATTCTATCATGGATGGAGGCGGAAAACAACCTGTGTTTTTTTCATCACATCACCCTTGCATTTTTCAAGGGCCGGGCTTATAATGGGCGTGCGATGAACGGGAACGTATCGTCCTGAAACGGCAGCTTCAGAGACATACCGGATGGTGCAAGGTATGGCCGGGGACGGGCTTCCGCCCGGGAGCGCGCGGCGACGAGCCGCGGGGGCTGCGCCCCATACAGCGCGCGTCAAGAGGGCCGCCGTTTTTTCGGCCGGTCAATCAGGGTGGCAACGCGGAGCACCGTCCCTGCCGGAAGGCAAGGGCGTTTTCTTTTTTGTTCCCCATACCGCCGTACTTTCATTTTCACGTATCGAAAAAAAGTATCAATCAAGGAGGCTATCACATGCTCGACATCAACCTGCTGCGCACCAATCCCGACCTGGTGCGCGAAAACATCCGCAAAAAATTCCAGGATCAGAAGCTGCCCCTGGTAGACGAGGTCATCGAACTGGATAAGAAAAACCGCGAGGCCCTTCAGCGGGCGGATTATCTGCGCTCCCAGCGCAACCAGATCAGCAAGCAGATCGGCGGCCTGATGGCCAAGGGCCAGCGCGAGGAGGCCGAAAAGGCCAAGCAGCAGGTCAAGGACATGCAGGACGAGCTGGCCGCGCTCGAGCAAAAGGAAACTGAATACGAGGCTCAGATCCGCGAGCGGATGCTGGTGATCCCCCAGATCATCGACGCCTCCGTGCCGATCGGCAAGGACGACAGCGAAAACGTGGAAAACGAGCGCTTCGGCGAGCCCGTGGTGCCTGAATGGGAGATTCCCTATCACGTGGACATCATGGAGCGCCTGGACGGCATCGACCTGGACGCCGCCCGCCGCACGTCGGGCAACGGCTTCTATTATCTCAAGGGGGACATCGCGCGTCTTCACTCCGCGATCCTGTCCTACGCGCGGGATTTCATGATCGACCGAGGGTTCACCTACTATGTGCCGCCCTTCATGATCCGCTCCAACGTGGTGACCGGCGTCATGAGCTTTGCCGAGATGGAAAACATGATGTACAAGATCGAGGGCGAGGACCTCTATCTGATCGGCACCAGCGAGCACTCCATGATCGGCAAATTCATCGACACCATCTTAAGCGAGGATCAGCTGCCCCAGACGCTGACCTCCTATTCGCCCTGCTTCCGCAAGGAGGTCGGCGCGCACGGCATCGAGGAACGCGGCGTTTACCGCATCCACCAGTTTGAAAAGCAGGAAATGATCGTAGTCTGCAAGCC
>JAFUHB010000118.1 GCA_017469085.1 Clostridia bacterium
GGCGCGTAATCCAGGATCCTGCGCCACAGCGACAGGGTGAACCGCTCCGTATAATCCTTTTCTTCGATCCTGCCCGACACGGCGGATCACGCTCCTTCCTCTGCCAGTTCCGTTTCCAGCGAGGTCTGGATCCGGAATACCTGCTGATACAGCCCCGGCTGACGGATCAGTTGTTCATGGGTCCCCTGCTCGCTGATCTTCCCGTTCTCGAGCACCAGGATCTGATCCGCCTCCCGAAGGGTATTGATCCGGTGACTGATGATCACGGTTGTGACGCCCTCCCGCCTTTCCTTGAGCGCCCGGCGGATCATGGCGTCCGTTTCCGTATCCACGGCGGAAAGGGAGTCGTCAAAGATCAGGATATCATTGTCTCTTACCAGCGTGCGGGCAATGGCCAGGCGCTGCTTTTGTCCGCCCGACAGGGTAACGCCCCGCTCGCCCACCACCGTATCAAAGCCGTTTTCGCTGTCCAGGATAAAGGGCTTGGCGGCGGCGTCAGTCACCGCGCGGTCGATCCGGCCGTCGTCCGCCTTAGGGTCCGCGATCGCAACGTTCTCGCGGATGGTGCGGGAATACAGGAAAGGTTCCTGCAGCACCAGCCCGATCCTGCCGCGAAGATAGCTCCGATCGATTTGGGAGATCGGCGTGCCGGCAATGGAAATCGTTCCGCCCTGCGGCTCAAACAGCCGCTGCAAAAGCAGCGCGACGCTTGATTTGCCCGAGCCCGTCGCGCCGAGCAGCGCGACCGTTTCCCCCTGCCGAACGGTGAAGCTGATATGATCCAGCACCGGATGCTCGTCGTCATAGCGGAACACCACGTCGTCAAACACAATGTCCCCGCGCAGATTCGGTCTCAGGGCGCCCGGTTCCTCGGGCTCCTCCGGCTCATTCAGCACCTGACCGATGCGGTCGAGGGCGACCATGCTTTTGCCAGCGTCGGACAGAATACGTCCGAGCTGACGAATCGGGAAAAGCAATTTCCCGACGTAGGTCGTATAGATCACCAGCACGCCCAGGGTGATTTCGCCGCTGATCGCAGCGTAGATGCAGGCGACCAGCGTGATCATGGATTGCAGCATGCTCAGGCAGTCGCCCACCGACCAATAGATGGCCAGCAGCTTGTTGATCTTAAAGTTTTTATCGCAGAAATCGTCGTTGACCGCGCCGAACTTATCGATTTCAAAGGCCTGGCGGCCAAACGCCCGCACAACGCGGACGCCCGTCAGGTTTTCCTGCAAGACGGCGCTCATTTTGCCCTCCGCCTCGTCAGCCTCCCGGAAGGCCTTGACCACCCAGCGGAAAAACAGCCAGGCGAACAGGAACAGCGGCGGGATCAGGATCATCGACAGCAGCGTCAGCCGGATATTCTTAGTCAAGAGCACGCTGAGCGCGACCACGATCATGATCACCGCGTTGGCCACCTGCATCAGCTGCACCGATAAGAATCGCCGGACGGTTTCCACGTCCGATGTGCAGCGCTGCACCAGGTCCCCTGTCTCCGCCTTCATGTGATAGGAAAACGGCAGCCGCTGGATATGGTCGTAGAGGCTCTCCCGCAGATAAAGGGCCACATTTTCTCCCGCCTCCGCCGACCATCGGCCCTTGAGGAAGTTAAAAACGCCGCTCAGGAGGTTGATGCCGATAATGAGCAGCCCCACGATCCAAAGGTTCTGAACAATGGTTTCCCGGCTGGCCAGGCCGTTGAGCCACCCCTGCAAAAAGCCGGGCAGCACGCTCGGCTCCCCCGCCAGGTAATGATCCAGCGTTTCAGCCAGCAGCAGCGGGGACAGATAATCCAGCAGCACGCTGCCCGCTACACAGACAAAGGTCCCGATAAACCAGGGAAGGTTCATTCCGATCAGTTTTCGCATCAAATGCTGTTTCGGTTGTTTTTGCATATCCACCTCGGCAAAACAAGCCACATCAAAATTGATCCATCAAATGAAAAACCGCCGGCAGGGCGAGCCGACGGTATAGACGTTGCGAAAAAGCAACGCTATGCAAGACGGCTGCGCGCGATCTGGGCATAAAAAGCTCCTTTGGCGCGAACCAAACGGTGAGCAGAGATATGCGCATAGTTCAAATTCGTCATCGCGGCAGCCTCCTTTCTTCTCATTTCGTCCCGAGGGACATTTGGCAGTATATCAGCGTTTCATGGGCTTGTCAACACCGAAAAATCACAACTTTTGATTTGGAGCGATCGTCGTCTCCCATCAGACGATGCGGAAATAATTGACGTTGTAATTTTCGCCATTGGCGAAGTCGATCGTTTCCTGCGTTCCGTCGGTAAAATAGACCGTCCGGATGCCGACTAGGAGATAAGCCATCTCCGATTGATTGGTAATGTAGATCACCGGCATCGTTTTGGCGGCCCCGGGCTTGATCGTCAGCTCGATATACTGGGTCGTCTCATCCATGGACGCGTTGAAATCGCTGTCAAGCGCCATATAGACCAGGTCAAAGCCGCGCACCGTTTTGCTGGGATGACTGTTGGAATACTTGCATTGGAAGGTGCAGCGACGGGAGGATACCTGCTGCAAATAGGCGCTCTTATCCACCATCTGCACAGATAAAAGCGTACCGTCCACCGCCAGCGCCGCCGCGCAGGACAATAACAAAACCGCCGTCATCATGATTGCAATCAACTTTTTCAAAACGAACATCTCCCCTCATTTTTGCTATATTTTAACAAAGCGACCACTCAAAGTCAACGAAACGGCACTATTTGTTACTTTTAACCAAACGTGTTTGTGGCTGATGCTATGCAAAGAGCTCTTTGTGAACCCGCCTTGGAAATATTGATTTTTCGCGGATTTTTCGTTGATTTATGCCCGCTGATTTCTTGTGTTTTTTACAAACGTGTGCTATACTTTCCATGTACCCAAATAAAACATGGAGGGACGGTCATTATGAAGAAGCTTCTGAAGGAATTCAAAGAGTTCGCGATGCGCGGCAACGTAATCGACATGGCGATCGGCGTGATCATCGGCGCTGCGTTCGGCAAGGTCGTGACTGCGGTGATCGACATTTTCCTGCAGCCCATCCTGGATGCGTTACCCAAGATGGAAAACGGCGGCACCGGTTTTGCCGGCAGCCTGATCAATTTCTGCGGCGTGCTGGTTGAGTTCATCCTGACCGCGCTGGTGCTGTTCCTGATCCTCAAGGCTGTGAACAAAGCCATGAGCCTCAAGAAAAAGCCCGAGGAAGCGCCCGACGCTCCCGCTCCCACTTGCCCCTACTGCAAGGAAGAGATCAAGGAAGGCGCTACCCGCTGCCCGCACTGCGCCGGCGATATCAAGCTGTATCAGCCCTGACGCGAAGCATGAAATACCGTCATTTTTTCTGGGATTTTGACGGGACACTGTTCGATACGTATCCCCGCATTACCCGGGCCTTTCAAAAAGGCCTGGCTGATGCGGGGATATCCGCAAGTTACGAAGAACTGTTTCCCGAGATCAAGGTGTCCCTCGCGCATGCCGCCCAGTGCTTTGCCGGCGACCTGCCGTTTGAAACCGTTCTGCGGAACTATCATCTCCACGCCGAGGAGGAGGGCTTTGAATCGCTGATCCCCTTCCCCGGGATGCGCGAATTTCTGACCGCCGTTCGAGAATGCGGCGGGTGGAATTACTTAAATACGCATCGGGGACAGACCGCCTGGGACGCGCTGGAGCATTTCCGCCTTATGCCGCTGTTTGCAGGCGGAGCGACCAGCCTGGATCATTTCCCGCCCAAGCCCGCTCCTGATTCGCTGAACGCCCTCTGCGACCGATACGGATTAAACAAATCGGAATGTATCATGCTGGGCGATCGGGATATCGATTTATACGCCTGTCTGAGCGCCGGCATGGCGGCTGCCTGCATCGACCCGGACGGCTTCTGTCCCAAAGGGATCGTGCCCATTCACGCCTCCAGCTTTTCTGAATTGAGTCAATTATTACTTGATTGAGGTCGGATCCATGCCCTTATCCAGAGAAACGATCAAAGAGATCGCCAAACTGCGCCTGCGTGAAAACAGGAGCGCCATGATCATCGTAGCGCTCCTGTATGCCGTCATCGGTTGTGTGCTCGCCGGCCTGACCTATGGGATCGCCGCCTTTTTCCTGCTTCCCCCGCTGATGGTCGCCGTCAAGCGGTATTATCTGATGTGCTGGGAAGACAGGAAGCCGCAAACCGGCGATTTCTTTCACGGATGCTTTGATTTTTATACCAACCGCCTCTGCACGATCCTTTTGATGGGCCTGAAGATTTTCCTTTGGAGCCTGCTGTTCGTGATTCCCGGCATCGTCAAGATGTACGCTTATCTGATGGTTCCTTACGTTACGGCCCGACATCCCAATGTAACGGCCTCGGCCGCCCTGCGCATCTCAGAGCGTATGACCGAGGGCTACCGCATGGATCTGTTTGTGGCCCATCTGAGCTTCCTGGGCTGGGAATTGCTGTCCGGCGTGACCTTTGGCATCTTAGAGATTGTATTCGTCGGCCC
>JAFUHB010000119.1 GCA_017469085.1 Clostridia bacterium
CGGGAAAGCGTCGAATTCCCACATGAGATCGGATTGTTCCTCGGCTATCCAGCGGCGGATGTACAGGGCTTTATCAATCACGGCGTGTGCAAATACACGGGACTTTGGAAGGTGTATGACAGCGACGAGGAAAACGCGAGGCGCGTTTTCCGGCGCTGCCAGAACTGTACGGCGGCTTATCTATGCCGCTATCGGGAAGGATGGACGCTGTCCAGGCTGACGATCCAGCCCAGACGGCTATCCTGTTCATAAAGGACATCAAAATAGAATGAAAGGAAGGAAAAGGTATGAGCAAGGTTGCGGTCATCTATTGGAGCGGGACCGGTAACACCCAGGCCATGGCGGAGGCGATCGCGGAGGGCGCGAAAACAAACGGCGCTGAGGTTGATCTCCTGATGTGCGACGCGGTGGGCGATGTTGCCGTCTACGACGCGGTCGCGCTGGGCTGCCCGGCCATGGGCGCGGAGGAACTGGAGGACGGAGAATTTGAGCCGATGCTGTCGAACATTGAACCGACGCTGGCAGGGAAAAAGGTAGCGCTGTTCGGCTCTTATGGTTGGGGAGACGGCGAATGGATGCGCACCTGGGAAGGCCGCTGCGCGGAAAAGGGTATCACGCTGGCGGCGGAAAGCCTGATCGTCAATGAAGCGCCCTCTGATGATGACCTTGCAAATTGCAAGGCTTGGGGCGGCGCGTTAGCCTGATCACTTGGCACATCAATCCATACGCGTTTGATAAGCGCCAAAGAGGAGCTTCCATCCACCCCTTCGTGGACGAAAGCTCCTCTGCTTCTATTATTTTAGATTATGGCTCGGCGCTCAGTATTTTGTATTCCCGCAGCAGCTTTTCGATATCGGTGCCCTCGATGCGTTTGAGGACCTCGTGAATGGCCGCTCGCTCCTTGATACCCAGCTTCATATCGGTCAGCGGTCGACCGTCCCGCAGCTGCACGGTCGCGTTCAGCAGGTCGCGGATGTCGTATGTGCTGCCCCATACCTCGGGAACGCCGCGATCGATATTCAGCAGGGTATATACCGCTTCCATGCCGGTGCGCATCGAGTATTCTGTGGTGAAGATCGTATCCCGCGCGGTCTCGGCGAATTGACCGAGGAAGGCGAAGTTGACGGCGCCCTCCGGCACCACGGCGGGGCGGTCTCCTTTTTCACGGGGCATGAAGAAGGCGGTGATATAGGGCATCATCACGGGAACAGTATTCGCGCTCCGCTCCGCCAGGATCGGGATCTCCTTTTCAGGAACGCCCAGGTGATAGAGCCATTCCTCGCAGATTTCCTTTCCCGTGCAATCCCGCATGGGCTTGCGGATATAATCGCCGGGACGATCGGTGAACAGGCCGTATACCCAGACCAGGCACTGTCCCTTGGGTTGGCTGCGGAACTGGGGCTGACGGTTGACCGTCCAGCTCATCAGCCAGCCGGAATCCCGCACGGTCACGATCCCGCCGGTCACGACGCCGCCGGAGAAGGGATCACGCTTACAGATCCGCTCGATATACGGTATGATGCGGTCGTCCAGGGTCGTCACGGTGGCGCTCATCCAGTTGGTTTGCTCCGGGTCAAAGCAAAACTTGTTGGGATGGCCGAAGGAAGGATCCTGCGAGGCGATCCGCCGCCACATATCCCAGCCTCCGCCCGGCTTGATTTCCGGCCGAAAGTCGGCGGGCTTATTCTGGCTGCCGATCGTCGCGTTCTCGACGCAGCCGCCGTTGGTGATGAACACCAGGTCGTCCGCCGAAAGATCGATGTACTCCGTTTGATCGTGATGCTCCAGCTCGATTCGGGTGGCCTGCTTGACGCCCGGCTGGATGTTGAATTCCACGTTCACCACCTTGGTATGGTAGTGGAACTGTACGCCATAGCCTTCTAAGTAGCGGACCATCGGCAGGATCATAGACTCATATTGGTTGTATTTGGTGAAGCGCAGCGCCTTAAAGTCGGGCAGGCCGCCGATATGATGGATGAAGCGCTTGATGTACAGCTTCATTTCCAGCGCGCTGTGCCAGTTTTCAAA
>JAFUHB010000016.1 GCA_017469085.1 Clostridia bacterium
TACAGGCCTATCGCGTCCAGCAGGAGGTCAACGCCCACCTGCGCAAGGACATTGACCGGGAAATCACCGCGCTGCTGACCAAGAAGCAGGGCTTCGAGCAGTCCCTGCGCCGGCTGTACAGCATGAATGTCCTACATACGGAAGCGCGGGGCATCCTGTCGGTCAACCGGCTGGCTCTATCAGCTGATCGATATGGGCATCTGCTCCCGTCTGGAGGGCGAAAACGGCGCCTATGCCAAGCTGCGGGAGGATTGGAACTTCGACCGCGTCTGCAACAGCCTGGAGGACCTCAAAAAGGCCGTCGTCCAGGGCGTGGCGGAGCTGGCCAAGGGCCTGCAGGGGCTGTACGAGCAGCTCCGGCAAAATCACCGGGAGACCCTCAGCTGCCTGCACCGGATCGATCGGGGCATCGACTCCCTGGAGGACTGCGTCGGCTCCCTGGACCGGGTCATGGCGGAGGGCGTAGGCAGCCTGCAGGCGGCCTCGGCCCAGATCAACAGCAACCTGGGCGACATTTCCGCCTCGCTGAATACCCTGTCGAACAACCAATATGTGACCGCCTGGGAGCAGGGCGTCCGCACCTACTGGCTGCGCTACCCAAGGGAAGCGTCCGATGTGCGGCCGCTACGCGGGCCCCTTCATGGCTGATTTCCCGGATCGGGCTGGAGCCGATAACCGACGGTGTCGAAGGCCAGGTCCAATGCCCGGGGAAGCTCGTTAAACGGCATCAGGGAAAGCTCGTTCTCCACGATTCGCCGGGGTCCCGCGGGCGGCGCGTTCAGCGCCATGGCTCCGGCCACGAACAGATCCATCGTCCTGCCCTCTATGGACAGGGCGATCTTTTTTCCGTTCGTGCCCAGCAGATAGGCGATCTGGCGAAGCGTTTCCTCATTGGGCATCCCGTCGGCGAACAGCGCCGTGCCCTTGGGCAAAAGAGGCCATTCCTGACGGTAGAGGCGGGCGTAATTGCGGAAAAAGGGCACGCCTGCCTCCGGCGCCATCAATTCCTCCCCCACCAGCCGCAGACGGCTTGCGGGAGAGCGCGGCATATCCATATGGATCAGGCAGCCCGGCGTTTCGCGCACGCGGCCGCCTTCATGCACGATCGGCAGCGAGGCCTCCGTGACCGTCAGCACATGGCCCCGGCAGGAAGCGGACACCCGATTTTTCCAAACAACAGCGCGGTCATCCTCCGCCAGGGGAAACAGGCACAGCATCCGCACCTGGTCGGCGTTGATCTCGGGCCTCGCTTCGCGGTCCACGCTCTCGGCGAAGCGGCCGTAGGCCAATTCCGTATGCGCGTCCAGCCAGGCGTCCCGGTATTCTCGGGCGACCGGCACGGTGGACAGCAGGGACAGCGCGGCCAGCCCCACCGCGATCCAGGCCCGGTCGGCCCGGCCGCTGTAATAGAGCCACCCGGCGGCGAGCAGCAGAAGCACGGTCAGCATCAGGAAAACCAGGTACAGCCGGCGGCGGCGCTTGAGGCGTTTGATACAGGGCTTCATGACGTTTTCTCCCAATACTCGGTCAGGGCGCGGCGGGCGGCCCGCATCGCCGTGGGGATGGGCAGGGCCTCCATTTCCGCGCGGGTATAAAAATCATTCCGCAAGGCGTCCGGCACGGTCCGCGCCTCGCAAAGATAGATATCCATGTCCCAAACGCGGTGCGTGAATACATGACGGGCCTCGCCCATCGGCGTAAGGCCGCCTCCCTCGATCCCCAGGCGGCGCAGCGCGGCTTCCGGCTCCTCCTCGGTCATCATGTACACATACAGGCCGTTCAGCAGCCCTTCGCCGCGCTTTTTCATATAGACGCGGCCCTCCCAGAGCACCAGCAAAACGGCATAACGCAGCGTGATTGGCGGCGTCTTACGCGGCAGGACGGGCAGATTCTCCGGGTCGCCATTATCATAGGCGTCGCACAGCGCGCGCAGGGGGCATTTTTCGCAATCGGGCGTGCCGGGCACGCAGACCGTAGCGCCCAGGTCCATCAGCGCCTGGTTAAAATCCCCCCGGCGCGTCCTTGGCATGCGGGCGCGGGCTTCTTCGGTGATTCTCCGGCGGACGGAGGGCAGGGAGGCGTCCTCCCGGATGCCCAGGGCGCGGGTCAGCACGCGGGTCAGATTGCCGTCCACCGCGGGCTCCGGCAGGTCAAAGGCGATGGAGGCGACAGCCGCCGCCGTATAGGGCCCCACCCCCGGCAGGGCGCGCAGCGCGTCATAATCGGCGGGAAAGCGGCCCTTATATTCCGCCGCGATCACGCGGGCGGCCTGATGCAGGTTGCGGGCGCGGGAATAATAGCCGAGCCCCTCCCACATTTTCAGCACCTCTTCCTCCTTCGCCGCCGCCAGCGAAAATACGTCCGGGAAGGCAGCCAGGAAGCGCTCGTAATAAGCGCCGACGGAGGCGGTGCGCGTCTGCTGGAGCATGATCTCGCTCAGCCAGATGCGATACGGGTCCTTCGTGCCGCGAAAGGGCAGGGAGCGCCCATGCCGGTCATACCAGGCAAGGAGCGCCCCGGAAAATTCATGAGCCTCGATGTATGATGTCAATTTGTTCTCCTGTTTTCACCGATCGCCGAACGTTCAGTTGAATCCGAATATCTTCTGCGCCAGATGATAAACGGCGATCACAAAGCGCCGCGCGCCCCGGCTCTTCAGGTTCAGCAGCCGCCCCAGCAGCCGGTGACGCAGCACCCTGTATTCATAGGGGCGCTCCTTCTCCATGTCGGCCCAAAGCTGCTCGTGCATCCGAAGGTGCTCCTCCGCGCCCGAGCGCACGGCCAGCACGCCGGACACGGTGGTGATGATCTCCAGGTAATTCATCATGTAATCCCGCTTGCGCTTGGGAGCCACCTTTTCCAGCTGAACGCCCTCCAGCATCAGCCGGTTGACCTTGATTTGCTGGTCGTAGCGGCGGATCATGACGTCCTCCTGCACGCTCTGGCCTTCCCGCCCGATATAATAAAGATAGAGGTCGGTATCCAGGTAATACATCTTCTCCACGCTGCGCAGCGGCAGATAGACGTACAGGCTGTCCACATAAAAGGTGTGGAGGGGCAGGTCCAGCCCGGTGGAGAGCAGAAAATCGGTCCGATAGATGGCCGCGTGCATCAGGATGTATTGGCCCAGCCGGAATCGGCCGACCTCCTCCCAGGAAAAGACCCGTCCCGTCGGCAGGGCGTTGGCGTAACGGATGACCTTTTTATGCCGCTGCCCCTCCTTATCGTATACATAATTGGCCAGGAACAGGTCGACCGGCGTCCGCTCCCTTTCCAGGCGCTCCAGGGCGTCCAGCACCTGAAGATAAGGTGCCTCGGCCAGATGGTCGTCCGAATCGCAGACCTTGAAATACCGCCCAGTCGCGTTGCGAAGGCCCGTCATCACCGCCCCACCGTGCCCCCGGTTTTCCTGATGCAGGGCGCGGCAGATGCCCGGATAGCTGTGCTCATACTCGTCCGCGATTTGGGGGGTATCGTCCTTGGACCCGTCGTCCACGATCAGGATCTCGACCCGATCTCCTCCCTTGAGCAGGGCGTCGATCGTAGAACGCATGAACCCCGCCGACTGATAGCAGGGCACCGCGACGCTGAGCAGCTTCATAGTGCCTTCCCTTCCTTCCTATCCTGATCCTGTTTGGCTTGCATGGCCCTGCGCATGGCCTGGGCAGCGGCCGGGCTGGGCGAGGGCACGTTATTGAGCGCGATCAGGCGGGCGATCTCCCCGCGCACGCCGTCCACCTCGCGGTGGAATTCCCGGGCGGACACGCGCAGCGCCCCGCCGCTCAAAATGATCAGCTGCTCCATCCCGTCCGAGGACACCACCCGCACCCGCCGGTCCTTGCCCAGGTCATAGGCCGCCTTTTCGATGTAGGCGTCGGCGGTCTCCGCCTCCCGGGTATAAACCACGGTGATGCCGCCGTGCTTTTCCACGGAGCCCGGATTGCCCGCGACACGGTAAGCATCGAACACCAGGATCAGCCTGACCGGCCGCATCCCCTGATAATTGCACATCAGGTCGATCAGCAGCTTCCGCGCGTAATCCAGGTTCTCCCTGGCGATCTGCTTGAGCTCCTCCCAGGCGAACCCCACGTTGTACCCGTCCACCAGCAGGAATTCCTCCGCCGCGTCCGCGATCTCGGTCGGTTTGACTGCGGCGGAGGAGACGACCCGCGGCAGGATGGCCCGCGGCTTGATCGGGCCGTAGGTGCGCTCGAAAATGGCCATCAGCTCCCGGTCCTCTTCCAGGGCGTCCTTCGGCTCGACACCCGTCCGGCGAACCGGCTCCGGGGCCTCCGTCGCCCGCACCCGGCCAAAACCGGTTTGGATGTGCATCCGGGAGGCGGCCTCCCGCCAGGGCACCGTCACCCCCGCGCCGTGGGAACAAAACACCGAATCGGCCGGGTTTTCCACGTCGCGCTCCGGATCGTAGCCGCTCGCGGCGACAACGGCCTCCTGCTCCGCGCAGGGATCATACCCGGCGCTCGTCAGCGCCAATTTGCCGAGGCCGTGCGTATAGGCGGCCACCTCCCGGGCGTAATGCCGCGCCTTGGCGACCGGCGCCCGGCCAGTAACGACCGCCATGCCGTCGGCGGTATCCGTCAGCTCGGCGGAGCCGCCCATCGCCGTCAGGTCGTTCAGGGCCCGGCCCACCTGATCCTGCGGCACGACAAGGCGCACATCATACCAGGGCTCCAGCAGCACCGACTTGGCCTGCATCAGGCCCTGGCGGATCGCCCGATAGGTCGCCTGACGAAAATCCCCGCCCTCGGTGTGCTTTAAGTGGGCGCGGCCCGCCGTCAGGGTAATCCTGACGTCGGTCAGCGGCGCGCCGGTCAGTACGCCCGCGTTCTGCTTTTCCAGGATGTGCGTCAGGATCAGCCGCTGCCAGTTCAGCGCCAGGTCGTCCTCGGAAACGGCGGAAAGCGCCGTCACGCCGCTCCCCCTTTCCCCCGGCTCGAGCAGCAGATGCACCTCGGCATAGTGGCGAAGCGGCTCATAATGGCCCGCTCCCTCCACCTGATCCGCGATCGTTTCCCGATACAGGACGCCGCCCTCTGTAAAGGTCGCCGCCAGCCCGAAGCGATCCTGAAGGCGGCGGGCCAGCACCTCGAGCTGCACCTCCCCCATGACCTCCACCTGGATCCGCCTCAGCTGGGCGAGCCAGACGACGTTCAGCTGCGGGTCCTCCTCGGCAAGCTCTCGAAAGCATTGCAGGGCCTTGTGCGCGTCCGCGCCATCCGGCAGCACCGCCCGATAGGCCAGCACCGGGAAAAGCAGCCGGCCCTTCGCCCCAGGCTCCGCGCCGAGCCCCTGCCCGGCGAAGGTATTTTCAAGCCCCGTCACTGCGCACAGCGTGCCCGCGGGCGCTTCCTCCGCAGGCTGGAAGCGCGCCCCCGAATAAAGCCGGAGCTGGTTCACCTTTTCCTGCCGGTCGGCCGCCGTCAGCAGCATCGCGCGTACCCGGAGCGTCCCCCCTGTGACCTTGAGGAAGGTGAGGCGGGTGCCGTTTGAGTCCCGGGCGATCTTGTATACCCTGGCTCCAAAGTCCGCTCCCCAGGCCCTTTCGGGCAGGAAACGCGTAAGGCCGTCCAGCAGATCCGCCGCGCCCTGATTGCGAAGGGCGGCTCCAAAATAGACGGGAAACAGCCGCCGCCGCGCGATCAGGGCGGCGACCGTCTGATCGCCGATCGTCCCGGTCTCCAACAGCTCGTTCAGGGCGTCCTCCCCGCACAGGGCAAGCTCCTCGTCCGCCCCCGGAGCCAGCATATCCACGCACGCGCCGCCCAGTTCCTTACGTAAGGCGGCGAGCGCCTTTTCCCGGTCCGCGCCGGGCTGATCCATCTTATTGACAAAAATCCATACCGGCACCCGATAGGCGTCCAGCAGCCGCCAGATCGTGCGGGTATGGCTCTGCACGCCGTCCAGGGCGCTCACGACCAACGCCGCGCCGTCCATGACCGACAGCGCGCTTTCCGTTTCGCCCGAAAAATCGACGTGTCCGGGGGTATCCAGCAGGGTCAGCTCCGCGTCCTGATAGGACAGCCTCGCCATCTTGGAAAAGATCGTGATGCCCCGCTCCTTTTCCTGCGCGTCGGTATCCAAAAAGGCGTCCCCGTGGTCGACGCGGCCCTGCCTGCGCAGCGCCCCGGCGATATACAGCATGCTCTCCGAGAGCGTGGTTTTCCCGGCGTCCACATGGGCCACCAGGCCGATTACCGCGTGCTTGACCGCCATCCCGCCGTCCCCCCGGAGCTGTTGATATGACCAGTATACTATGATCGGCGCGGGTTTTCAAGGGCCCGTCACGTGGGCTCAGCCAGAACTCCGTCATAAGATTATTGTTCATCCAATAAGAAATATTTCATCCTTGGAACGAGAGGGGAGCGTCGAGGGGGAACACCCTCGACAATAATCCGCAGCAGGGACGGAAGCCGTGCCCGCCGGTGGCGGAAAAGCACGGGTGGAGTCCCAATGAGCCACAGAGCGCCGCAAGCGACAGCGTAGCAGCGCGACAACGGCGAATTGAGGGCATAGCCCATGCGCGGTGCGAGGACCAAATCGCGCCAGCGATTTGTACCTTGCGCCTTTTCCGCCCGGGAGGCCCATAGGGCCGAGAGGAAAAGGCGTTAGGGGGTGGTGTTGGCGGGGGAAGAATTCCCCCGCCAAGTTACTATGGAGCCGTAGGCGGAATAGTAACGTCACGACGGCTCGAACTGGGAAATATATAGGCGATAATACGCGCCCTTCTTGTCCATCAGGGCCTGATGCGTGCCGGATTCCACGACGTCGCCGTCCCGTACCACCAGGATATGGTCGGCATGCTCGATCGTGGACAGGCGATGGGCGATCACGAAGCAGGTGCGTCCCTTCATCAGGCGCATCATGGCCGCGTGGATGCGGCGCTCGGTTTGGGTATCCACGTTGGAGGTCGCCTCGTCCAGGATCAGCATCTTGGCGTCGCTCAGCATCGCCCGGGCGATGGTCAATAGCTGGCGCTGCCCGCCCGATATGCTGACGCCGCCCTGCTTTAAGACCGTGTCATAGCCGTTGGGCAGGGCCTCGATGTAGGCGTGGATGTGCGCGGCCTTGGCCGCCTCCACGGCCTGCTCGCGGGTCACGCCCTCGCGGCCGTAGGTCAGGTTTTCCAGCACCGTTCCCTCAAACAGCCAGGTATCCTGCAGGACCATGGTGAACGCGCCGCGCAGGTCGGACCGGCGCAGCTCGCGGATATCCGTGCCGTCCAACAGGATCGCGCCGCCGTTCACGTCGTAAAACCGCATCAACAGGTTAATGATAGTCGTTTTGCCCGCGCCCGTCGGCCCGACGATGGCCGTCACCTGGCCCGGACCCGCATGGAAGGACAGGTCGTGCAGGATCGTCCGATCCCGCTCATAGCCGAAGGAAACGTGCCGGAAGTCCACCTCGCCCCGGATATCCGTCAGGCGCGCGGCGTTTGGGGGGTCCGCCGGCTCCGTCGGCTCATCCAGCAGGCGGAACACGCGCTCCGCCGCCGCCAGCGTGCTCTGCAATTCGGCCAGGATGTTGGCAAATTCGTTGATCGGCCCCGAGAAGCGGCGGGAGTACAGCACGAAGGAGGAAATATCCCCCAGCAGGATGCCGCCCCGCATATACATGATCGCCCCGAACATGCTGATCAGCGCCAGGGACAGGTTGTTGATAAAGCCGACGGAGGGGCCCACCGTCGCGGAGCGCGACTCGGCCTCATAATTGGCGACGGCGGCGGCCACATTCTTTTCCCTGAAAATGCCCTCCATCACGCCCTCGCGGCGGTATGCCCGGACCGTGCGCTGGCCGCTCAAGGTCTCCTCCACAAAGCCGTTCATCTCCCCCAGAGTGGAGGACCGCTTGCGGTACAGAGGCCGCACCTTGCGGGACATATAGCGTGTAAACAGCACGGACAACGGGATGGTGACCACGAACACCAGCACCAGCGCGGGGCTGATGCGGATCATCATGAACAGGGAGCCGACCACGGTGATGATCGAGGTCAATATCTGCACCAGGTCGGAGGACAGGGAGGTGTTGATGGTATCGATATCGTAGGAAATCACGCTGATGATATTGCCCGCCTGGTTTTTGTCAAAGAAGCCCACCGGCAGGCGCGTCAGGTGGTCGAATACGTCCTTACGCATGGCGTAGGTCACGCTACGGGACAGGCGGATCATGATCAGGCTCAGCAGATAGCTGAGCACCGACGAGCCCAGATAGAACAGGATCATCAGCAGCGCGTAATGATAGACCGCGGCAAAATCCACCTGTCCCTCGCCGCCGGACAGGGCGTTGATGGCCGCGCCGGACAGGCTGGGCCCCACCAGGGACAACAGGTTGGTGCCGATGGTCATCAGCAGCGCCAGGATCAGCAGCCACCGATAGCGCCCCAGATAAGCGTACAGGCGCATCAGCAGCCAGCTCTTTTTCGCGGTCGGCTTTTCTCCGCCGTTTCCGCCGCGGCCGGCCAGGCCGGCGCCTCTTCCTCCGCCCTGCATCAGCCGATCCCCTCCTCTCCCATCTGGATCCGGCAGATCTCCGCATACGCCGGGCAGGCCGTCAGCAGCTGCGCGTGCGTCCCCTGACCGATCACCTCGCCGCCGTCCAGCACCAGGATCAGATCGGCGTCCCGAATGGCGCTGGCCCGCTGGCTGACGATCACCTTGGTCGTGTCGGGCAGGGCCGTTTTCAGCGCATGTCGCAGCGCGGCGTCCGTCTGGTAATCCAATGCGCTCGAGCAATCGTCCAGCAGCAGGATGTCGGGACGGGCCGCCACGGCGCGGGAGATCAACACCCGCTGACGCTGACCGCCGGACAGGCTGCCGCCCCGGATATCCGCCTGGCGGTCCAGCGCCCCGGCCTCCCGGATGAAATCCGCCTGGGCTACCGCCGCGGCGGACAGGATCGCCTGATCGTCCAGCTCCCGCCCGAAGCGGATATTCTCCCGCAGGCTGCCGGCGAACAGGAAATCATTCTGGAACACCACCCCAAAGCAGGGGTACAGCTCGTCCGGTGGGATGGCGCGAATATCCCGACCGAAAATCGAAACGACGCCCTCGTCGGCGTCATACAGCCGCAGCAGCAAGGCAAGCAGCGTCGTTTTTCCGCTGCCGGTCGCGCCGATCACCCCCAGCGTCTGGCCGGGGGCCAGCGCAAAGGATACATCCCTGAGGTTCGGGCGACGCTTATTGTAGGAGAAGGACACACGGTCCATTTTGACGGCGGAAAGGGGCTCCGCAGGCTGCCCCTGTCCCGCCAGCAGCTTAGGCTCCGCAGGGGCCTGCATGACCTCACACACGCGCTGCGCGCTAGCCGCGCCCTTGGAATACAGGATGAAGATGCGCGTCACCGCCAGCACGGCGTTCAGGATGATGATAAAGTAATTGAGGAAGGCGATGATGGTCCCCGGCTTGGTCAGCCCCAGGTTGACCCGATACGCCCCGACCACGATGATCAGCGTCAGCCCCGCGTTCAGGATCAGGTTGATCACGGGGCTGGAAATGGCCGTCACCAGACCGGCGCGGCGATCCCGCTCGGTCAGCCCCCTGTTGACCTCATCGAAGCGGTCGATCTCGTAATCGCTCCGGGACAACGCCTTGATCACGCGGACTCCCGCCATGTTCTCCTGCACCTTGCGCACCAGCGCGTCCACCTTTTCCTGTACGCCGGTGTAGAGCGGGATGCTTTTCCGGGATACCAGCGTCACCACGAAGGCCAGCAGCGGCAGCGTCAGCGCCAGCACCAGGGTCAGCGCCGGGTCCAGGGTCAGGGTGGCAAAAACGCCCCCGATCAGCATGATGGGCGCGCGGACGCCGATGCGCTGCATGCGGTCCACGAACTGATGGATGTTATAGGTATCGCTGGTCATTCGGGACACCAGCGAGGACACCGTAAAGCTGTCCGCCTGGGCGCAGGATAGGGACAGCGTTTTTTGAAACAGGTCGCCCCGCAGCGCCTGCGTCACATCCCGGGAAACGGCGGTGGACATCTTATTGGCCGTCACGTTGCACAGCCAACACAAGAGCGCGCACAACGCCATCAGCCCGCCCCACAGCACTACCCGGCCCATTTCCTTAGTTGGGACGATATCGTTCAGGATCACCGACAGCAAAAGGGGCAGCAGCAGGTCCATGATCGTGCCCATAAATTTGATCATCAACTCCACGGCCAGCCGCCGCCGGTGGGGCCTTAAGTAGGACAGGATCAATCGCATGCGCGCCTCACACCCTTTACGAAAGTGCCTGGACCGCCCCATCCCCGGCACCATCAGCCCGCCTGGAGCAATCATCAGTAAAAAACATTATAGCACACCCGTCCATAAACGAGTGTTCAAAAAAAACCGGCGGAGGATCGCTCCTCCGTCGGTTCAGGGATTTATTGGTTATCAGTACATGCCGCCCACCCGACTTTGCCAGTAAAGAAATGAGTGAACACAGGCCAGCTATGGAGCAGGGACATAAAAAGCCAAAATAATTAGTACGTGCAATCAGAAGAAGTGAAGCGAGGATTTCAGGGAACGAAGATCCCCAAGAGTAAAGA
>JAFUHB010000120.1 GCA_017469085.1 Clostridia bacterium
AGGGGGACGACATGGCGAAAACAAAATCCTTACTGAACAGCGACCGCCCCCTCACCATTGAGGAAGCTTATGAAGCGCGTCCGCAGCTATGGTGGCTGTATACCCTGATCGTGCTGATCGTCGCCGCGCTCCTGGGCTGGAGCGGCAGCGCCATCAACTACAAGGGCTTCGCGACAAAGGGCGTGGAAATCGCCCAGGGCATGCTGACCGGCCTGATCCATCCCGACACCAATCTTTTGTTCGACCTGTCGGTGGAGGGCGTGCCGTATCAGCTGCTGCAGACGATCGCAATCGCCATTTTAGGCACGCTGATCAGCGGCATCCTGGCGATCCCCTTCAGCTTCCTGGCCTGCGATAAGATCGTACCCAAATGGGTCGCGCTGATTTTTCGCGCGGTGATCCTGGGCATCCGCACGATCCCCAGCCTGGTTTGGGCCCTGATGTGGATCCGGGTAACTGGCCCGAACGCCTTTTGCGGCGTCGTAACGGAGTCCGTATGCTCCATCGGCATGATTTGCAAGATGTACATCAACGCCATCGAGGATATCGACGTCAAGATCCTGGAAAGCCTGGACGCCTCGGGCTGTAACGGCTTCCAAAAGATCCGCTACGGGATTCTACCCCAGATCATCCCAAATTTCATCTCCACCGTGATCTATCGCTTTGACATCAACGTAAAGGACGCGACCACGTTGGGCATCGTCGGCGCTGGCGGCATCGGCGCATCGTTGATCATGTGCATGGACACCAACCGCTGGAGCATGGTAGGCTCTTATCTGCTGGGCATGATCCTGCTGATGATCATCATTGAGATTTTCTCCACCCGCGTGCGCAACAAGCTGTCCCGCGGATAAAACTGACAAGGCGGAGCTTTTCCGGTGAAAAAACTGACGATCTACTTTACCTCGGACACGCACGGCTATCTGTATAACACGGATTTCTTCGACGCGTCCGAGAAGCCCATGGGGCTTTACGGGATGCGTTTTCCCAAGGACGGGGATACGCTGATCATTGACGGCGGCGACACGATCCAGGGGTCGCCGCTGACCTATTATTGCCATGAGAAGGGGCTGCCCTGCCCCGCGGCCGCCGCCATGAACGACCGGGGGTACGATTACGTGACCCTGGGCAATCATGATTTTAACTACGGGCAGTCCTGGCTCAGGGCGCACCTGAACACGCTGAACGCGCGATGCCTGTGCGCCAACGTACAGGATGAGCAGGGGCAGCTTCCCATTGCGCCGTATGCCGTTCAAACGTTAGCCAGCGGGCTGCGCGTCGGGCTGTTTGGCATCGTGACCGATTGGGTCAACCGCTGGGAACAGCCGGAGCATTTACAGGGGCTTCAGATCACCTCTCCCCTGGAGGCCGCCTGCAAGGCCGTCGAGGCCCTGAAAAAAGAAGGCGTCGACCTGGTGATCGGCATCTATCACGGCGGCCTGGAACGGGATCCTGGCAGTGGCGCTCTCTTGTCCGACACAGATGAGAATATCGCCTGTCGGCTGTGCGAGGAGCTGCCCATTGACCTGCTGCTAACCGGCCACCAGCACATCGGCATGGCCAATCAGCAATGGCACGGCACGCATATCGTGCAGACCCCCTGCAACGCGACCCGCTACATCCGGGTGCAATGGGATGAACAAAACGGTTTTTTATCCGAGCTGATCGCCGTACCGGCCCAGCAGCGCCTGACCGCGGAGCAGCAGGCGCTCCGCAAAGCGCTGGACCACTTCCTGGACACCCCGATCGGCAAGCTGTCCGAGCCCCTGTGGCCGGGAGAAAAGCTCGACATGGCGCTGAACGGCTCCCCCATCGCCGATTTTTTCAACCGCGTCCAGCTATGGGCCAGCGGTGCGGACATTTCCTGCGCAGCCCTGGCCAATGAGGTGCGCGGCTTTGACAGCGCCGTGACCGTGCGCGACGTCGTCGCCTCGTATCCTTACGCAAACACCCTGGTCGTATTGGAGATTACCGGGGAGCAGCTAAAGACGGCCCTGGAGCAATGCGCCCGTTACTTTGACGTCGCGGAGGACGGAACGGTCGGCGTCTCCGATACCTTCCTGAAGCCCAAGGCAGCCCATTATAATTATGATTACTTCACTGGGATCCGCTATACGATCGACCTGAACCGCCCGGCCGGCAATCGGGTGACAGCCATCGAGCGGGCGGGCCGTACCGTCGGGCCGACGGAGCGCCTGACGCTGTGCATGTGCAATTATCGGGCCACCGGCTTCGGACATTTCGAAGTCTATCTGCAATGCGAACGCCTGCGCGAAATCCAAACGGAAATCAGCGAGCTGATCCTGAATTATCTGAAGGCCCATCCCCGCATCGAGATTCCCAAGGAAGCGCCCTATCGGGTGATCATGCCGAAAATATGACCCCTTCACGCCAAACGTCCCGCCGATCGAACGGCGGGACGTTTAGGTTGTCAATTAACAGGCCCTGATGAACCGGCGATAAAAAACCACCGTCTTGTTCAGCGTCTCCAGCGGAATCCGCTCGTTGTTGCCGTGGATCATGCCGCGTTCTTCCTTGGACAGCGCCATGGCGCTGAAACGATAGACCGCGTCGCAGATCGGGCTGTAGTGCCGGGAATCGGAGCACGCCAGCATCAGATAGGGCGTCACCAACGCCTCGGGCCAGGTGGCGCGCACCGCCTTGCGGAGCCGCTCGTAGGGCTCGCCGTCCACTCGGCTGACCGCGCTGGGATCAAAGCCGTAATCCACCGAAAGCTCCACCCGCTTGCTGCGCACGGTGCGCTTGAGGCGGCGCAGGACCGTGTGCTGCGTGTCCCCGGGCAGCACGCGCACATTCGCGCCGATCGAAGCCTCAGAGGGGATCATGTTGGAGACGTCGCTGCCTGAAGCCTGAGTAAACGCCGTGGTGGTGCGCACCAGGGCGTTGAGCTCGCCGCCGCTCTTGCGGCAGATCAGGTTCAGCAGGGGCCGGAACAGCCAAAGGTTGGCAAAGATCACCCTGTACAGCGTGCTGGAATAAGGCGCCACCGTATTAAACAGCTGGCGGACCGGGGCGGACAGGCGGAACGGGAAGGGATGCTTTTCCAGCCGCATGACCGCGCGGGCCAGCACCGGGATGGGCGTGCCCGGCGTGGGTGCGGAGGCATGACCTCCCTGGGATTGGACCTTGAATTGCACCGCCATCTGGCCATTTTCCGCCGTGCCGATCACGGCTCAGGGACGATCGACGCCGGGGAACACCTTGTCCACGACTGCGCCGCCCTCGTCCAGCACCAAATAAGGCTTGACGTCATGCTCGGTCAGCCAGGCCACATTGGCGGGAGCGCCGCCGCCGGCGATCTCCTCGTCCCCCGCAAAGGCCATCCAGATATCATGCTCGGGTACAAAGCCCTCGGCGATCAGCGTGTCCGCCGCCTCGAGCACGCTGACCAGCGTGCCCTTGGTGTCCAGCGTGCCGCGCCCCCACATGACGCCATCCTCCACGACGGCGTCAAAGGGAGGCCTCTCCCAGGCCTTTTCATCCACAGGCACGACATCGTAATGCGCCATCAGCACGGTCGGCTTTTCACTGCTTTTCCCCCGCCAATGCAGCAGCACGCTGCGGTCGTTGGGACGGTGCAGCTCGCAGACTGCGAACACCTGGGGAAACAGCCTGGGCAGCGCGTCCGTCACGAGGGTAAACTGGCTCTCGTCCTCCAGCTCGCGATCCCGGTAGGACACGGTACGGCAGCGGATCAGCTCCTGCAGATCATCCCGCAGCCTGTCCGTGTCAAACGCTTCCTCTGGCGCCGATACTGCTTCCTCCGGCGCGGGCACGAATTTCCGCGTGCGCACGACCACGATCGCGACGCAAGCCGCTATGATGGCGACCAGGCCCAGCCAAAACCAGAACATCAGATCACTCCCTTTTTATACAGGACCCGGCTGACGCCGATCGCGATCAGCGCCCCCACCGGCACCAGCACGCCTACCGCGCCGGACAGGCCGGGCACCAGCAGGAACAGCGCGGCCATGAACAGCATCGGCGCGGCGGCGATCTTGGGATTCTTGGCAATGTACACGACGCCCAGCGCGCCAAACAGGGCCGGCAGGATATTGTCGAAGGCCGGATCCAGCACCGGGTTTTCCAGTACCGGGGTCAGGCGGTTGAGCAGCAGCACGCCTATCGCGATGATCACGGTGGTCACGATCGAGCTGGTGGCGATGGCGATGGTCGAAACGACCTCGCCCTCCTCGCTGTCCGCCTCCACCTTGGCCCCGCTCATGGCGTTCAGCGCGCAGGGGACCTTGAGCGCGCTCAAATTACCCGTCACAAAGCCCAGGTAGGTGCCCCCCGTGCCCAGCATCGGCGCGTAGGTCAGCACCTCGATGATGCCCGTCGTCCAGAAAATGGGCGCGACGCCCAGCAGGCCCTTGAGCACCGCAGAGGCCGCAGGCCAGGCATTGTACCTCACGCAGATCGCCGCCGGCGCCAGCAGCAGCATCAGGATCGCCGCCGCCGTCCAGATCCGCCCGTAAAAGTGAACGGAATCACGATAGTCTTGAAATTTACGCATAACGCAGCCTCCCTTCAGCTCATCCACGCGGTCACGGGGATGGACGCAGCCATTGCGCCCAGCATACTGATGGGCAGGGCGTACTGCTCCAGCCAGGCCCATTTGCAGCGCTTGATCAGCAGGCCGCAAACCCCCATCAGCGCCGCAGAGATCAGCGCAACCACGATCGGGATATAACCGGCAAGCCCTTTACGGATGTCGGCGAACAAAAGGCCGATGAACGCGGAGATCATGCCCAGGAACAGGCTGTCCATGAAGATCTTGCGCCAGCGCTCATCCTTGCCGGCCAGCTTATCCACGCCCTTTTCAATGCTGCGCAGGCGGAAAAACACCAGCACGATGCCCGGGATGATGCCCAGCGTCATGACCCAGGCGATCGCCGTAAAATCAGTCGCATTGGCCACCGTCTCGCCGGTCGTCAGACCCAGCGCATTGGCCGTGGTAGTGGCCGCGGGCAATTCATAGGTCAGCGCGCCCAGCACGCTCAGGCGAAGCCACGGCCAGGGAAGGCCCAGCATCTTGCTGAGCGTGATCACGCCCAGCAGGATCGCAATCGCCGGCGCGACGGTAAACAGCGCGCTGGAGCTGATGGTTTTCCGGACCGTGGTCCTCGCAATCCCCAGCTGACGCGCCCGTTTGACCGCCCGAGCCAGGAAAAACGCCGACTGCGCGATCACGAACACAATCATAACCGCCGTTACGACGTATAAAAACGGACTGTTGACATGAACCATCCATTTCATCTCCATCCATGGTATCCGAGGATTTTAACCCATCGTGCGTACAATTACAAGAAACTTTTCCCACTCCTATTGACAACCGGGCGGAAAGATGTATAATATACGCGAAAGTCAAAGTAAGTCAGACTTTCAATGATTTCTTGTCATCCCATGACAAATGCAAAGGTGGTATGCACGATGTCTGAAAACAAATATACGCAAAAGAGCATTGAAGCGATCAACGGGGCGCAGGCCGTCGCCACGGAATACGGCAACCAGCAGTTGGAGCAGGCACACCTGCTGTACGCCCTCATGCAGGATGAAAACGGGCTGATCCCGCAGCTGCTCAAGAAAATGGGCAAGGACGCGGACCGCGTTTCCGCCGATGTCGCCGCGCTGGTGGCCAAGCTGCCCAAGGTGCAGGGCGCCGCGCGGGAGCAGGGCAAGGTATACGTTTCCCGCGATATGGATAAAGCCCTGAACGACGCCGCGCGGATCGCGTCCAATATGAAGGACGAATATATTTCGGTGGAGCACCTGTTCCTCTCGCTGCTGCAAAACGCGGACCGAGACTTGGCGCAGCTGTTCGTCAAGTATGATATCCGCCGGGAAGGCTTCCTGCAGGTCCTGTCCCAGGTGCGCGGTGCCAGCCAGGTGACCAGCGACAACCCGGAGGATACCTATGACGCCCTGCGCAAGTACGGCACCGATCTGGTGGAGCAGGCGCGGAAAAACAAGCTGGACCCGGTGATTGGCCGCGATAAGGAGATTCGCGACGTCATCCGCATCCTTTCCCGAAAGACCAAGAATAACCCGGTGCTGATCGGTGAGCCCGGCGTCGGCAAGACCGCCATCGCCGAGGGGCTGGCGCTGCGTATCGTGCGCGGCGACGTGCCCGACTCCCTGAAGGATCGGACCATCTTTTCGCTGGATATGGGCTCGCTGATCGCCGGAGCCAAGTTCCGGGGCGAATTTGAGGAACGCCTCAAGGCCGTCCTCAACGAGATCAAAAAGAGCGACGGGCGCATCATCCTCTTTATCGATGAGCTGCACCTGATCGTCGGCGCCGGCAAGACCGAAGGCAGCATGGACGCTGGCAACCTGCTCAAGCCCATGCTGGCCCGCGGAGAGCTGCACTGCATCGGCGCGACCACGCTGGACGAGTACGCCAAATACGTCGAAAAGGATGCCGCCCTCGAGCGCCGCTTCCAGCCCGTTCAGGTCAACGAGCCCACCGTGGAGGACACCATCTCCATCCTGCGCGGCCTCAAGGAGCGCTATGAGGTGTTCCACGGCGTCAAAATCCAGGACGGCGCGCTGATCGCCGCCGCCACGCTGTCCGACCGGTATATCTCGG
>JAFUHB010000121.1 GCA_017469085.1 Clostridia bacterium
ATTGCAGCTAGTCGGCGACAGCGTATCCCTGTTGTTTACCAAGCGGGGCATTTCGGAAACCGTGCTGTTCGACCCGGCGGGCGTGAAGGAATACTTTGGCGTAACGCCCGCTCAGGTGACCGACTGGAAAGGGCTCATGGGGGACAGCAGCGACAATATCAAGGGTGTGCCCGGTGTGGGCGAGAAAACGGCGGTCAAGCTGCTCCAGGAGTACGGCACGCTGGAAAATGTGCTGGAGCATGCGGGGAAAATCAAGGGCAAGCTGGGCGAACGGCTGGCGGAAAACCGGGAGTTGGCCCTTTTTTCCAAGGAATTGGCGACCATCCGGCCTGACGCGCCGGTGAACGTTGATTATGAGGAGTGCCGGACCGACCGGGGCGGCGCCGGTATAAGGGAGCTGCAAAAGTACGGGCTGAACGCGGTTGCGCGCCAGGCCGCAAAGCTATGGCCGGATGATGGGACGGAGCAGCCTGTGACAACGGCCCCAAGGCCTCCCCGCACTTCCCTGACCAGCGCTGCCCAGATCGAGGCTTTTATCGCGGCGCTGGAGGATGAACCCGCGCTGTATATTTCCGCCTCTCAGCTTTCCCTATCGGATGGGAAGCGGTGGGGCGAAGTGACCCTGAGCCAGGATCTTCTGAGCGACGGGCTGATGCCGGAAGATGCGCTCCGGGCGATTCGTCCACTGCTGGATCGCCCGCTCGTTACGCATGACGGCAAGTCGCTCTATCATCTGCTGGACCGTTTTCATTTGCCGCATCCCGAGCTCGTCTGGGATACCATGCTGGGACAGTATATCCTGAATCCGCAGGAAAAAAGCTATGAGCTCCGCGCCTTTGCCGATGAGGATGCTTTTGGCCTTTGGAGCTTGGCGGCATCCCAGCGCCAGGCGCTTGGGCAAGCGCATATGGACGGGCTGATGCGGGATATTGAGCTGCCCCTTTTGACCGTGCTCTATGATATGGAAACGTCGGGCTTTCAGGTGGACAGCGATATCTTAAGGGGTCTGGGCAGGGAATATACCGAACGCTCCGAGCAGCTGAAGGAGGATGTGTATCGCCTGACCGGGGTACACGGCTTCAACCTGAATTCGCCGCAGCAGCTGGGCAAGGTGTTGTTTGAAACGCTGGGGCTTCGCGCCGGCAAAAAGACGCAGCGCGGATACTCGACGGACGCCGAAACCCTGGAGCACTTGATCGACGACCATCCAGCTGTTGAAAAGATCCTGGATTATCGGACGTATGTCAAATTCAACAGCACCTATATCGACGGATTGCTGCGCAAGGTGGATGAGACGGGACGCGTACATTCATTCTTTGATCAAACAGGAACCGCGACCGGCCGCATTTCCTCCAGCGAACCCAATCTGCAAAATATACCGGTCCGTACCGATTTGGGACGGGAAATCCGTCGCGCCTTTGTCGCTCGTGAGGGAATGCTGCTGGTGGACGCCGATTATTCGCAGATCGAGCTGCGCGTGCTGGCTCATATGAGCGGGGACGAGGCGATGACGGACGCCTTTGTGCGCGGACAGGACATCCACGCGCGTACCGCGTCCGAGGTTTACGGAGTCCCCATGGAGGAGGTCACGCATGCCATGCGTTCCGCTTCCAAGGCGGTCAATTTCGGCATCGTATACGGTATCAGCGAGTTCGGCCTGGCGCGTAATATCGGCGTCAGCCGCAAGGAGGCGGGAGACTTTATCCGCCGTTACCTGGACCGTTATCCCGGCATCCGCCGCTTTATGGAGGAGGCCAAGCAAAGGGGATATGATCTTGGTTATGCGGAGACGATCTTCGGCCGCCGCCGCATGCTGCCGGAGCTCAAGGCGGGAGGGCCGCGGCGGGCGTTTGGAGAGCGGGTCGCCATGAACATGCCGGTGCAGGGCACGGCGGCGAATATCATCAAACTGGCGATGGTCAAGGCGCATGAGCGCCTGAAGCAGGAAATGCCGCATGCCCGGCTGATTTTGCAGGTGCACGACGAGCTGCTGATCGAAGCGCCCGCGGCGCAGGCTGATGCGGCGGCAGCGCTGCTGAAGGAGACGATGGAAAGCATTGTGACTCTGCGCGTGCCGCTGATCGCCGAGGTCGCGACTGGGAAAAGCTGGTACGAAACCAAATGACCAGGGTCATCGGTTTGACCGGGGGCATCGCCTCCGGCAAGAGCAACGTAAGCAATGCGCTGAAAAAGGCCGGAGTGCCGGTGGTGGATGCCGATCAGGTGTCCCGTTCCCTGACAGCAGACGGCGGGGAGGCGCTTCCCATGCTCCGCGATGCCTTTGGCGACGACGTTTTTGCCGGAGACAGCCTGGATCGCCGGCGGCTTGCCGAGCTCGTTTTTTCGGACGGGGAGGCGCTCCGACGGCTCAATGCGCTGATGCATCCCTTGATCCTCGAGCGGATCGACCGGCAGCTGAATGAGCTGCGGGAGCAGGGCGTCCCGGCCGCTGTGCTGGATGCGCCGCTGCTATTTGAGGCGGGCCTGGAGGGACGCTGCGACGAGGTATGGTGCGTATGGCTGCCGCAAAAGGAACAGCTCAGGCGGCTGTGCGCGCGGGACGGCTTGACGCAGGCGCTGGGCCTGAGGCGTATCCGAAGCCAAATGCCGACGCTTCAAAAAAAAAGGCGGGCCGACCGCGTGATCGACACCCGGGGCACGCCCGGGGAGAGCGCGGCGCAGGCGCTTGCGCTGCTGAAGCAGGCGGTTTCAGGAGAGAATGAAAATGAGTGATTTTCCGCAGGACAAGCCTGTCCTGCCTCCGACTGATCACGGGACGGAGAAGCCCGCGCGCAACCGACGGGCGGATCAAGCGAACAAAACTGCCAAGGGGCGACGCGGCAGACGGAAGAGGCGCGGCGTCTTTACCAGGAAGCAATGGACAGTGGTGCTGAGTCTGTGCGCGGCGGTAATCCTGGGCTTCTCCGCTTACCTGGTCAATATCGCCCGGGTGGCCGATATCGAGCAGGCGATCGCCGAGGAAAAGGCGGCCTACGAGCGGCGGGTTTACCGAACGACCGTCAAAAACCGGGACTTGGTGACCAAGTACGCGCAGGAGTACGGCCTGCGTCCCGCTTATATCGCGGCGATCATTTTGAACGAAAGCAGCTATGACCCGCAGGCTGTGAGCTCGGTAGGCGCGCGGGGCATGATGCAGCTGATGCCGGATACCGGCAAATGGATCGCCGGGCGCATCGGCATCAAGGCGGACGATTATCATGACGACCTTTTGTTTGATCCGGATGTCAATATCCATATGGGCGCCTGGTATCTGAACTATCTGTCCGGACTTTACCAGGGGGATCCGGTGCTGGTGGCCTGCGCGTATCACGCGGGGCATGGCAACGTGGACGCCTGGCTGCAGCGTTATTCTCAGGATGGGCGAACGCTGACGATCGAGGAAATACCTAAAAGCGATACGCGCGCCTACGCGAAAAAGGTGGTGGACTCCTATGCGATCTATTTGGAAAACTATTATCAGGATTAACGCGCTGGGGCTGTGCCTGGCCCTGCTTTGCCTGCCTGCCGGCGCGAGCGAGCTGTTTACCAGCTTTTCGGTGGGCATGATCTCGGTCAAAACGACGGTGCTGAATCCCTTGCTGGCCCTCGAGCGGGATTTCCAATCCCTTCACAGTCTGATTTACGAGGGCCTGGTGACGCTGGACGATAACTACGAGCCGCAGCCTAATGTGGCGCTGCGCTGGACTGCCTCCAACGATTGCAAGACCTGGACGTTCACCCTGCGGGACGACGTGTATTTCAGCGACGGCACGCAGCTGACCGCCTATGACGTGGCCGCGACCGCGCAGGAGATCCTGCGGCTTGCGAAGGATGACACGGCGGAGAACAAGGGCGTGTATGCCGCTGACCGATACGTATTTACAAAGGCAGTCGTCAACGACGCGCAGACCGTGGTATTTACTTCCGCCCGTCCGTATTACGGCTTTATTTATGGCATGACCTTCCCGATCCTCAAGGCGGATGAGGTGCGGACGGATTATCCGGTGGGCTCGGGGCCTTATAAGGCGGTCTGGTTTGAGCCGGGCAATTCGCTGCTGCTGTCCCTCAACGAGTATTGGTGGCAGGATGAGCCCAATGTGACGGAGATTAACGCGATCTTTTCCGCGACCAACCGGGAGCTGACCTCTGCCTTTGAATTGAACCAGGTGGACGCGATCCTGACCCGCTCGGTGACAGCGGCCCAGTATCGCGGCGGCGTGAATTCGGTCAACCTGGATTTTCGGACCCGTCAGCTTGAAACGCTGCTGCTGAATACAAAATCCTATGAGCTGGAGGATATTCGGGTGCGCTACGCCATCCGCTACGCGATCGATCCTGACGCGTTGGCCAATGGCGCTTACTATGGCATGGTCTCCCGAACGGATACGCCCTTCCCGCGTGGCACGTGGATGTATTATGATGCCAGCGACGCGGATGGGCAGGACTATTATTCGGTCAATTTGGCGAAGGCGGAGCAATTGCTGTACGAGGCGGGATGGGAGGATTCGGACGGGGATAATATACTCGATCGCGTCCGAAACGGAAAGAAGGAGAATCTGTCCCTTCGCCTTTGGGTCTATGAGGAGGCGGAAAATTCCGTCCGCGTGGAGGTGGCCAATCAGATCAAGGATATGCTGGCCCGCGTCAAGATCGCCGTGCGGATTGACAATATCAGCTATGGACTCGCCAAGGAACGGCTGAACGCCGGGAACTTCGACCTGGCGCTGGCAGCCTTTCAGATGGACGCCGTGCCCGATCCCGGTTTTCTGCTGTACGGCCCCAATACAGGCAATTATGGACGTTATCGCACGGAGGAAATGAACGGGCTGATCGACGCTTTGCGCAAATCGACCAGCCAGTATGAATATCAGCAGAATCTATATCAGATCCAGGCAGTATTCGCCCGTGATTGCCCGTTTATCTGCCTGTATTATCGAGGCGGCGCGGTGCTGACCCGCAAGATATTTACCAACACCCGCGACGTCCGCGAGCCAGAAGTGCTGAAGGGCATCGAAAAGATCGGAAATCAGTAGTTCGTACCCTGGGCCAACACGAGGATGTCCTCCGCCGGGGGAAAGTCCGCTAAGGCAGGGTGATCGGTCAGGCGGCGCATGATGCGCCAACCGTCCCGGCTGTGGACCGCGTTTTGCGGGATCGGGCGAAAGCCAAAGTCCAGATATAGCTTGCACGCCAGCCAGGAGGTGGTTTGTGTGGGGACCTTCGCTTGGGTATAGCCCAGCGCTTGAAGCTGATTCAGCGCCCGGGCGATCAGGGGACGGGAAAGCCCCTTGCCCTGCGCGGAGGCTTCGACGGCGACCCAATGAAGCCAGCCGGCGCCTGATCGATCGCGGCCCGTTACGTCGAAATAGGCGCTGGCGGTCGCCACCTTGCGCCCGGACGGATCGGCCACAAACAGCATACGGTCAGGCAATTCCGCTTCATGTGAAGCAAAAAAGCGCTCCCAAGCGGCGTGTCCCTGCTCGTCTGTCTCGAACTCGCCGGCGCTTTTCTCGATCCGGAGCCAATTTTCCCTGTCTCCCGGCTCATAAAAGGAAAAGCAATATCCCTCCGGCAGCGGCGGGACGGGCTGCTCAGTCAGTTCGGTTTCAAGCACCAGCTCATAATGACGGATCCGTCGATCCAAGGGCAAAAACGTCGGCAGGCTCATGCGAGTTTCTCCCTGAGGCTGTCGGCAATTTTTTGTTCCTCGCGTTGCGCGTCGGCCCGATCGGCGGCGCTGACGGAAATATAGATTTTCAGCTTGGGCTCAGTGCCGGAGGGCCGGACTACGGCAGAGGCGTTGCCGGCAAGGCGGAATTTGAGCACATCGGAGGGGGGCAGGCCGTCCAGACCCTTCGCGTAGTCAAGCGTTTCCAGGACGGAACGCCCGCCAACGACGGTCAGGCCGGACCGCAGCTGCGCCATGATGGCCTGCATTTTTTCAAAGCCGGCCGCTCCCTCGAATGTAAAGGAGTGCAGGGTGTTCAGGCAATAACCATATTCCCGGTACAATTGCTCGAGCTGCTCCAGCAGGCTGATGCCCTGCTGACGATACCAGGCGAACATTTCGCAGATCAGGAAAGCGGCGTTGACGGCGTCCTTGTCCCGCACATAAGTGCCGGACAGGTAGCCGTAGCTCTCTTCAAAGCCGAATATATAATCGTCCCGGCGGCCTTCCGCTTCAAGGCGGCCGATGGTTTCGCCGATAAACTTGAATCCGGTCAGCACGTTGACCGTCTGTACGCCGTAACGGGCGGTGATCTGCTCCGCCAAATCGATGGTCACGATGGTTTTGACGAGCACGGGATGCTCGGGCATCTTGCCCAACGCGACTCGCCTGCGGCAGATATAATCAAGAAGAAGCATCCCCGTCTCGTTGCCGGTCAGCAGCACGTATTCGCCCGCCCCGTCCTTGACCGCGATGCCGCAGCGATCGCAGTCCGGATCGGTCGCCAGCAGCAGGTCGGCGTTCATCTGCTTGGCGGTGCGGATGCCCAGTTCCATGGCTTCCCGTATCTCGGGATTGGGGTAGGGGCAGGTAGGAAAGCGGCCGTCCGGCTGCTCCTGCTCGGGAACGACGGTGATGTTGGTAAAACCGCTCTCCTTCAGCGTGCGCAGCACTGGCCTAAGCCCCGTGCCGTTCAGCGGCGTATAGACGATCGACACCCCGCGGTCGATCCGGTCTTCATCGCTCAGGAGGGTCTGAGCCTTGACTTCATTGACAAAGGCAATATAGATATCTTCGTTGATCCAGGAGATCATGCCTTTTTGAAGGGCCTGATCAAAGGGAATCCGTCTTACGTCGTCAAAGATATCCAGCCGTTCAATGGCGGCCAGGATCTCGTCGGCAGCCTCCGTCGTAATTTGACAGCCGTCCGGCCCATAGACCTTATAGCCGTTGTATTGAGCGGGGTTATGAGAGGCGGTCACCATGATCCCGGCCGCGCAACGAAGCGCGCGTACCGCAAAGGAAAGACAGGGCGTCGGCATCAGCTGCGGGTATATATACACCCTAAGCCCGTTGGCAGCGAAAACCTCGGCGGAGACGCGGGCAAAAACATCCGATTGGATCCGGGAATCATAGCTGATCGCCACGGAACGGTCGCCCGGAGCGAAGCGGGCGCGGATATAGTCGCTGAGGCCCTGCGAGGCCTTTGCGACGGTGTGTACGTTCATGCGATTGGTGCCTGCGCCGATCACGCCGCGCAGACCGCCGGTGCCAAAGGCGAGGTCCCGGTAAAAGGCGTCCTCAATGAGCTCGGGGCGGTTCCGGAGCTCGTGCAGTTCGGCGATGAGAGCGGGCTCGGCGCAGGTCAGCCAGCGCTCGTATGCCTGTGTCGGTTGCTTCATGCGTCTGTCCTCACACTTCAATGGTTTTTTCTTTTACTTGGAGATCTTGGTATTTCGCAAGCAGCGGAGCAACGGTTTCACGCAGAAAGTCCCGCGTCTGCGCTCCGGCGCAGCCGATGTAAAGCTCCGGACGCAGCAGGGAATCGATGCGCTCCTGCGTGAGCGGGAAATCGGGGTCCGCGGCGAGCGCTTCAAGCAGGTCGCCTGGCTGGCCCTCCTGCTTGATCCGTCGACTGGCCTCCAGCGAATATCGGCGGATCTTTTCATGCAGCTTTTGTCGGTCGCCGCCCGCCCGGACAGCATCCATCAGCAGATTCTCGGTCGCCATAAAGGGAAGCTCGTCCCGAAGGTTCCGTTCGATCACCCGCTCGTTGACGACCAGGCCGGAGGCGACGTTCAGATACAGCGCCAGTACCGCGTCGGCGCAAAGGAAGCCCTCGGACAGGCTGACGCGGCGGTTGGCGCTGTCGTCCAGCGTGCGCTCCAGCCATTGCTCGGCGGCGGTCATATATCCGTTTTGAACATTTGCGATCAGATAGCGGGACAGCGCGGTCATCCGCTCGCAGCGCATGGGGTTTCGCTTGTAGGCCATGGCGGAGGATCCCACCTGCTGTTTTTCAAACGGCTCCTCAAGTTCCTTTTCATGGGCCAAAAGACGCACGTCCGCGGCGAATTTATGGGCGCTGACGCCGATTTGCGCCAGGAGGGAAAGTACCTGCGCGTCTGTTTTTCGGGAATAGGTCTGGCCGGATACGGGTACGCCGCCTGTAAAGCCCATCTTGCGGCAAATGCGTTGGTCCAGCGCTTTGACCTTCTCATAATCCCCGTCGAACAGCTCCAGGAAGCTGGCCTGCGTCCCCGTAGTGCCCTTGCAGCCCAAGGGCCTGAGCGTGGAAAGCAGCTGCTCGCAGGCCTCGATATCCAGGACGAGATCGTTCATCCACAGCGTCGCGCGTTTCCCAACGGTGGTCGGCTGCGCCGGCTGGAAATGGGTGTATGCCAGCGTCGGGAGGTCGGCATAGCGCTCCGCGAAGGCGTAAAGCGCGCGCAGCGCTTCGATCAGACGGGCCCGCACAAGCAAGAGAGCGTCCCGAATGATCAGGATATCGCTGTTGTCCCCGACGTAGCAGCTAGTCGCGCCCAGATGAATGATGGGAGCCGCCAGCGGGCACTGATCGGCATAAGTCCGGATGTGGGACATGACGTCGTGCCGCAGCTCCTTTTCATATTGGGCCTGGCGCTCGAAATCAATGTCGGTCGCGTGCGCCTTCAGTTCCTCCACCTGGGCCTTTGTTACCGGCAGGCCCAGCTCCATTTCGCTTTCGGCGAGGATGATCCATAGCCTGCGCCAAAGCTCCGCGCGGTGGCGAGCCGAAAACAGCCCTTGCATTTCATCGCTGGCGTAACGGGTCGAAAAGGGGGAGATGTATCGATCCTGCTCCTGTGTCATGCGTCAGCCTCCTTTTAAACGCTTATTAGCAGTATAGCGCGAATCGGAAAAAACGGCAAGGTGCGCGAAAAGAGTTCTTTCGAGAACGGCTCGGTTTTTATTGACAAATACCCGGTATGGGTATATAATAAATACCGGACGGGGGTATTGTAAAGGAGGCGCGGATGAAGCAATGACGGAGAAGTGTCCAATGTGCGTCAAGACCACGGAACGCTCGCAGGAGCAAAAAAAGAAGCTGCTGAACCGCCTGAACCGCATCGAAGGCCAGGTGAGGGGAGTCAAGCGCATGATCGAAGCGGACGCCTATTGCAACGACGTGCTCGTACAATCGGCGGCGGTCGCCAAGGCCATAGACGCCTTTAACCGCGAGGTGCTGAAGGCACACATTCATTCCTGCGTTACGCGGGACATCCGAGCGGGCCGGGACGAGGTCGTGGATGAGTTGGTCGGGACGATCGAAAAGCTGATGAGGTAAGGCGCGAATGGAACAGTATCAGGTGACCGGGATGAGCTGCGCGGCATGCAGCGCCCGGGTGGAAAAGGCGGTCAGCCAGGTACCGGGGGTCGAAAGCTGCTCGGTGAGTCTGTTGACCAATTCGATGGGTGTGACCGGAACCGCGAGCGCCAAAGATGTGATCGCCGCGGTGGAGGCGGCGGGCTACGGCGCTTCCGTCAAGGGCGCTCGCAGGGACGGAGCTGGAGCGGTGAACGACGCGGAGGACGCGCTGCGCGATCGGGAGACGCCGGCGCTCAAAAAGCGATTGATCTGGTCGATCGGCTTTTTGCTGGCGCTTATGTATTTTTCCATGGGGCATATGATGTGGGGCTTCCCGCTGCCCAAGTGGTTCGAGGGCAACCATGTTGCGATGGGGCTGGTACAGCTGCTGCTGGCTACGGTCGTCATGGTGATCAATCAGCGGTTTTTCGTGTCCGGCTTTAAGGCACTGTGGCATCGCTCGCCCAACATGGATACGCTGGTGGCGATGGGTTCGGCGGCCTCCTTCGTATGGAGCGTTTACGCCCTGTTCGCCATGACGGACGCTGTGGTTAAGATGAACCATGAGGCCGTAATGACCTACATGGATGAGTTCTATTTTGAATCGGCCGCGATGATCCTGACGCTGATCACCGTGGGAAAGATGCTGGAGGCTCGCTCCAAGGGCAGGACGACGGACGCGCTGAAAAGCCTAATGAAACTGGCGCCGCGCACCGCGACCCTGCTCAAGGATGGCAAGGAAACGGTCGTGCCGGTAGAGCGTGTGCAAAAGGGAGATATTTTTGTGGTGCGCCCCGGGGAAAACATTCCCGTGGACGGCAGGGTGCTGTCGGGCGGCGGCGCGGTGGATGAGAGCGCGCTGACGGGGGAAAGCGTACCGGTAGATAAGGCGGCGGGCGATGATGTTTCAGCTGCCACCGTCAACCAGAGCGGTTTTCTGACCTGCGAGGCGACTCGCGTCGGCGAGGATACAACGCTGTCGCAGATCATTAAGATGGTTTCCGACGCGGCAGCGACCAAGGCGCCGATCGCCAAGGTAGCGGATCGGGTATCGGGCATATTCGTCCCCGCGGTGATCGGGATCGCGGCCGTGACATTCGCCGTTTGGCTGCTGGTGGGGCAAAGCTTCAGCTTCGCGCTGGCGCGCGGTATTTCGGTGCTGGTCATCTCCTGTCCCTGCGCCTTAGGGCTGGCTACGCCGGTCGCTATTATGGTTGGCAGCGGGGTTGGCGCTAAGAACGGCATTCTGTTCAAGACGGCAGTATCGCTGGAGGAAACCGGCAAGGCTCAGATCATCGCGCTGGATAAGACCGGCACGATCACAGAAGGACAGCCCAAAGTGACCGATGTTCTGCCGGTGGATGGGGTCAGCGAAGCGGAGCTTTTGACCGCGGCATTTGCTTTAGAGAATAAGTCCGAGCATCCGCTGGCTCGCGCGGTCGTGGCCAGAGCCAAGGAGACGGAATTGGTTGCCGATGAGGTGGACGACTTTTCTGCCCTTCCCGGAAACGGACTGAGCGCGCGGCGGAACGGACGCACGCTGGTCGGCGGCAGCGTTACCTATTTGTCGAGTGTGACTTCGATTCCTGCGGATATCCGGCGTCAGGCCGAGGAATTAGCGGGGGAAGGGAAAACGCCGCTTCTGTTTGCGGAGGAGGGCCGCCTGCTGGGCATGATCGCCGTGGCCGACGTCATCAAGGCGGACAGCGCTGAGGCGATTGACGCGCTCAAAAGGATGGGCATCCGCGTCGTGATGCTGACCGGCGACAACGAGCGCACCGCCCACGCGATCGGCGCGCAGGCGCATGTGGACGAGGTCGTCGCCGGGGTGCTCCCCGATGGGAAAGAGGATGTGATCCGCAGGCTCCGCGAGCTCGGCAAGGTGATCATGGTTGGGGACGGCATCAACGATGCTCCCGCCCTGACAAGGGCCGACATTGGGATCGCGATCGGCGCGGGCACGGATGTGGCGATCGACGCCGCTGACGTGGTGGTGATGAAGAGCCGGCTGTCCGATGTGGCTGCGGCCGTTCGCCTGAGCCGGGCTACGCTTCGCAACATCCATGAAAATCTGTTCTGGGCGTTCATCTACAATGTGATCGGCATCCCGTTGGCGGCGGGCGCATGGATCCCGCTGTTCGGCTGGAAGCTGAATCCCATGTTCGGTGCGGCCGCGATGAGCCTGTCCAGCTTCTGCGTAGTATCCAACGCCCTTCGGCTGAATTGGTTCCGCCTGCACGACGGAAGCCGCGACCGTGCCGGATCGCCGGTGTCTGAGGCGGAGTTTGGCCGGGTGGTGACGGAAATACAAAATACCTTGAAGGAGGAAAAGAAAATGACGCAGACCGTCAAAATCAACGGCATGATGTGCCAGAATTGCGAAAAGCATGTGAAAAAGGCCCTGGAGAGCCTGGAAAATGTGATCGAGGCAGTACCGAACAAGGATCAGGCCGAGGCCGTGATCACGGTGAGCGCGCCGGTGGCTGAGGCGGCGATCAAAGCCGCCGTCGAGGACGCGGGCTACGAGTTTGCCAGCGTGAACTGACTTTTTTCGATGGCGCGGGCCTTGCAATGCGCTCAAAGATCCTGTACAATATTGCCAATGGAAGGGAGCGATCCCTCTCCATTTGGCGATGAAGGAGACAAGTAGCGGAGAGGCTGCTTTTCAGAGACCGTCCGGTCGGTGCGAGGACGGAAGCGACGCTTCGCAAATACCCTCCCGAGCCGTTCGCCCGAAGAAGCGTATGAGTAAGGCGGACCGGGAGCGCCCGATACAGCGCGGCTTGAGGGACGGCTCTGCCGTCTGAAGCAGAGGTGGTACCACGAAACGCTCCATCGTCCTCTGTTTCCCTGTTTGTTCAGGGAAATGGGGGGCGGTTTATTATTCGGACAGGAGGATGAATCAATGGGTATCTATGAGGAACTGGAAGCGCGCGGCTTGATCGCGCAGGTGACGGACAAGGAGGAGATCCGCGAGCTGATCAACCGGGGCGGCGCACGCTTCTACATCGGCTTTGATCCGACGGCGGATTCGCTGCACGTAGGGCACTTTATGGCTCTGTGTTTGATGAAACGGCTGCAGATGGCGGGCAATCAGCCGATCGTGCTGCTGGGTGGAGGCACCGGCTATATTGGCGATCCCTCCGGGCGGACGGACATGCGTTCCATGATGTCGCCGGAAACCATTGAGCACAATTGCGAATGTTTCAAAAAGCAGATTTCCCGCTTCATTGAATTTGGAGAGGGCAAGGCGATCGCCGTCAACAATGCCGATTGGCTGATGAAGCTGAATTACATTGACCTGCTGCGCGAGGTTGGCGCGCATTTTTCCGTGAATAATATGCTGCGCGCCGAGTGCTATAAGCAGCGTATGGAGAAGGGCCTGTCCTTCCTGGAATTCAATTACATGATCATGCAGAGCTATGATTTCTGGTATCTGCATGAGCATTACGGCTGCAATATGCAGTTCGGCGGCGACGACCAGTGGAGCAATATGCTGGGAGGCACCGAGCTGATCCGCAAGAAATCCAAGGACCGTGAGCATCCGGACGACGCCTACGCGATGACCATCACCCTGCTGCTCAATAACGAAGGCAAAAAGATGGGGAAAACGGCCAAGGGCGCCGTTTGGCTGGACCCGGATAAAACGAGTCCCTCTGATTTTTATCAATACTGGCGCAACGTGGACGACGCCGATGTGATGAAGTGCATCCGGCTGCTGACCTTCATCCCCCTGGATGAGATCGAGGAAATGGAAAAGTGGGATGATTCCCGGATCAACGAAAAGAAGAAGATACTGGCCTATCAGCTGACGGAGCTGGTACATGGCGAGGAGGAAGCGAAGAAGGCCGAGGCTTTGGCGATCTCCCTTTTCTCAGGCTCCGGTGACGACGCCAATATGCCTCGAACGGAGCTGACGGCGGACGAGGTGCCGGAGAATGGTTATAACTTGGTGGACCTCATGGTCCGCTGCAAGCTTGCGCCCAGTAAATCCAACGCCCGTCAGCTGGTACAGCAGGGCGGCGTGACCGTCAACGGCGAAAGAGCGACCGATATCGGGCAAGCCCTGTCGCTGGAGGACCTCAAGGCCGGCGTCGTTTTGAAAAAGGGCAAAAAGGTATTCCATAAAGCGATCGTTGTATAAGCAAACGGAGAGCGCGGCATAAGGCGGCCCATTGAAACGGGCCTGGCGGCACGATGCCCGCTCTCCTCGTTTTGTGACCGCGAATTCCCGTTGCGATCTCGTGTTTCCGTGCTGATGATGAAGGAGGATGCTTATGAAAATGACCTTTCGCTGGTATGGCAGTCAATCCGACCCGATCCCGCTCCGGTACGTCAAGCAGATCCCGGGCATGACCGGCCTGATGGGGCTGTTGGACAAGCCGGCAGGCGTCGATTGGCCGGAGGATGAATTTCTCGCCCTCAAAAAAGAGGTCAATGACGCCGGGCTGGCGCTCGAGGTGATCGAATCCGTCAATGTGCACGAGGATATCAAGCTGGGCCTGTCCACGCGGGATGAATACATCGATCATTATATCTCTACCGTTCAAATGCTGGGCAGGAACGGCGTAAAGGTAATCGTGTACAACTTTATGCCCGTGTTCGACTGGCTGCGGACCGACCTTGCCCGGGTGATCCCCGAGGATGGGAGCAACAGCCTGTATTTTGATGAGAAGGACCTGGGAGAGATGGGCCCGCTGGAAATCGTTCACCGTACCGCGGAGGACAGCCGTGGCTTTACCTTGCCCGGGTGGGAGCCTGAGCGGCTCGCCCTGCTGGAAACTACGCTTCGGCAGTATGAGAGCGTTGGCCCGGACGATCTGCGCAAGAATTATCAGTATTTCCTGGACGCCGTCATCCCGGTCTGCGAGGAGGCGGGTGTTCGCATGGCCTGCCATCCGGACGACCCGGCCTGGCCTATTTTCGGCCTGCCCCGCATTGCCCACAGTCAGGAGGATTATGATAAGATCGTTCGTCTGCATGACAGTCCGGCCAACACCCTCTGCCTTTGCACGGGCTCCCTGGGCTCCAATCCGGAGAATGACGTGCCGGGCATGATCCGCCACTTCGGTGAGATGGACCGGATCGGCGCGATGCACGTGCGCAACGTAAAATACTTGGGGTATCGTCATTTCAGGGAGGCGGCGCATCTGAGTAAGGATGGCGACTTGGATATGTACGCCATCATGAAGGCGATTTGCGATACCTGCCCGGATACCTACATCCGTCCCGACCACGGCCGGATGATCTGGGATGAGAAGGGGCGTCCCGGCTACGGGCTGTATGACCGCGCGCTGGGCGCGGCGTATTTGAACGGCCTTTGGGAAGCCATTGAGCGGGAGGAGCAGGGCAAATGAAGCTGAGCTATGAGGGCATCCAAAATGCCGCGCCGTGGAATCAGGCGGGTATCCGTTTGCCCGGCTATGATTGGCGGGCCATGAGCGAAAAGACCCGGCAGGCGCCCGTCTGGGTGCATTTTGGCGCGGGCAATATCTTCCGCGGTTTTATCGCCGGGCTGCAGCAGCGCCTGCTGAATGAAGGGCTGACCGATCGGGGCATCATTGCCGCCGAGACCTTTGACGGAGAGATCATCGACCGGATCTATCGCCCCCACGATGCTATGACGCTGATGGTTACGTTGAGGGCGGACGGATCAACGGACAAGGAAGTGATCGCCGCGATCGCCGAGGGCCTCCGGGCGGACGGAGGCAGCCGAGAGGATTTTTCGGCGCTGACCACCTGCTTTGAGAACCCGTCCCTGCAGCTGGCGTCCTTCACGATCACGGAGAAGGGCTACGCTCTCCAGGGAATGGACGGCTCGCTTCTGCCTGTGGTAAAGGCGGATTTGGAAGAAGGCCCCGATTCGGCGCGGCACGCCATGAGCATAGTGACCGCGCTGCTGAATCGGCGTTTTCTGGCCGGGGCCGGGCCCATTGCGTTGGTATCCATGGACAATTGCAGCCACAACGGAGAAAAGCTGCGCGCTTCCGTACTGGCGATTGCGGATGGCTGGGAGCAGCGCGGCTTTGTCACAAAGGATTTCGTTGCGTATGTCAAGGACGAAGCGTGCGTTTCCTTCCCCTGGAGTATGATCGATAAGATCACCCCCCGGCCTGCGGAGGCAGTAGAGCGGGAGCTTGGCGCGCTCGGGGTCGAGGATATGGCCCCGGTCGTGACGGGCAAGCATACCTTTATCGCGCCCTTCGTCAACGCGGAGGGGCCCCAGTACCTGGTGGTGGAGGATCGCTTTCCGAACGGTCGGCCGCCGCTGGAGAAGGCGGGCGTGTACCTGACCGACCGCGATACCGTGAATCGCACCGAACGCATGAAGGTGACCACCTGCCTGAACCCGCTGCATACGGCGCTTGCGGTGTACGGCTGTCTGCTCGGGTATGAGAGCATCGCCGCTGAGATGCAGGACGAGGATCTAAAGCGCCTGGTTTGCAGGATCGGTTATCAGGAGGGCCTGCCGGTCGTGACGGACCCCGGCGTCATCGATCCAAAGGCGTTCATCGACGAGGTCGTGACCGAACGGCTTCCGAATCCCTTCATGCCGGATACCCCCCAGCGTATCGCGACCGATACCAGCCAGAAGATCCCCGTGCGCTTTGGCGAAACGCTGAAGGCGTATGCGGCGGATGATCAGCTGGATATCCGGGCGCTGACGGCGATCCCGTTGGCGCTGGCCGGATGGCTCAGGTATTTGCTGGCTGTGGATGACGAAGGAAAGCCGATGACCGTTTCGCCCGATCCCATGCTTTCGCAGCTTCAGGAGGCGCTGCGCGGCATCGTGCTCGGCAAGCCGGATACTGCCAGGGGCAAGCTGCTCCCGATCCTCAAAAACCCGGTGCTGTTTGGGCTGGACCTGGCGGAGGCCGGGCTTTCAGACAAGGTGGAGGCGCTGTTTATGCGGGAACTGAGGGGTCCTGGCGCGGTCCGAGAGACGCTGCGGGAAACGCTTGGGGCGTAACGGCCATGTGGGATTGGATGATGGCGCTGGAGATGGTGGGCACAGTGGCCTTTGCCATTTCCGGGGCGGTAACGGCCCTCAAAAAGCATATGGACCTGTTCGGCGTGGTGATCCTGGGGCTGACGGCGGCGGTGGGCGGCGGCGTGATCCGCGATCTCCTGCTGGGCAATACGCCGCCCGTGACCTTTCGGGAGCCGGTGTATGCGCTGACGGCCATCCTGACGGGGATCGTTGTTTTTATCCGGCCTGTGCGGGGCTTCCTGATGGGAAGCCACCGGATCACCGGTCTGCTGCTGCTCATCAGCGATTCGGTCGGCCTGGCGGTGTTTACGGTCAACGGCGTGCAGGTCGCTTTTTCCATGAACCAGGCCTACTCCCTGTTCCTGATCGTGTTCGTGGGCGTTGTGACGGGCGTGGGCGGCGGCGTGATCCGCGATATGATGGCGGGGGATACGCCCTATATCTTTGTCAAGCATGTTTATGCGTCGGCCGCGCTGGTCGGGGCGGTCCTGTGCGCCCTGCTGTGGGGTGCGCTTGGCAGCACCGCGGCGATGCTGATCGGCGCCGCCGTGATCTTCCTGATCCGGCTGCTTTCGGCGCA
>JAFUHB010000122.1 GCA_017469085.1 Clostridia bacterium
ACCGTGATGGAGCCGGGCACCTTTACGGTCTTGCCGTCTTCTTCAAACACAGGCTCCTTGGAGGAAACGGTGTGCTTGTTTTCGCCGATCACGCCGCAATAGCCCTTCTGAGCGGTATCATACTTGAGCAGATGCGCCAGCATCGCGGGGCTGGTCAGGTCGTTGATCGCGACCACATCATAGCCCTCAGCGCCGAACATCTGACGGAAAGCCAGACGGCCGATACGGCCAAAACCGTTAATAGCAACTTTCACCATGGGAAAAACCTCCTTTAACACTTGTCCTGCCGCGAAAGCCTTTCCCGCGGCAATGCGCATTGCCCTTTTCGGGCTTTTCCATTATAACACAAAGAGGCGGATTTGCAAGCCTCTTTGTACGGTGGAGGCATGCCGGATCGGGCATGGAGCCATGCCTTTTTCCAAAGTCGATCCGCATTGGCAAGCGTCGGAAGAGTTTTTTCCGCCACGGCGCGCGGCGGCTGACATTCCTCATTGAAATGCCTGTCGTTTTATGGTATCATAACGTGTACTTTTTGATTGAAAGTACAAGAAAGGTACGGAAAGAGGTCGTTTTCTCCCATGGCTGACATGAAGCAAACCATCGCCGGGCTTTTACAGGCGACGATATATCGGGTATTCCCGGACGCGCAGGGCATCCCGGAAGACCTGAGCGGGCTGCTCGAGGTGCCGCCGGATAAAAAGATGGGCGACTACGCCTTCCCCTGCTTCCGGCTTTCCAAGCCCCTGCGCAAGGCTCCGCCCATGATCGCGCAGGCCCTCGCCGAGGCCTTTGACGAGCCGGAAACGGCGCGGGCGGAAGCGGTGAACGGATACCTGAATTTCTTTTTGAACCGGGGCAATTTTGCCGCGGAGACCCTGTCCGCCATCCTGGCCGCCCCCGAAAGATGGGGCTCCTCCGAGGAGGGGAAGGGCAGGACGGTCTGTATGGACTATTCCTCCATCAACATCGCCAAGCGCTTCCACATCGGCCACCTGTCCACCACCGTCATCGGCAACAGCCTGAAGCGCATCTACGATTTTCGGGGCTGGCGCACCGTTTCCATCAATCATTTGGGGGACTGGGGCACTCAGTTTGGCAAGATGATCGCCGCCTATAAGCATTGGGGCGACAAGGAAACGGTGGAAAAGGGCGGCGTGGACGAGATGACCAAGCTGTACGTCCGCTTCAACACCGAGGCGCAGAACGACCCCGCGCTGGAGGAGGAGGGCCGCTCCTGGTTCAAGAAGATCGAGGACGGCGATCCCGAGGCGCTGGAGATTTTCCACTGGTTCAAGGACGTCACGCTGAAGGACGCCATGCGGGTCTACGACATCCTGGGCGTCCGGTTCGACAGCTATGCCGGCGAGAGCTTTTATGCCGACAAGACCGCGGCGGTGGTCGAGGAACTGCAGGAAAAGGGGCTGCTTCAGGACTCCGACGGCGCGAAGATCGTGGACCTGGAGGCATATGGGATGCCCCCCTGCCTGATCTTAAAAAGCGACGGCGCCACGCTGTACCACACCCGGGACCTGGCCGCCGCGCTGTACCGCAAAAAGACCTATGGCTTTGACCTGAGCCTGTATGTGGTGGCCTATCAGCAGGACCTGCATTTCAAGCAGCTGTTCAAGGTGCTGGAGCTGATGGGCTATGACTGGGCCAAGGATCAGATGAAGCACGTTTCCTTCGGCATGGTATCCTACGAGGGCCAGGCGCTTTCCACCCGCAAGGGCGTCATGATCTACCTGGACGAGCTGCTGACCCGGGCGCAGGAAAAGGCGCTGGATATCATCAACGAAAAATCCCCCAATCTGGAAAATAAAGAAGAGGTCGCCCGTCAGGTGGGCGTTGGGGCAGTCGTGTACGCCACCCTCCAGAACAACCGCATCAAGGACATCGACTTCTGGTGGGACCGCGCCCTCAATTTTGACGGCGAGACGGGCCCCTACGTGCAGTACACCTACGCGCGCTGCGGCTCGGTGCTGCGCAAAGCGCCGGACCTCAAGGATATCGCCCCTGATTACGCCGCGCTGGATAACGACGAGGCCCAGCAGCTGCTCCTGCTGTTGTCCCGCTTCCCGGCGGCTGTGGCCGACGCCGCGGATAAGTACGAGCCCTCCATCGTGACCCGCGCGGTCACGGAGATCGCCAAGGCCTACAACAAATTCTACTACGAGCACCGTGTGCTGGATGAGAACGATCCCGCCGGCACCAGGGCGCGGCTGGACCTGACGCAGGCGACTCGGGCCGTGATCAAAACGGGCCTCTACCTGATCGGCATCGAAGCGCCGGAACGCATGTAACGGCGGCTGCTCCACGATCCGATTGGAAGTACATTCTTTTCATCGATCATTTTCTGTTCGTTTCGGCGCTTGGGAGGAAAAGTATGCGGTTTACCAAAATGCAGGGCATCGGCAACGACTTTGTCTTTATCAACTGCTTTGAGGAGGACGTGCCCGACCCCTCCCGCCTGGCCATTCAGATGTGCCGGCCCCACTACGGCATCGGGGCGGATGGGCTGGTGCTGATCGAGCCCGCCGACGGCGCGGACGCCGGGATGCGGATCTTTAACTCCGACGGCTCGGAGTCCGAAATGTGCGGCAACGCAGTGCGCTGTATCGGCAAATATATGTACGAGCGCGGCCTGACCGACAAGACAGAGCTGTCCCTCCTGACCAAGGGCGGCATCCGCCGGCTTTGGATGACCGTGGAGGACGATCAGGTGGCTTGGGTCAAGGTGGACATGGGCTCCCCCGAGCTCAGCCCCCGGCGCATCCCGGTAGACCTGCCCGGCGAAATGGTTTTGAAGCACCGCCTGCAAATGATGGGCCAGACCCTGTTTGTGACCTGCGTCAATATGGGCAACCCCCACGCGGTCATCTTTGTGCGCGATCCCGAGGTGGTCGATCTGCCGGTGCTGGGGCCCATGATCGAGCATCACCCCCTGTTTCCCCGGCGCACCAATGTGGAATTCGTGCGGGTGATCAAGCGGGACGTTTTGCAGATGCGCGTCTGGGAGCGCGGCGCGGGCGAAACCTTAGCCTGCGGCACCGGGGCCTGCGCGGCGCTGGTGGCCGGCGTGCTGACCGGCGTATGCGACCGCAACGTGCAGATGAAGCTTTCCGGCGGCAACCTGAGCCTGCAATGGAACGCCGCCGACAATAACGTGTACATGAGCGGCGACGCCTCCTTCGTGTTCGACGGCTATTGGGTGGACTGATCACCCTTCACGAGGGGCGCAAAGCCGATATTAAAAAGGAGACCGCCATGCGTATCAACACCCATCTGGCGCACATGAACAAGGCTTACCTTTTTGCCGAGATCGCGGCGAAGGTGAGCGAATATACCCGGCAAAACCCCGGCAGGGAAATCATCCGCCTGGGGATCGGGGATGTGACCAGGCCGATCACCCCGCACGTGGCCGAGGCCTTTGCGCAGAGCGCGCAGGCCATGAGCACGCCCGAGGGCTTTCACGGCTATCCCCCCTACGAAGGTTATGATTTCCTGCTGGACGCCATCATCCAGGCGGAGTACGCTCCGCTGGGCGTTTCGGTGGGCCGGGATGAGCTGTTCGTCTCCGACGGCGCCAAATCGGATACCGGCAACCTCCAGGAGCTCCTGGCTCCCGACGCCCTCGTCGCCGTCACCGACCCGGTCTATCCGGTCTATGTGGATTCCAACGCCATGGCCGGCCGGCTCGGCGCGCATACGAAGGACGGCTACGAGCGCCTGATCACCCTGCCCTGCACGGCGGAAAACGGCTTTGTTCCGTCGATGCCCGAGCAGGCGGTGGACGTGCTCTATCTGTGCAGCCCCAACAACCCGACCGGCACGGCGCTGACCTACGATCAGCTTCGCCCGATCGTCCAATGGGCCAATGAGCACGGCGCGCTGATCGTATTCGACGCCGCCTACAAGGCATATATCACCGAACAAAACGTGCCGCACAGCATCTTTGAGATCGAGGGGGCGCGCACCTGCGCGATCGAGTGCTGCTCGTTCTCCAAGAACGCGGGCTTTACCGGCGTGCGCTGCGCCTATACCGTGATCCCCAGGGAGCTGGTCGCGCAGACCGGGGAGGGCCCCGTCCGTCTCAATGACCTGTGGCGGCGGCGCTCGGAGAGCCGCTCCAACGGCGTCTCTTACCCCGTGCAGCGGGCCGCGGCGGCCAGCCTGGACGAAACCGGCCGCGCCGAAACGAAGGCCCTGGTCGACGGTTATCTGCGCAACGCCTCCGTCATCCGCGAGGGCCTGCAGGCCGCGGGCTTTACCTGCTACGGCGGCGTCAATTCCCCTTACGTCTGGCTGAAAACCCCCGAAGGACTGGATTCCTGGGGCTTCTTTGACAGGCTGCTGAAGGAGGCGCAGGTGGTCGGCACGCCCGGCGCGGGCTTCGGCGCAGCCGGGGAAGGCTATTTCCGCCTGACCGCCTTCAATACCGAGGAAAATACGAAGCGCGCCGTCGAACGGATCGCGCTGGCAAAAAGCAAAATGTAATACTCAAGTTCAATGCCTATAGACCGAAAAGAGGGATGGGATATGGTTCGCGCAATCATCGGCGCCAATTGGGGCGATGAAGGAAAGGGCAAGATCACCGATATGCTGGCCGGGCAAAGCGACGTCGTCGTTCGCTTTCAGGGCGGCGCCAACGCCGGTCACACCATCATCACCGACCAGGGCAAGTTCGCCCTGCATCTGCTGCCCAGCGGCGTGCTGAACGAAAACGTGGTCAACGTCATCGGCATGGGCGTCGCGCTAGATATCGAAGCCTTTTTCTGGGAGCTGCGCGAGGTCGAAGGCCGCTGCGGGCATACGCCGCGCGTGCTGATCTCCGACCGCGCCCAGGTGCTGACCGAATACCACGTTGCGCTGGACTGCTACGAGGAGGAACGCCTGGGTAAGGGGTCCTTTGGGTCCACCAAGTCGGGCATCGCCCCCTTCTATTCCGATAAATACGCCAAGATCGGCCTCCAGGTATGCCAGCTGTTCGACAAGGACCTGCTCCGCAAGCGCATCCAAAACGTGGCGGACCAGAAGAACGTGCTGCTGGAAGGCCTGTACCATCAGCCTCCGCTGGACCCGGACGCCCTGACCGAAAAGTATTACGCCCTGGGCCAGCTGCTCAAGCCGGTGACGGTCGACGTCGCTCAGTACCTGCACCGCGCCCTGCGCGAAGGGAAACGGATCCTGCTCGAGGGCCAGCTGGGCACGCTGCGCGACCCGGATAACGGCATCTTCCCCTTCACCACTTCCTCCTCTCCCCTGGCCGGATACGGCACGGTGGGCGCCGGCATCCCGCCCCGGGCCATCGAGGAGATCATCGCCGTCACCAAGGCTTATTCCTCCTGCGTAGGCGCCGGCCCCTTCGTGACGGAGCTGTTCGGCGAGGAGGGCGAGGAATTGCGCAAGCGGGGCGGCGACGCCGGCGAATACGGCGCGAAAACCGGCCGTCCCCGGCGCGTAGGCTGGTTCGACGCGGTGGCGACGCGCTACGGCTGCATGCTGCAGGGCGCGACCGACTGCGCGCTGACCAACCTGGACGTGCTGTCCTACCTGGATGAGATCAAGGTCTGCGTGGGTTATCGGATCGACGGGGAGATCACCCGCGACTTCCCGGTGACCCCGTTGGTGGAAAAGGCCGAGCCCGTTTACGAGACACTGCCCGGCTGGAAAACGGATATCCGGGGCATCCGCTCTTACGCCGACCTCCCCGAAAAATGCCGGGCTTATGTGGAATATCTTGAAAAAGAGATCGAAGTGCCGATCACGTACCTGTCCAACGGCCCCAAGCGGGAGGAAATGATCGCCCGATGAGCGAGTTTTCTTTTCGACGGGTGTCGCTCGTCCGCGCGGAGTTCCCCGCAGACGGGCGGGTGCTGATGATCTCCGATATCCACGGTCATGCGAACGTACTGAGCAAGCTGCTGCGCAAATCCGCCTTTTCGCCGCGGGACACGCTGGTCGTCGTGGGCGATTTGCTGGAAAAGGGAGCGGAAAGCCTGCGCGTGGTGCGAACGCTGATGGCGCTTTCCGCCACCCACCGCGTGTATACCCTGATTGGCAATATGGACGTCTGGACCCTTTCCCGCCTTCTGAGCGACCGGGAGGACAAGCGCAGGGAGCTCCTGGAAAGGGCGCCCAAGATGACCGCCTGGTGGGGCGGCTGCTTTTTCGGCGAGCTGTGCGCGGAGCTTGGCATCCCTGTTTCTCCCGACATGGACCTGGACGGGACGATCATGGAGATCCGGCGGCGCTTTGCGCCGGAGCTCGCCTTCCTGACCGGATTGCCGACCATCCTGGACACCCCTTACGCGACCTTCGTGCACGGCGGTCTCCCCCATGAGGATCTGGACGCGCTCGTCGGGCAGGATAACATGCCCTTGCTCAAATGCGACGACTTTGTGTCCCGCG
>JAFUHB010000123.1 GCA_017469085.1 Clostridia bacterium
ATTCGGGTGAACTCCATGACGACGGGCAGCATCGACCTGGGGGAGACGCTGACCTACAAAGTGATCTACGCCGGCTCGGTGCTGAACGTGATCGGGACCCGTCAGCTGCGGAAATACGATTACAACGGGTCGCAGGATACCTCGGGCACGGTGCTGGTGTACGGCTGGAAGCTGATCGACGATACGGTGATCGATAATCGCGCGTATCTTTTGTTTGCGCCGACCCGTCAGACCAACGACCTGATCAGCATCAGTGAATTGCGCTGCCTGTATGGCAGCAACGACAAGCGTCTGACGCTGCCCAGCGAATGCATCGGCGCCGGCTTTTACGGGCGGCGGGTATACGGTTTTTCGGATAACAGCATTTTCCGGGCCGATCTGAACGCCAATCGCTTCTCCGTGTATTCGCTTCCGCTGCCTTCGCCGGCAACCGCTTATTTGGGGATGCTGAGCGACGGTACCGCGCTGATCGCCTGCGGCAACGAGGTCTATGCGGTAACTGTGCCGTGAGCCGAAGGATCGGGCTGTATCTGCATATCCCGTTTTGCCGCTCCAAGTGCCTGTACTGCGATTTTCCGTCCTATCCCGGCCAGGAGGCCCAGATGGAGGCCGTGATCGGGCGGATGACCGAGGAATTGTGGGCATGGGGCAAGCGTCTGCCGGACGCGCGGGTGGAAACGGTGTATCTGGGCGGGGGGACCCCCTCCCTGCTGCCGCCGACGCTGCTGGAACGCCTGCTTTCGGCGGCCCGGGACGCTTTTTTGATTGCGCCGGACGCCGAGATCAGCATGGAAATGAACCCTGGCACGATCACCGAGCGGCTTTTGCAGACGGCAGTGCGAAGCGGCGTGAACCGCGTTTCCATCGGTGCGCAGAGCGCGCAGGATCGGCTGCTGAAGCTGCTGGGACGGATCCACGATTTTGCGGCGGTCAAGCGGGCGGTCGAACAATGCCGCCGCGCTGGGATCGATAACCTGAACCTGGATATGATGTTGGGGCTGCCGACCCAAACGCTGATGGATGTGGAGGAAACGCTGGAGCGGTTGATTGCGCTTTCGCCCAAGCAAATATCCTGCTATGGGCTGATCGTGGAGGATGGGACGCGATTGAAGCGGCTGCTTGACGATGGCGTACTTCAACTGCCCGATGAGGATCTGGAGCGGGATATGTATGAGCTTGCCCGATCCGTCCTGGAAAACGCCGGGTATGCTCAGTACGAGATCAGCAATTTCGCCAAGCCCGGTTTTTCCTGCCGGCATAATGTGGACTGCTGGCAACGGAAGGAATACTTGGGCGTGGGCGTCGCCGCCTGCGGCTTTCTGGGCACTACAAGGTATCGTAACCCTGTTACCATCCCTGCTTATCTGGCCGGGGAAGCCCCGGAGATAACGGAGCTGACGGCGGAGGACGAGCGTTTTGAGTCGATCATGCTGGGGCTCCGTATGACCGAGGGGATTTCGGACGCGGAGTTTTGTAAAAGGCATGGGCTGTCGATCCGTCAGGCCTTTGGCGATAAGCTGGACGGACCCCTCCAAAACGGCCTGCTGACGTTTGACGAGGGCGTGCTGCGGCTGACGCGCCGGGGTATGGACGTGCAGAATGCCGTCCTGGTAGATTTAATGTAAGCGGCGATGCATGAAAAAGGGCTTACGCATCGTTATATGGTTGAAGCGCGCAGAGCGCCGACGCAAGGGGGAGAGAGTGATGAAAAAAAGGACGGCCCTGATGCTGCTGATCCTGCTTCTGGCGGGAATCAAGACGGCCATGGCGGACTATGCCGTAGTCGCCAACACCAGCTCGCTGAACCTGCGGGCGGGCCCCGGCTATGACTTTGAGGTGCTTGCCAGCGCCTCCCGGGGCGAATGGGTCAATATCATGGAAACCTATAACGGTTGGGATTATGTGACCGTTGTCAGCACCGGCAAGGTCGGCTATATGGTGGATTCCTATTTGAACAGGGCTTCCTCCGCCGACGGCAGCACCGGCATCGTCAAGAACCAAAGCGCCAAGGCCTTTTTGAACCTGCGGGAATATCCGAGCTATTCCGCCAAGGTGCTGGGCATCTATTACAACGGAGCGACCTGCCAGGTGCTGGGCTATGATAACGGCTGGTACATGGTGGAGATCGACAGCATGATCGGATACTTCCGGCGGGAGTATCTGGTGGTGAACGGGTCTTCCTCAGGGGCGACGGTGATCGCGTCCAACGGTAAGCCCGTCAACCTGCGCTCCGGCCCATCCACCTCTTTTGGGGCGCTGACGCAGCTGACGCCGGGCACCAAGGTGTCGGTGCTGCTGAAGGGCAACCGGTTCTGGGAGATCAGCGCGAACGGCTTCACCGGCTTTATGAGCAGCGCCTATTTAAGCAAAAGCGGAGGGTCTTCGGGCGGAAATTCGGGCGGCGGTTCCTCCGGCGGCGGCGCCGCTCCCGCCACCAACGGCTATGTGATCGTATCCAATCCCAACGCCAGCCGGAAGGTGAACCTGCGCGCTACGCCCTCCACCTCGGCCAAGGTACTGGCGCAGTATGAAAACGGCACGCGGTTTGAAATGATCGAGGGCGGGCTGACCTGGTGCAAGGTGTATGGCAAGTCGAGCGGTCGGATCGGTTATATGATGACCAAATACCTGACGGTATACGGTGTGCCGGGCACGCCCGTCAAAACAGTCAGCAACGGCAATTCTTACGTGAATCTCCGCTCCGCGCCCAGCAAAAGCTCCGGTACGGTTCGCGCCCGCGTCAATTCGGGCGAGCAGGTGACCGTCCTGATTCCGGGTGACGAGTGGACGCAGGTGCAGTACGGGAATACGACCGGCTATATGATGAGCTATTTCCTGAAATGACGCCGTTGGATGAGATTGGTTCAGAATCAATGAATTTATTATAATAGCGGCGCTAAATAAATACTGAAACCATCAGAAAACGCTTGCATTTTGCAGGCGTTTCTGTTAAAATACCAAAGAATCTGCGTGCGCGCGGATTTGTGGCTTGTGCCGCGAAAGCGGTGGCCCATAAAGATGATGCGCGCATGAGAAAAAACAAGGAGGAACCCCGAATGTCTGTGATCTCTATGAAGCACCTGTTGGAAGCGGGCGTCCATTTCGGACACCAGACCCGCCGCTGGAACCCGAAGATGGCTCCGTACATCTTCACCGAGCGCAACGGCATCTACATCATCGACCTGCAGAAGACCGTCAAAAAGATCGATGAAGCGTATATGTTCATGCGCAACCTGGCGATGGAAGGCAAGAGCGTCCTGTTCGTCGGCACGAAGAAGCAGGCCCAGGAAAGCATCCAGAGCGAGGCCGAGCGGTGCAACATGTTCTATGTCAACAATCGCTGGCTGGGCGGCATGCTGACCAACTTCCGCACCATCCGCACCCGTATCGATCGCCTGAATGAGATCGATAAGATGGAAGAAGCGGGCCAGTTTGAAGTGCTTCCCAAAAAGGAAGTCGTTAAGCTCCAGCACGAGCGTGAAAAGCTGGTTGCCAACCTGGGCGGTATCCGCAAGATGAAGAAGGTGCCGGACGCCCTGTTCGTCGTGGATCCCAGCAAAGAGCACATCGCCGTGGCCGAAGCCCGCACCCTTGGCATCCCGATCGTCGCGATCGTGGACACCAACTGCGATCCCGATGAGATCGATTATGTGATCCCCGGCAATGACGACGCGATCCGCGCCGTGAAGCTGATTGCCGGCAAGATGGCCGACGCGATCCTGGAAGGCAAGCAGGGCGAGCAGACCGACGAGGCTGCCGAGGCCTGACGTTTCCGTATACGATAAACTGAGGAGGAACAATCAAATGGAAGTTACCGCCGCAATGGTAAAGGAACTGCGCGAGCGCACGCAGGCCGGCATGATGGACTGCAAAAAGGCGCTTGTTGAAAGCAACGGCGATATGGAGAAGGCCGTTGAATATCTGCGCGAGAAGGGCCTGGCCGCCGTAGCCAAGAAGGCCGGCCGCGTTGCCTCTGAGGGCATGGTGGACAGCTATATCCACATGGGCGGCAAGATCGGCGTCCTGGTGGAGGTCAACTGCGAGACCGACTTCGTCGCCAAGACCGATAAGTTCAAGGAACTGTGCCATGACGTCGCGCTGCAGATCGCGGCCGCGAATCCCCTTTATGTGACCAAGGAAGAAGTGCCCGCCGAGGCGCTCGAAACGGAACGCGAGATCCTGCGCGCCCAGGCTCTGAACGAGGGTAAGCCTGCCAACATCGTCGAGCGCATGGTCGAGGGCCGCATCGCGAAGTACTACAAAGAAGTCTGCCTGATGGAGCAGGAGTTCGTTAAGAATCCTGATATCACCGTGGCGACCCTGGTCAATGAGTGCACGCTGGCCAGCGGCGAAAAGATTTCCATCCGCCGCTTCGTTCGCTTCGAGTGCGGCGAGGGCATCGAAAAGAAGGAAAGCAATCTCGCTGATGAGATCGCCGAAATGACCGCGAAAAAGTAAATTCAGTATCGAGCGGCGGCTGTGAAAGCAGCCGCCGTTTTGATAAGCGGGAGGAAAAGAACAATGAGACGGATCATCGTCAAGCTGAGCGGCGAGGCGCTGAGCGCTAAAGGCCAGGGCTTTGATTTTGATATGGCGGAGCGGACGGCGCGGATCCTGTGCGCTGCGGCCGATCGGCATCAGGCCCAGGTAGGCGTTGTGATCGGAGCGGGTAATATCTGGCGCGGCCGTCAGGGAAAGGACATGGACGCGGTCACCGCCGACCAGATGGGGATGCTGGGCACGGTGATCAATTGCCTGTTTATGGCCGACGCTGTCAGGCGGGCCGGCGGGAAGGCACGGGTTTTCTCCGCTATTGAGATGAATCGGATCTGCGAGGTATTTACGGCCAATCTGGCGATCGAGGCAATGGAGCGTGGGGAAATCGTATTCTTTGCGGGCGGTTCCGGCAATCCCTTTTTTACGACGGACACGGCGCTCGTCCTCCGCGCGGTCGAGACCAAGGCCGATACCATCCTGTTGGCCAAGAATATCGATGGAGTTTATACCGCCGACCCAAGGACGGATCCAAGCGCGACGTTGATCAAGGATATCTCCTATGAGGAGGCCCAAGCACGGCAGCTCAAGGTGATGGACGCGGCTGCTTTTGCCCTCTGCGCTGAACAGAAAGTGCCTGAGTTGCGTGTGTTCGGGCTTTCCGATCCCGAAAATATCCTCAAGGTCCTGGCGGGCGATCCGATGGGCACCGTTTTGCATCCAATACGCAATTGATCGGCCATATCA
>JAFUHB010000124.1 GCA_017469085.1 Clostridia bacterium
ATCCACGAACTTTTAACGCCGTATCTTGATGATGCCGTGAATGCGCTGAAAGCATCGCTTTTCGCTGTTACGCTCCAAACGCTTATTGATGAGTTGTACAAAAAAATTAAGTGACAGAAAAACACTCCGGACCATCGATTGATGACAGGGAGTGTTTTTATTGCTTACAGTCCTTGTAAAAACAGATATTTGCCATATCCTCCAAATTCATTTGCTTAATCAACACGAAAATATTTTGCACCGTTTCCCCATTCAAAATGTCCGCCTGCTTCAATTTCAAAATGCTTTTTTGCAATTCCCAAATCAACAAGATCACGGATATAATCATCAGCCACAGAAGCAGTGAGGACTTCGTCCTTGTAATCAAAATGCACTTTTTGAGAATTGCGTGCCGTAGGTGCAAGCACCACCGCCTGCATTCCGTTTTCAAGCCATTCGGGTAATTCACAATCTGATATAATTCTCTCACTTATCGGCTTTCTTATAATTCTTGTTCGGGAAGCTGTCAGCTTGTTTTTTAACGACCTGCTTTCAGCATAGCCAACGAGAATGACACAGGCCAAATCCTCATCCTCATTAATCATAAATGCATCTCTGTCTAATGTTCCGCCAACCCAGCAGGTACCATAGCCCATATCCACAAGGTCTAGCATGATTTCCTCACCATAGTAACCGATTTTTTCCTTAAGATGCGGAAGATGAATATTGCCCTTTGTCAAAATCATAGAGCGAACATTTTTAAAAAATCCATATGACTTCTTGAAGTTAGTAAAACCGGCACTTCCGTCTTCAATAAATTCAAAGGTCAAACCAGATTTTTCGTTAATTTGCGTTACCATATTTTCTATTTTAGAAATCTGATCCGCAGTTAATTTTTGCGTTGTGAATGATCTTTTTGAAGTTCTTTTTTCTATTGCTGCTCTCATTTTTTGTTCCTTTCTGCTTCCAGCTTATTAATTGCTTCTAATATTTTTCCAAAAAGCAAATACAAATTTGTGATTTCTTCTTTATTAGGATTCATCTGATAAAAATTCATCGTTCCCTCCTTGCGTACAGTTAATATTTTCGCATCACACAGGATTTTTAAGTGGTGAGAAACCGCTGGTTGTGATAAATGCGTACCCTTTGTTATTTCGCCCACACGCATTCCCCTGCAATCACCCTCCATTAATGTTAATATGCGCAAAAATGTCTGCAGACTCAGTGAAAAATAGAAATAGCTGCCCTGTGGGTCAATACAGTATAATAGCGTTGTTAATCTATTCGCACATATGTCACAGGCTCCCGATTGCCACACTTTGTTATATCCTGTTATGAGATTTTCTTGCCCTTGCTTTTGCCCTTATGAGCTGCCGGGGCGTCGTTGAAACAGTGTAACATTTAATAAAGGGATTCGGTGAGCAGATTGCGGAAAATCCTTTGTTTTCAACGGTTTCAGAGGACTTCATTAAAACCCTATAATCAGCGGCAAACGCCTATGATTTCGGGGATTTCAAATTCGAATTTAATGATTATAAGTCGTTATATTCACCCGCTGAGAAAGAACTCCGTCATGAAACGAGAGGGGAGCATCGAGGGGGAACACCCTCGATGGTAATCCGCAGCAGGGACGGAAGCCGTGCCCGCCAGTGGCGGAAAAGCACGGGTGAAGTCCCAATGAGCCACAGAGCGCCGCAAGCGACAGCGTAGCAGCGCGACAATGGCGAATTGAGGGCACAGCCCATTGCGGTGCGAGGACCAAATCGCGTCAGCGATTTGTACCTTGCGCCTTTTCCGCCCTGGGACGGAAGCCGCCGCGCCCAGTGGGCGATGAAGGCGAGTGTAGTCCCAATGAGCAAACGGTTATCTCGCGCGGCAGCGCGATAGAACCGTATTGCGAATTGAGCAGGTCCGAAGGGCCGAGAGGAAAAGGCGACCAAGGGGTGGTGTTGAAGGGGGGACGTAATCCGCCGCCCGCTGTGCGGGATACAGGCGGGTGAAGTCCCAGTGAGCAAAGCGTTATCAGGCACGTCAGCGCCTTAGAACGCTATTGCGAACTGAGGACAAGATTTCCCCGCCAAGTTACTATGGAGCCGTCAGGCGGAATAGTAGAGTCGCTCTTAGCTTTCTGCCACCTGGCGCTGATAATCTGCAAATTCCCCGGTCAGGCCCAGGTCCCAAAGCAGGGTAGAGGTCAGGTATTTCTTGCGGATATCGCGGGAGCCGATGAAGGCGTTCACCGTATCGTCCACCGATACGCCGATCTCGGAGGGCCGGAGGGGCAGGCCCGCCTTCTTCATCAGGCTGTGCAGGGCATCGTAATCGGGCAGCTCTTCGCGGACGATCGCCAGGATCTCCTCCCAATGGGTGATGATCCTTTCAAGCCGCTCCTGATGCTCGGCGGGATCATTCTTATGCAGCGCCCCCTCCAGCTCGATGATCTCCGGCGCGGTCTTTCTGAAAATACGCCGGATCTGCGCCTCCCATTTTTCTTGCGTCATATCGGCCCAGTAGGCCTCGGCGACCGCCCGGTCCGGCTTGACCTCCTTGAGCTTCCCGCACAGCTTCATGGTCAGCTCCGTGCCAACGCCCACCTGGATGCCATGCAGGTCATAAGGCTCGCCGCGCTCGAGCGCCATCATCTCCCACATATGGGAGAAATAGTGCTCCAGCCCGGAGGCGGGCCGGGAAATCTGCGCGTAGGCCATGCCGATGCCGGCGATCACCAGGCCCTCGGCGATGGATTGGATCGCGTCCGGATCACGGGCGGGAATACCGTCCGCCGCGTCCGCCACCCGCTTGAGCGCCGCGCGCATCAGCGCGGCCACGTGCTCGCAATAATATTCCCCGGTCACCAAATGAGAGATGCGCCATTCGCAGGTAGCGATATACTTGGCCACCATATCGCCCAGCCCTGCCCACAGCATCCGCATAGGCGCCTGGCACAGGATGTCGGTATCCAGCAGGATGCCGGAGGGCGCCTGATTAAACAGGGACACCTTGACGTGATTGACCTCCATGGAGGAGCTGTTGGAGGCATATCCGTCCATGGACGGCGCGGTGCCGACGATCGCGTTCTTGCGGCCCGAGGCGTGCGCCACGACCTTGCAGATATCGTTGATCACGCCGCTGCCCACGCCCAGGATCAGGTCCGCCTTGGGATCCAGATGCATCACCACGCTGCCGACCTCCCATTCGGCCGGCGCGATGCGCTCGCCCGCGCAGGGGATCACATAGGCCTGATGCTCGATCCCCGCCTCGGTCAGGAGCCGGGAAACGCGTTCTCCGGCCACCCGCCAGGTGTTGGCGTCCGCCACCACAAAGGGACGCTTCGCCCCGAGCGCCCGCACCAGCTGCGGCACATCGGCGATCGCGCCCCGCGAAATATTCAGGTAGTCCAGCGCGCATACATGGCGGCGACCGCAGTCGCAGTCATAGCCCTGCGCGCATACGAGCTCATTGATCGTCATCCGTTCAAATTCCGGCATGGTATTTTCCCCCTTCGGCCCAGCATGCCGCCCTTTGGCGGCGGGGCCTGTTTATCATGACATAAAAACGCAAATTCCAGCCGTCAGCATTGCATTTTGGTCTGGATTCGTCTACAATAGTACCATATCGCGCACACCTTCGCAAGCTTTTCACAAAATAACGGGACGCACAGGCGGAGAGGCAAAATGCAGTATTTGATCGGCGTGGACCTGGGAACCTCCGGCACCAAGACGGTGCTGTTCGACATAAACGGCGGAGAGATCGCCTCCGCCTCGCGGGAATATCCCCTCTATCAGCCCAAAAACGGCTGGGCGGAGCAGGAGCCCGAGGATTGGTGGAACGCCGCCGTGCAAACCATTGGCGAGGTCCTTCAAAAAAGTGGGGTGAACGCCGGGGACATCGCCGGGCTGTCCCTTTCCGGCCAGATGCACGGCCTGGTGCTGACCGATGATCAGGGACGCGCGCTGGGCCGGTCCATCATCTGGTGCGACAACCGCACCATCGAGGCCTGCGAGGAATTCACCCGCCTGGCGGGCGGTCGGGAGAGGCTGATCCAGATCAGCGCGAACCCCGCCCTGACCGGCTTCACCGCCGGCAAGCTCCTGTGGGTGCGCGAGCATTGTCCGGAGCTTTGGGCCCGTGCCTCGCACATCCAGCTGCCCAAGGATTACGTCCGTCTCCGGCTAACGGGCCGGTATCATATGGACATGAGCGACGCCTCCGGCACCAACCTGCTGGATGTGCCCCACCGCTGCTGGTCGCAGGAGATCGCCGAAAGGATCGGGCTGAGCATGGAGATGCTCCCGCCCCTCTTGGAAAGCGCGGATATCGCCGGGTATGTGACCGAGGAGGCGGCCAGGCTGACCGGCCTGCGCGCCGGGACCCCGGTGGCAGCCGGCGCGGGCGATAACATGGCCGCGGCCATCGGCACCGGCGTCGTGCGCCAGGGCAGGGCCTTCACCACCATCGGCACCAGCGGCGTGGTATTCGCCCATTCCGACACGGTGCAGATCGATCCCTCTGGCCGGGTGCATACCTTCTGCGCCGCCGTGCCCGGCGGCTATACCGTGATGAGCGCTTCCCTGGCCGCCGGCCTCTCCCTCAAATGGGCGCGGGACCGCTTCTTTCAGGCCGAGGTACAGGTCGCCGAGGAAATGGGGACCGACAGCTACGCACTCATGAATCAGGAGGCGGCCCAAAGCCCGATCGGCGCCAACCGCCTGATCTATCTGCCCTATCTGATGGGCGAGCGCTCCCCGCTGCTGGACCCGGAGGCCCGCGGCGCGTTCATCGGGCTGTCCGCCATGCACACGCGGCGGGATATCGCGCGCGCCGTCATGGAGGGCGTCATGTATTCCCAATGGCAAAACCTGAACGTCCTGCGGGCGATGCGCGTCGCACCAAACGTCATGCTGGCCTGCGGGGGCGGCGCAAAGAGCCCCTTCTGGCGTCAGATGATGGCGGATATGTTTGAAATGCCCGTCAGCACCCTGCAAAATACCGAGGGGCCCGCCCTGGGCGCCGCCATCCTGGCGGGCGTTGCCGCGGGCGTATACAATGACGTCCCCACCGCCTGCGAGCGGCTGCTCAAGGAAAACGAACCGCTCCTGCCTGACAGCGGCCGCCACGCCGCTTACGATCCCTTCTTTCATCTGTACGAAGCGCTCTATCCGGCCCTGAAAGACGCGTTCCACGAACTGGCGCAGCTCGAAAAAGCATAATTCATTTGGAAAGGAAGCTGAACCATGAAACTGATCCCCGTCACCGATCCGCAATTTGCTCCCTATGGCCGCGTGGTCGAGGGCTACCCGACCGAGGGACTGCTTACGGCGCTCGAAAAGACGCCCTGCCCCGAGGGCACCGTTTATGTTGCCAAGGACGACGGCCTGATGCAGGCCAAGGATGCCGCGCAGGTGGGCGAGGCCCTGTTTGGCGGGATGCCCTATCAATTGGGCTACTGCAACGGCCACAACACCCGGCTCAACTGCCTCGAATACCATCGGGGCAGCGAGTTCAACCTGGGCACGGAGGACTTCGTGCTGCTGCTGGCCAAATTGAGCGACCTCAAGAACGACGTACTGGATACCGCCCATGTCAAGGCCTTCTTTGTACCCCGGGGCGTGCTGGTAGAGGTATACGCGACCACGCTTCATTTCGCGCCCTGCCATAACGATCCGGAAAAAGGCTTCCGCGTACTGGTGGCCCTGCCGGACGGCACCAACACCCCCTTTCGCCCGGATACCGGCAAAAATACGCTGGACAAGGCCCTCTGGGCCCGCAACAAATGGCTGCTCGCCCATCCAGAAAGCAACGCGGCCAAGGCCGGCGCGTACCAGGGGCTTAAGGGCATTAACCTGGACATCGCGGCCGATATCTCCTACCGGCCCCTTTGAAGGAGGAAAGCATTCATGCTGCAAAACATCCCTGACGTTCATTTAGGCATCATCGCCGTATCCCGCGACTGTTTTCCGATCCAGCTGTCCGAAACGCGCTGCGCCGCTATCACAAGGGCATATGGCGAAGGGCTGTATGAGTGCCCCGTCACCGTAGAAAACGAGCGGGACATGCAGCGCGCCGTTGCTGATGTTCAGGCCGCCGGATGCAACGCCCTCGTCGTGTTCCTGGGCAATTTCGGCCCGGAGACGCCCGAAACCCTGATCGCCAAACATTTTGACGGCCCCTGCATGTATGTGGCCGCCGCCGAGGGCGACGGCGATCTGATCAACGGCCGCGGCGACGCTTACTGCGGGATGCTCAACTGCTCCTATAACTTGGGGATGCGCCGCCTGAACGCCTACATCCCCGAATATCCGGTGGGCACCTCCGACGATCTCGTCAAAATGATCCGGGATTTCGTACCGGTTGCCCGCGCCTACATCGGCGTAAACAACCTCAAGATCATCACCTTCGGGCCTCGGCCCCAGGATTTCTTCGCCTGCAACGCCCCGATCAGGGGCCTCTACGAATTGGGCGTTGAGATCGAAGAAAACAGCGAACTCGACCTGCTGGTGAGCTTCAACGAGCATAAAAACGACCCCCGCATCCCCGCCGTATGCGCCGATATGGCCAGGGAAATGGGAGAAGGCCGATACTATGAGGATTTGAATCGGCGCATGGCCCAGTTTGAGCTGACGCTGCTCGATTGGGCGGAGGCTCACAAGGGAGATCGCAAATACGTGGCTTTTGCCGACAAATGCTGGCCGGCCTTCCCGAGCCAGTTCGGCTTTGAGCCCTGCTACGTCAATTCCCGCCTGGCCAGCCGCGGCGTCCCGGTTGCCTGCGAGGTCGATATCTATGGCGCGCTGAGCGAATATATCGGCATGTGCGTTTCCGCCGACACCGTTACCCTGCTGGATATCAACAATTCCGTCCCGAAATCCATCTATGACGAGGATATCAAGGACAGGTACGGCTGCAAGCTGACCGACACCTTCATGGGCTTCCACTGCGGCAATACGCCCGAGTGCAAGCTGTGCGAGGACCGCGCCGTCCGATATCAGCTGATCCAGCACCGCCTGCTGGAGCCCGTAGGCAGCGAGCCCGATTTTACCCGCGGCACCCTGGAGGGCGATATCGCGCCCGGTCCCATCACCTTCTATCGCCTCCAGTGCGACAGCGAAGGAGCCCTCCGGTCCTATATTGCCGAGGGCGAAGTGCTGGACGTCAGGACCCGCTCCTTCGGCGGCATCGGCGTGTTCCGCATCCCGGAGATGGGCCGTTTTTATCGCCATGTGCTGATTCAAAAGCGCTATCCGCACCACGGCGCCGTAGCCTTTGCCCACGTCGGCAAATATCTGTTCGAGGCCTTTAAGCTGTTGGGCGTTCAGGATATCGCCTATAACCAGCCTGCCGACCGCCCCTACCCGACCGAGAACCCCTTCGCCTGATCACGCGCCATGCGCGCGGCCCCTCCTTCCAAGCCGGAAAGAGGGGCCATTTTTTATACGATTGATCCGTCATTCATATCTCAGCGCTTCGATGGGGCGCAGCTTACTGGCCTTATTGGCCGGGTACAGACCGAAGATCACGCCGATCCCAACCGAGAAGCCGATCGCCAGCAGGGCCACCGAGGGAGAAAATACCATCGTCATGCCGATCACCGGCTGCAGGAACTCGCAGACGAACCAGGACAGCGCAAGGCCGATCATGCCGCCTAAAAGGCTGACCGTCAGCGCCTCTACCAGGAACTGGCTGAGGATATTGGCCCGCGTTGCGCCGATGGCCTTGCGGATGCCGATCTCCCGTGTGCGCTCGGAAACGGAAACGAGCATGATGTTCATGATGCCGATTCCGCCGACCAGGAGGGAGATGGCCGCGATCCCGGCCAGCATCAGCGTCAGCTGACGCGTGGACTTGTTCAGCGCTTCCAGCATGGCGCTCTGATTGTTGATCGTATACGTCGTCGATGAGGTCGAAGCGCTGATCAGCCGGTCCATATAATTTTTGACCGTTGCCTGCGTATCGTCGATCACGTCCGCGCTGGTCGCGGACACATAAAAGCTCGATATGCCCCGGCTGTTGAACAGCCGCTCGCCCAGGGTGAACGGGAAAATGATCAGGTTATCCCCCGACCCGATCACCGTGGAGCCGATCTCATTGAGCACGCCGACCACCTCGAAGGTATAGCCCTTGTAGGTGAAGGTCTGCCCCACGCTGTTGACCGTGCCGAACAGCTCCACGCTGGCCTCCTGCCCGAGCACCGCCACGAAGGAACGGTTGTCCACGTCTGGGTTGGTGATAAAGCGGCCGTAGCGCAGCGTCCAGCCTCGGATCTTTTCATATCCCGGCGTCGTCGCGATCAGGCTGCCGTCCTCATATTGGATGAGGTTGGCCTTGACCGTGCCGCTGCTGGTCAGGATCGGGGCCGCATACGCCACCGAGTCGCTCGAGGATGCCATCTTCTGGATCGAATCCAGCGTGACCGGGTTATTGCGCCGCGCGCGGACGGTGACCGACAGCAGGTTGGTGCCCATGCCTTCGATATTTTTGATGATTTCGGCGTTGGTGCCCTGGCCGATCGCGGTCAATACGACGATGGAGAGCACGCCGATGATGATCCCCAGCATGGTCAGGAAGGAGCGCATCTTATTACTGCGGATCGCCTTAAACGCCATCAGGATGGATTCCATCCGGGTTCACCTCCTCCGCGGTCGCCCGATCCACCGTATCGGTAATGGGCTTTCCTTCCCAAATTTTGCCGTCCACGATGTGGATCACCCGCTGGGCGCGGGCAGCCACACCGGCGTCATGGGTGATCAGCACGATCGTATGACCGGCCTGATGCAGCTCATCGAACAGGTTCAGGATCTCGACGCCGGTCCGGGAATCCAGGTTACCGGTCGGCTCGTCGGCCAGGATCAGGGTCGGCTCCGTCACCAGCGCCCGCGCGATGGCGCAGCGCTGCTGCTGACCGCCCGACAGTTCCGTCGGCTTGTGCTGGGCCCGTTCGGCCAGGCCCACGTTTTGAAGGGCTTCCATGGCGCGCCGCCGCCTCTCCGCCCGGCCCACCTTCTGGTAAATCAGGGGCAGCTCCACGTTTTCCAGCGCCGTCAGCTTTTGCAGCAGATTAAAGCCCTGGAAAATGAAGCCGATTTCCCGGTTGCGCAGATGCGCCAGCTGGCGGGAGGAATACTTTTCGATCCGCCTGCCGTTCAGTTCGTAGGCGCCCTGATCCGATACGTCCAGGCAGCCGATGATATTCATCAGCGTGGACTTGCCGCTGCCCGATGGGCCGGTGATCGCGACATAGTCCCCGTCCCCGACCGTCAGGCTCACGTGATCGAGGGCGTAGATGCTTTCCCCGCCGATCGCGTAGCGCTTCACGATATCGTTCATGGTGATCATGTCAAGCCCTCCGATCAGTTGCCGCCCGGAGCGCGATTCCCGCCGTTCCCGCCATTGCCACGATTCTGACCGCCGCTGCCGCTGCCACCGCCGTTCCAATTCTGCTGCATGTTGCCGCCCGGCTGACCGGCGGTGGGCATCATCGCGCCGCCGAAGGCGTTCCCATTGCCCGTCGAGGCGTCGGCGCTGACGGCGGTCGCGCTCGAGCGCACCACCAGCACCTGGTCGCCCAAGCTGAGCCCGGATGTCACAGCCGCGTAATTTTCATTGCTCAGGCCCGTTGTGACATAGGTCTTGACGCCGGGCGCCTCATCGGTGCCCTGATACCCTTCCTCATACTTCCATACATAGGACCCCAGCGAATCGCTCTGCAGCGCCACCAGCGGCACCAGCAGCACATTCTCCTGCTCGCCCACGTAGATCGTCACGGTGCCGTTCATGCCCATTTTCAGCGTGTCGTCGCCGTTCAGCCTTACGGTCACATCATAATTGGTGATCCCGCTGGAGGTCGTGCCGAGCTGCGAAATATATTCGACCTTCGCCTCGTAGGTCTTATCGGAGATCGCGTCCATCTGCACGCCCGCGGTCTGGCCCACCTTCACATTGATGATGTCCAGCTCGTCCACACTGATGACCATCTCGTTGGGCGAGCCGATATACAGCGTCGCCAGCGTATCATCCTTCACGACCTCCTGCCCGGCCTGCGCCGATACCTCGCTGACGATGCCGGCGGCATTCGTCGTGATCACCGGGTCGTCCTTCAGGCGGCGCAGCAGGTTCAGCTGGTCGATCAGCTCCGCGCGCTGCGTCAGATATCCCTCGTACTCCTGGGTCATCTGGACGTCGCCCACCTTGTACATGATCGACTTCTTGGCCGCCGTCCCGTTCAGCGTCAGCCGGGCAGCCGTGATCACGCCCTCCATGGTGCTGGATACATACAGCGGCATATGGATCTCGGCCGCGCCGCTGCCCAGCGAAGCGCCGTTATACGTCACGCTCACATTCGTACCCGGCGATACGGTGCTGTCGGTAAAGGTCACGCGGGCAACGCCGTCCGTTACGCTGATGACCGTCCCCTTCCAGGTCTTGTCCGCCGAAACCACGGAAACCGCACTGTCGGTCGTCAGCCCCTCCGGCGCAGGCACCGAAACGACCATCGTCCCATCCAGGCTCAGCACGTACAGGCAGCCGTATTCATCCATCACGTCCTGCACACGATCCCCAACCTTGCCATAGATGATCTTGACCCGGCCCTCGGCGGGGTTCTGGATGTTCTGCGTTTCCGTATAGGCAGACGCCAGAGAAACCACGCTGCTGTCGGCCTCCTCCAGCTCGGTCACGACCGCCGCGATCGCGCTGTCGATGGACGCGGCGTCCACGGTCGCGAGCACATCGCCCTTGGCCACCGTCTGGCCGGCCTTCACGGCCACGCTGTCGATCGTTACGCTGAACGGGGCCTTGACAGAGGCACTCTCCGAGATGCTGAGCGCCCCGGTGCTGATGACCTCCTGCGACAGGCTGCCCAGCGATACGGCAACGGGCGTGTATTCCCCAGCCGCGTCGCTTTGTTCCGCCGGCTTCGGGTAACGCTGATACAGCGTATAGCCCCCAAACCCGAGCGCTGCCAGCACTGCCAGGATGATGATCCATTTGACGATTTTCCCAACGATCGTTTTCATGTCGCCGCCTCCGTTTCTTTGGCTTACAAGGTTAGCATACGGAAAATGTTTGAATGGGTCATGAATAAAATATGAACAACCGCGGCAAAAAACGATCAGCGCCCCGGCGAAAGGGTTGCCGGGGCGCTGATCCGCAGGTTATCAGGCCTTGACCTCAAAGCGATACTGCGTGACGGAGGCGAACGTTTCCCCCGCGCGCAGCGTGGTCGTGGGGAACTCAGGATGATTGGGGCTGTCCGGATAATGCTGGGTTTCCAGCGCAAAGCCCGCATAAGGGCCATACGGCCGGCCTCCATGCCCAACGTGGTGCAGCCCCTGGCCCGAATAAAATTGGACGCCAGGCTGATCGGACAGCACGCGCAGGACGCGTCCTGTTTCCCCTTCCTCCACGACGGCCATTTCCCGCAGGCCTTCGCCGGGCACACAGTAATTGAGATCAAAGCCGTTCGCGTTGTCCAGCGGGTGGCAGTCGGCGCGCCGGGCCATCGCTTTGCGAACGGTCCCGCCTCCCGTCAGGTCCAGCGGCGTGCCGCTCACATCGATCAGCCGGCCCGTCGGGATCAGAAAGTCGTCCGTCTCGGTGACGACCGCCGAACGGACGATGACCGTATGATCCAGGATATCGTCCTGCCCCTTCAGATTAAAATAGGCGTGATTGGTCAGATTGACCACCGTATCCCGATCGGCCTGCGCCCGATAGCGGATCGTCAGCGCGCAGCGATCGTCCCAGGCAAAGGTCACCTGCACCCGCATTTCCCCGGGGAAGCCCTCCTCCCCGTCCTGGGAAAGGTAGGTCAACAGCACCGCGTCCTCTCCGTCGCCCTCCAGCATATCCGCCTGGAACCATTTGAACTGAAAATTGTTCCCACCGCCGTGCAGGCAATTGCCGTGATCGTTCTGCGGCAGCCGGTATTCCGTTCCATTCAGGGTAAAGCTTGCCCCGCCGATCCGGTTGGCGAAGCGCCCGATCGTGCCGCCCATGCTGCCGTGCGGGCCCAGATAGGGCTTCAGCTCGTCAAAGCCCAGATTGACCTCCACCAACGCGCCCGCCCGGTCCGGCACGAGCACGCTGACCAGATGCGCGCCAAAATCAAGCACCGATGCCGAAGCGCCGTTTCGGTTGGTCATCGTATACAACGTCATTTCCCGGCCATTTTGATCCTGGCCGAAGGGCTTTTTCGTAATGCTCACGCCTTTTCTCCTCCTGAAAGTCCCGCCGCGCGGCGGGTTTTATGCCGTTATTATGGCATAAAACATTTTTCCTGTAAAGCATGGTGCAACCTTCAGTGAAACGCTTGACAGCAGCCACAAGTTAGTATACTATAATCATGTTGCATGAATCTAACTTTCAGCGGAAGCAAGGAGCGGTATGCGCGATCTGGAACGGCAGGCGGAGCAGCTGAGCATGCTCCACTATGAGCACCTGAAGGAGCTTTCCCTGCTGGCGGCCAATATCGCCGGTCAGGGGGAGGACGGTGTTCTCCTGTGCCTGTATGTGGCCGGGCGCACCATGCTTTCGGGCGACATCGTGGACAAAACGGGGCTCACCACGGGGCGCGTGGCCAACATCCTCAGGCAGTTGGAGGGCAAGCGGCTGATCCGGCGTTTCCAGGACGCGGCGGACCGGCGGCGGGTCCACGTCAGCCTGACGCCCGAGGGCTTCGCGCGGGCCGAGGCGCTGAACGCGGAGGCAAATCTCGCCCATCAAAAGCTCCTCGCCTATCTTGGGGAGCGCGACTCGGCTGAGCTAATTCGCATCATGCAGCGCTGCTTTGCATACTCAAGGGAGAATCTTCTCCCCGACCGATAACTGCCTGCCGCAGGAATACGCCGGGCATCAGGCGGTTATTTTACAGTCAAATTGCTTTCAGAAAAAGATTTTAATAGAAGGAAAGGTGATCGGCATGACGCTGAAGGAACTCAAGCCCGAACAAACCGCCCGCATCGAAAGGGTAGGCGGCGAGGGCGCATTGCGCCAGCATTTCCTGGATATGGGCGTACTGCCCGGCGCGGAGGTAACGCTGATGAAGCTGGCCCCCATGGGCGACCCCATGGAGCTTCGAATCCACGGCTATGAGCTCACCCTGCGCCTGGCGGACGCGGAGCAAATCGATATCACGCCTGTCCAGGCCGAGGCCGGACGGACGCAGCCGAGGACCCGCGCCAAATCCCCCGATCACCCCGGCCTGGGCGAGGAGGGCAAATTCCACCCCAAGGGCAGCGGGAATCCCCTGCCCGAGGGAACCAAGCTGACCTTTGCCTTGGTAGGCAACCAGAACAGCGGCAAAACGACGCTGTTCAACCAGCTGACCGGCGCGAACCAGCATGTGGGCAATTTCCCCGGCGTCACGGTGGATCGCAAGGACGGCGCGATCCGCGGCCACAGCGACACCCTGATCACCGACCTGCCGGGCATCTATTCCATGTCCCCCTATTCCAGCGAGGAGCTGGTATCCCGCAACTTTGTGCTGAATGAAAAGCCCAAGGCCATCATCAATATCGTGGACGTGACCAGCATCGAACGCAGCCTGTACCTGACCATGCAGCTGCTGGAAATGAACGTGCCCGTGGTGGTAGCCCTGAACATGATGGACGAAATGACCAGCAACGGCGGTAGCGTAGATGTGAACGCCATGGAGGCCCTGCTGGGCGTGCCGGTGGTGCCGATCTCCGCGGCGAAAAATCAGGGCGTGGACGAGCTGGTCAAGCACGCCCTGCATATCGCCAAATACCAGGAAAAGCCCCTTCGCCAGGATTTCTGCGACGTGAACGACCATCAAGGCGCGGTCCATCGCTGCCTGCACGCGGTCATCCACCTGATTGAGGATCACGCGGAAAAGGCCGGCCTGCCGGTGCGCTTCGCCGCCGGAAAGGTGATCGAGGGCGACGAGCTGATCGTAAACCAACTGAATCTCGATCAGAACGAAAAGGAGACGCTGGAACACATCGTGCTCCAAATGGAAAAGGAACGC
>JAFUHB010000125.1 GCA_017469085.1 Clostridia bacterium
GATGGCGTCCACGGTGCCGGCAGCGGCAGCCGCTTCGTTCACGTCGGTCAGCATGACGGAGCCCGTGGCAATGGTGCCGGTCCAGTCGGTGGCGATGGGTTCGCCGGCGACCAGCTGGTTGACCAGGTACTCAAAGTAGGGAGCCCAGTTGATGCGGGAGGAAACGATGAAGGTGTTGGGGCAGCTTTCCACGGTGGAGCCATTGTAGGAAATGTTGGGAACACCGGCGTTCTCGCAGGCAGTGGGAGCGCCCATGGAGTCAGCGTGCTGGCTGATCAGGTCGGCGCCGGCGGCGATCAGGGCCTCGGCGGCAGCCTTTTCTTCCTTCTCATCGTACCAGGAGCCGGTGAACTGAACCTTCATCTGCACATCGGGGCAGACGGACTTGGCGCCCAGATAGAAGCTGGTGTAGCCGGACAGCACCTCGGCATAGGTGAACGCGCCGACATAGCCCATCAGGGGCGTTTCAGCGTTCAGCTTGCCGGCTTCGCGCAGTTCGTTCAGCTTCATGCCGGCAGCGATACCTGCCAGATAGCGGCCTTCATAAATCGCGGCGAACGCGTTGTGGAAGTTCGCAAGGCCAGCGGTGTGAGCGGTGGTGCCGGTCGCATGGGCGAACACCACGCCCTCGTTCTTTTCAGCCGCTTCGCGCAGGAAGCTCTCGTGGCCGAAGCTGTCGGCGAACACGATGTTGCAGCCCTCGTCCACCAGGTCCATGGCAGCCTCAAAGCAATCGTTGGATTCTTCGATGTTGCGGACGATGATCACCTGATCCTCGCTCAGGCCCAGGTTGGCAACCGCTTCGTTGACGCCGTCGATGAAGTTGCGGTCATAGGTGGAATCTTCGTCGTGCAGCAGGATGACGCCCAGCTTGACGTTTTCCTTGGTGATGCCGTCGGCCATCGCCGCGGCGGCGCCCAGGCACAGGGTCAGGACCAGAAGCAGAGCTGCGAGCTTTTTCATGAGTCTTCTCCTCCGTTTGGTTGAATAAAAATAGGATGATTTATTGGCTCAGTCCTCGGCCAGACGGATCTTGCCATCCTCAATCCCGGTCGCGACTGCCAATGACATCAGGTCGACCCCCATCTCCCGAAGCGCCTTGCCGCCGGGCTGGAAGCCTTTTTCGACCGCGATACCCACGCCGACCACCTTGCCGTCCAGCTGCTCGACGATCTGCATCATGCCCTTGACGGCGTTGCCGTCGGCCAGGAAATCATCGACGATCAGCACGCGGCTGCCGATGGGCATATACCGCTTGTCTACCCGGATCACATTCTCGCACTTATGCGTGAAGGAATACACCGACGCCTGGGCCATTTCGGACGACTGGTTGACCGCCGCGGCCTTCTTGGCAAACACCACCGGCAAATCTCCCAGCGCGTGCGCCGCGGCCACCGCCAGCGCGATGCCGCTGGCCTCCACCGTCAGGACCATCGTCGGCCGCTTCTCGCGGAAGTGATCGGCCAGCGCCTCCCCCATTTTGAACAGGAGCGCCGTGTCGATCCGATGGTTGAGGAACATGTCCACCTTGATCACGTCCTCCCCCAGGCCGCGGCCGTAGGTCTCGATCGCCTGACGAAGCTCCTTCATGCCCTTCCTCCAGAAAACACGAACATTAACCGGGAAAACACGATAATTATACGTGATTAGTTCTCCAAAATCAAGTCCTGAAAACAAAAATATCCGAAATCAAGAAAATCCCTGATTTCACAGGGAATAACGCCTTGTATACCGATCCGTTTTCAAACTTTGTAAAGAATTGTTAAAGAAAAATTGAGATTTGTAATGAAGGGAATTCAGTACAGAAACGCGCCATCATTTTTGATCCTCTCATAGCGATGACAGCAGGAATCGCCTGTATCAGAGCGAACGATTTCCGATCGAAGCCCAAATACAAGTACTGGCCACCCAGGACAAGGTAGCCATCTTGAAAATTATCTCAGCAAGGGTTTCCTGAGCGCGTCGAACCGATTTAGCACAGCGTTCATCTCAGGGTACAGCCTTTTGCAGCATTCTTCCTTGAGATCATCGGGCACGCCATAGAACGCCTCGGCGATGCTCCCGGCGATGCAGGTCAGCGTATCGCAGTCGCCGTCAAGGGAAACCGCTGTACGGATGACATCCTCAAAGCTTTCTCCCTCCATAAAGGCCGTGATCGCTTCCGGCACTGTTTCCTGACAGCTTTCCACATGACGGTAGGTTGGCCTGATCTCATCGCAGGTCTGGGACAGGTCATAACCGAACTCGCCGATCATATAGTCCCTGATCTCGGCCTTGCTCTTACCGGCGCGCGCCAGGAAGATGGCCGACGCGACAGCCTCTGCGCCTTTGATGCCCTCCGGGTGATTGTGCGTCACCTCCGCGGTAAGCGCGGCTACATGCCGCGTATATGCTACGGTGTCGTATAGCCAGCCCACGGCGGAGACCCGCATGGCCGAGCCGTTGCCCCAGCTGTTATAGGGCTTTGGGCAGGGCGAGCGCAGCCAGCGGGAGAACCTGCCGCCGTAACCGGCGTCGGGATAACGACGCCCCCATACCACCATAGCATGAATGACAGCCGCCCGAATGTATCTGTCCACCGTCTCCTGATCGCCAGTTTTGCCCAGCGCCTCGATCAGCGCCTTTCCGACCGCGATGGTCATCACGGAGTCGTCGGTAAACTCGGACGCTTCCACAAACAGCGGAAAGTCCTTCGTCTTATCGCCCCGATCAAACTCATACGGGGCTCCGATCATATCTCCAAGCAACGCGCCATACATCAGCAGCTCTCCCTTTCCTCCAGCAGTGAGATCATTATACACCAAACCTTCAGTAAGCGGCCGCCTGCCAGGCGACAAATCTCATGGCTTTTCAGCCCTTGAAAATGATCTTCATCATGCTCCGCTCCGACCTTCCGGAATGATCGCGGGTTGCAAAGCGCCTATTCCCTTGATATAATAATATAGTCGTGATTCACTATGGAACTGTTGGTCATTTCATGAAATCTGCATTGCCCCGACTAAAATTCTTCCATCCAACAAAGCGAGGTTCATGATGCGTACCGTATTAAAAGCCGTGGGCGGGCTGATCGCGCTCGTGCTTGCAGCCGCTGTTCTCCTGATCGCCCTGCTGACGATCACGGAATTCAACTCCAAGGAGACGGAAGCCGTCGCCGTTACCGCCGGCAGTGAAACACGCGACCTGGCCCCCGGCGGCACCCTGAGCGTGCTGACCTGGAACGTGGGTTACGGCGCGTTGGGAGATAACGCCGATTTCTTTATGGACGGCGGCAAGATGGTGCAGACGGCGGACCAGGCCAGGGTGGAAAGCAACCTTTCCTCCCTGCGGGAAGCGATCTCCTCCCTCTCCCCTGATCTCTGCTTCCTGCAGGAGGTGGACCTTGCCTCCGGCCGCTCCCGCAACATCAACGAGCGCGAATCCCTTTCCCCCGCGCTGCCCGGCTACGCGAGCGCCTTTGCGGAAAATTTCAAGGTCATGTTCGTGCCCTATCCGATCCCGCCGATCGGCAAAGTGGATTCCGGGCTCCTGACGCTTTCCTCCCTGCAGATCAGTTCTGCGGAGCGTATCGCGCTGCCCTGCCCCTTCTCCTGGCCGATCCGCGTCGCCAACCTCAAACGCTGCCTGCTGGTCAGCCGGATCCCACTGTCCGGCACCGACAAGGAGTTGGTGGCTGTCAACCTGCACCTGGAGGCTTACGACGACGGTGCGGGCAAAACGGCGCAAACCAGGCAGCTGGCCGATTTTCTGGCGGCCGAGGCCGATCGGGGCAATTATGTGATCGCGGGCGGCGATTTTAATCAGCTGTTTTCCAACGTGGACGCCGGCGCTTACCCCGTTTATCCGGACCGCTGGACGCCGGGCCTGATCGACGCGGAGGCTTTTGACAGCCGGTTTTCCCTGCTGATGGACAACCGTGTGCCTACCTGCCGCTCGCTGGACCAGCCTTATGCCGGGGCCGATCACAGTCAATTCCAGTATTATCTGATCGACGGCTTCATCGTGTCCTCCAATATCACGGTCAATACGCTGGAGACTCGAAATTACAACTTTGCCGCCACCGATCATAACCCGGTATATATGGAAATCACGCTAACGCCCTAACCGGCCCGTTTCACGCAGGTTCCCGAGCTTTCAATCAATATACCCTGTTCTCACAAACAACCTCGATCGCTGGAGGATTATGCGCGAGTACGATTTTGATTACAGGCTTCTGCCGGATGGCACGGCGGAAATCACTGCCTGGTCGGGCAGCGGCGAGGCGGTCGTTCCGACCGCCCTTTCTGGGCATCCGGTCGCGTCGATCGGCCGCTGCGCCTTCTCGGGCAAAGGCGCGCTGACGGGCGTCCTCCTGCCGGAGGGACTGAGCACGATCCGCGAGGAGGCCTTCTCCGGCTGCAGCGGTCTGCGCGAGGTCGTCCTGCCCGACAGCGTGCGGAATGTCGAGCCCGGCGCCTTCCTGCGCTGCCGCTCATTGAAGGCCTTCCGGGTCTCCCCCGAGCATCCGGCGCTGAAAACGGCCGACGGCGTACTATTGGACCGCAAGGGTCACACCCTGCTGTGCTACCCTGCCGGGAAAACAGACCAAAACTACGACGTCCCCCTGGGTGTCAACGTCATCGCCAACGCCGCCTTCTCCTGGTGCGCGTATCTGCGCGAGGGCGTCCTGCCCCGCGGCGTAACCGTCCTTGGAGAGGACGCGTTTTCGATGTGCGCGGGCCTTCGCGAGATCTTCATACCAAACGGCCTGCTGACGATCGGGGACCGCGCCTTTTCAGGCTGCGGCCAGCTGGCGGCCATTGATCTGCCCGGCTCTGTCGAACACATCGGGGACGAAGCGTTTTCGGGCTGTGACAGCCTCCAGAGCGTGATCCTGCCCAGCGTCCTCAAATACGTGGAGGACGGCGTTTTTTCCGGCTGCTCCCACCTCCGGGCGCTGTCCCTTCCGGAAAGCGTATCCGACATCGGCGACAGGGCCTTTGCCGACTGCGTTTCCTTAAACGATACCAATCTGCCGGTCAACCTGCTCAGGATCGGCAGCTCCGCCTATGAAAACTGCCGGAGCCTGACCGCCCTCGAGGTGCCCGACACCGTCGAACGGATCGGGCCGCGCGCCTTCAAGGGGTGCCGCCTCCTTACGCTGACCGTTTCTCCCAACGGGCCGGCGCACGCCACCGCCCGGCGCGACCGCGTCGCCTGGCGATACTACGGCAAACGCTTCCGCCACCGAAAACGGTTCTGAGCGTACTCGCCGCAGGATGTATTTCCTGCGGTGCTTTTGCTATACATCCGCGGCGTTTTGGCGTGCGCCGCCGCTTGATCGGCGAATCGGGTTATGATATCATATTAGGTGGGGTGTTTTGCCCCGGAAAATCGATATAGGTTGCCGACGAAGGCATATGCAAACGCGCAAAAACCGCTGAGGCATATGGATGAGACGGGAACCGGATCATATTAGGAGGTTTGGCAATGAAGAGAATCGTTTCCCTGCTGCTTTGCCTGTGCATGACCGTCCTGCTGCTGCCCACGCTGGCCGATACGACGGTCGCCGGCGTCGGCGCCGGCAAGAACGGCGAAGGCTCCATCGAGGTATCTGTCGCCGTGGATGAGGCCGGCAAGATCACCGACGTGCAGGTCACCAAGAACGGCGACGACGCCGGGATCAGCGACCCCGCCGTCAACCAGCTGCCCGGCGCGATCGTCGCCGCGAACAGCATTGCCGTGGATACCGTCGCGGGCGCTACGCTGACCAGCAAGGGCATTCTGGCCGCCGTGGCCGACGCCCTGACCAACGCCGGACTGGACCCGGCGAATTACCAGGCCGCCGCTGAGGCCGTGGCTGTGGAAAAGGCCGCGCAGGAGCAGTCCACCGACGTGCTGATCATCGGCGCGGGCATCGCAGGCTATACCGCCGCGCTTTCCGCCAAGGAAGCGGGCGCGGACGTCATCCTGATCGACAAAATGGCTGCCGTCGGCGGCACCACCAACCTGGCGGGCGGCATCCTGGTCTGCATCGATTCCGAGCTGTTCAAGGACAATCGTCTGGAGAGCGACAGTCTGGATTCCGTGCTGGCTTATTGGAAGGCCCACATGGCCGTCAGCGGCATCGAAAGCGGTTATCCGGATTATGACCGTCTGAGCAGCGTGCTGGCTGACACCGGCAAGACCGTGGACTGGCTGGTCGCCAACAACGTCGCGTTTGATGCCGCTCCTTACGCCGCCTCCGCCACCTATCCGATGGCGCTGGCCAACGGCGGCGGCGCCGGTCTGATCCAGATGCTCGCCAAGCAGGCCGAAGCCGTCGGCATTACGCTGATCACCGAGTCCAAGGGCACCGAGCTGATCACCGATGAAGCCGGCGCGGTCGTTGGCGCGAAGGCGGAAACCGCCGACGCGGAAATCACCTTCACCGCCAAGTCCGTCGTCCTGGCCACCGGCGGCATCTCCCAGAACGAAGAACTGGTCGAAAAATACAGCTCCAAGCTGCATCGCGCGGGCCTGGTCCCCACCAGCGCCGTAAGCCACACCGGCGACGGCTTCCTGATGGCCCTGGCCGTGGGCGCGGGCACCTTCGACGTGTTCTCCACCCCCCTGTTTGGCACCACCTTTGACCCCGCCCTGGCGGACAGCACCGGCCTGGCCATCTACGCGCAGCTGGGCGTCAACGCCAACGGCGTCCGCTTTGCCAACGAGGCCGCCAGCGCCGGTTGGGACGTGATGGACTATACCGCCTCCGACATGATCCAGGACGGCAACGCGCCCTTCTGGTACGTCTTTGACTCCTCCGACGAAGCCGTCGCCGCTACCCTCGAAAAGGGCGTTGCGCAGGGCGTCGTCGCCAAGGGTGAAACGGCGGAGGAGCTGGCGCTGAATATGCATGTGTACACCGCCAATCTCGTCGCCTCCCTGGAAGCCTATAACGCGGCCGCGGCCGCCGGCGAGGACGCCGAGTTCGGCAAGCCCGCCATGTTCCTCAAGGCGCTGGACCAGGCCCCCTATTATGCCGTGAAGGTGTATCCCACCACGTTCGGCTCCGCCGGCGGCGTGACCACCACCGAAGAGGGCCGCGTGACCCGTCAGGACGGCACCGTGATCCCCGGCCTCTATGCCGCGGGTGAAATGAGCAACCGCTACTTCTATAACGAGAACTACATCCTGGCTGCGTCCCTGGGCCTGTATTCCACCATGGGCCGCCGCACCGGCGCCGCTGCCGCCGCGGACGCGCTCGCCAAGTAATCCTATTTTCTGATCCTATTCGATAGAGGATCGATTCTCATCGGGCCGCCGTGGCCGAATCGCCGCGACGGCCCTTTGATATGTATATGCACGAGACAGCTTCCAAAAACACGCATTTCCCCTTGTCCTTTCGATTCATTTCGCTTATAATAGGATCAGAAAATGTCATTTGTCTGATTGCTCCACCCATGAACTGACAAAGACGGTCCACGAATTCGTTGGGGAGCGATCACGAGAAAAGGGGGCTTTGCCATGGGCTACAAGCAGGAATACGAAAAATGGCTTCAGATGTTCGCGGCGGATCAGGACACCGCAAACGAGCTGAAGGGAATCGCCGGAGACGAAAAGGAAATCGAGGATCGATTTTATACCGAGCTGTCCTTTGGCACCGCCGGCATGCGCGGCGTGATCGGCGCCGGCATGAACCGCATGAACGTCTACAACGTCCGCCGCGCCACCAAGGGACTGGCGATGTATCTGAAAGCCGCTGGCATTGAAAAGCGCGGCGTTGCCATCGCCTATGACAGCCGTCATTTCAGCGACGTTTTTGCCAAGCAGACCGCACTGGTGCTGGCCAAGGAAGGCGTCAAAGCCTATCTGTTCGACGCGCTCCGTCCGGTGCCGGTGCTGTCCTACGCCGTGCGCCATCTGAACGCGGCCGCCGGCGTGGTGATCACCGCCAGCCACAATCCGCCGCAGTATAATGGCTATAAGGTATACGCGGAGGACGGCGCGCAGCTGGGGCCGGAGGCCGCCGCCGAAGTGACCGGATATATCCGCGCCCTGGAATATGCCGACTGCCAGCCCATGGACGAGCAGGAAGCGCTTCGCGAGGGGCTGCTCAAGATCATCGGCAACCGCGAGGTGGATGACGATTACATCGCCATGATCAAGCGCCTGTCCCTGCGCCCCGAACTGCTGCAAAAGGAAGGCCCCAACCTGCGCATCGTTTATACGCCCCTGCATGGTTCCGGCAACGTGCCGGTGCGCCGCACGCTGAAGGAACTGGGCATCACGCATGTGACCGTGGTCCCCGAGCAGGAGCTGCCGGACGGCTCCTTCCCCACCGTGACCGCTCCCAACCCGGAGGATCCCGCCGCCTTCAAGCTGGCCATCCCGCTGGCCGAGCAGGTCGGCGCGACGGTGGTGTTCGGCACCGATCCGGACTGTGACCGCATGGGCGTCGCCGTGCGGGATCAGGACGGCGTGTTCCACACCCTGACCGGCAACCAGATCGGCTGCCTGTTGCTGAGCCATGTGCTCGAAAGCCGAAAGCTGAAGGGAACGCTGCCCACCAACGGCGCGGCCGTCAAATCCATCGTGTCCACCGAGATGGCCCGCGCCATTGCAAAGGATTATGGCGTTACCTTCTTCGATGTGCTGACCGGCTTTAAGTTTATCGGCGAAAAGATCCAGCAGTTCAGCGAGACCGGCGAGTATACCTTCCTTTTCGGCTTCGAGGAGAGCTTTGGATACCTGTCCGGCACCTCCGTGCGCGATAAGGACGGCGTCAACGCCTCCCTGCTGCTGACCGAGGCGGCCTGCACCGCCATGGCCGAGGGCACCACGCTGTACGACAAGCTGAACCGGCTGTATGAAAAGTATGGCTATTACACCGAGAAGGTCGTATCCGTCACGCTGCCCGGCAAGGACGGCGTGCAGAAGATGGCCGATATCATGGCGCACTTGCGCGCCAATCCCCCCAAGGAGATCGCCGGCCTTCAGGTGACCGCTGTGCTGGATTACGATAAGGGCGTCCGCGTAAGCGCAGAGGGCGAAACCAGGCTGGATACTCCCGCCTCCAACGTGCTCTACTTCGAGCTTGAAAAAGGCAACTGGGTCTGCGTGCGCCCGAGCGGCACCGAGCCCAAGATCAAGCTGTATGTCAACACCCGCGCCGAATCCGCCGAAGCCTCAGCGGCTCTGAACGAAGCGCTGAAGGAAGCGTCTCAGGCGCTGATGGCCTGACGATGTAATACTGCTTTCCACAGCAAAGGGGCGATGCGCCAAACCGCATCGCCCCTCGTTTTATGAATTGCCGGTCTTGCAGATTATACAGATTGACACATCTTAACCATATACAGATATGGAAAGAACCATCGCAGATATATCATGGATTGAAAAGCAGTAATTACACAGCAATCACTTGAAAGAAAAAACTGTTTCAAAAACCAACTAATTTCCGGGGATATGAAGGGGCAGAGCCCCTTCAGTATAATCCGCCGGGGGACGGAAGCCGTGCCCGCCGGTGGCGGAAAAGCACGGGTGGAGTCCCAATGAGCCACAGAGCGCCGCAAGCGGTAGCGCAGCAGCGCGACAATGGCGAATTGAGGTTGCCGCCCCGAGGAGAATTTTCGCGAAGGTTAGCTTGCCATCCGAGAGCGAAAATTCATTCCTTGCGCCTTTTCCGCCCGGGAGGAGCGCGAAGCGATCCGAGAGGAAAAGGCGTTCAAGGGGTGGTGTTGGCGGGGGAAGGATTCCCTCGCCAAGGGTTCACGCCGTGCGTGAACCCTGGTGACACAATCTTCCCTCATTTTCTTCAAGACCCTGCCATAATGAGGCGGTATGCTATTACCAACGAAGGACAAACAACCTTCTTCACATATATCACTGTCCCGCCCCCAACCGGCTGAAAAGGTGCCGGGGAAGGGCGGGACAGACGATTTGGGGGAAAATAAAAGAGCCCCTCCGTCAGGATAGGGCTTCCAACCGCAGCAGCGTCGTTTCCGGCAGCTCGGTCATCAGGTACACGGCGGCCTGCTCGGCCTCCCGGCAGTCCAGCGACAGCCGGGCGGTCAGGCAGGCCGTCAGCCTGTTCAGCCGAAGGCGAAGGCGCTCAGCCTGCTCCCTGCCGGAGGGCGTCAGGCTGATTTCTCCGTAATATTCCTTTTTGATCCAGCCGCTGTCCGCCAGGGCGGTCAGCGTGCGGTGGGCGGTGGGTCGCTTGATACCCAGCCGATCGGCCACGTCCTTGGAGGCGATCGCCCCGCCATCCTGGCTGAGGGCCAGCACGGCCAACAGACACCTCGTCTGCGCCCTGGTCACGCGATCTCCTCCCTTCCGTAAGTTACATTCATCTAACCTAAGTTTAACAAATTTAACCCATGCTGTCAAGCGGGTGACCTGTTATCGGCAGGACTCAAGCGGCGTTATCAGATCCTTCGCTTCGCTCAGGATGACAGCGTAGCAGCTCAGGATGACAGCGAGGCATAGGAAGTCATGACATTGGGGCATTGGAAATCATGACAGAGTGGCATAGGTGGTCATGACACCGGTCAAGATACAGGTCAAGATAACATACAAGATCTTGATGTTTCGCAGCCGCTCGCGTATAATATACCAGAAAGCGAGGTGTCGCCCATGGACCGCTATATTCCGCCGTTTTCGATTACCAATCAGATGCTGACC
>JAFUHB010000126.1 GCA_017469085.1 Clostridia bacterium
CTGGAGGAGCAGCCCGATATCGTCAGCCCCAAGGATGCGCTGACCGAGGTTCCGGACGGCTCGATCGTGTTTGATCACGTGAATTTCAGCTACACCGGCGCGGAGGAGCGCACGGTGCTCAAGGATATCAACCTGTCCATCCGGTCGGGCGAAACGATCGGCCTGATCGGAGCCACCGGCTCGGCCAAGTCCACGCTGATCTCGCTGATCCCCCGCTTGTACGATGTGAGCGCCGGCCGCGTGCTGGTGGGCGGGCATGACGTGCGCGAGTACGATACCGCCGCCCTGCGCGACGCGGTATCCGTGGTGCTGCAAAAGAACGTGCTGTTCTCCGGCACCATCGCGGACAACCTGCGCTGGGGCAACGAACACGCCACCCAGGCCGAAATAGAGGCCGCGGCGGATATCGCGCAGGCGGACAGCTTCGTGAAGTCTTTCCCCAAAGGCTATGAAACCGATCTGGGACAGGGCGGCGTCAATGTGTCCGGCGGCCAGAAGCAGCGCCTGTGCATCGCCCGCGCCCTGCTCAAATCGCCCAAGGTGATGATCCTGGACGACGCGACCAGCGCCGTGGATACCGCGACGGACGCCAAGATCCGCGAGGCGCTGCGCACCCAGATGCCGGACACCACCAAGATCATCATTGCCCAGCGGATCACCTCCGTCATGGAGGCGGACCGCATCATCGTCCTGGACGAGGGGCGGGTCACGGATGTCGGTACGCATGAGGGGCTGATGCAGCGCAGCGAGATCTACCGGGAAGTCTATACCTCCCAGCAGAAAGGAGCTGATGCCTGATGCCGCCCCGCAATAACATGAGACCGACCGCCAAGCCCAAGGACCTGAAGGGCACCATGGGACGGATGCTGTCCTACATGGGCAAGGATAAAAACAAGCTGATCATCGTGTTCGTCTGCATCCTGATCAGCGCGTTGGTCAGCGCCTTCGGCACCTATATGCTCAGGGACGTGATCGACAATTATATTACGCCGCTGATCGGGCAGGAGAACCCGAATTTCTCCAGGCTGGCCTATATCGTGAGCTGCATCGCGCTGATGTACCTGTGCGGCGCGATCGCGCAGTATGTCAACAACCGCCTGATGATGCAGATTTCCACCGGCACCCTGAACCGCATCCGCAAGGAGCTGTTCGACCATATGCAGTCCCTGCCGGTCAAATATTTTGACACGCATACTCACGGCGAGCTCATGAGCCGCTATACCAACGACACCGATACCCTGCGCGAGTTCCTATCCCAGAGCCTGCCGCAGACGGCGTCCAGCACCATCACGCTGGTTTCCACCCTGGTGATGATGATCCGGTTGTCCTGGCTGCTGACCGTCATCCTGATCGCCCTGCTGCCCGTCAATATGATCATCATCAAGGCGATCGGCAAGCGCTCAGGCAAGTATTTCGCCGATCAGCAACGGGCGGTCGGCTCCGTCAACGGCTTCATTGAGGAAATGATCGCCGGACAGCGCGTAGTCAAGGTATTCAATCATGAACAGAAGGCCCAGGAGGGCTTTGACGAGCGCAACGACGCCCTTCGGGATGCGGCCACCAAGGCCAATACCCTGGCCTCCATCCTGATGCCCATCATGGCTAACGTGGGCAATATCCAGTATGTGATCATCGCCGTCATCGGCGCTGCCCTGCTGATCAACGGACACATCGCCTCCGTGGGCACGCTGGTGTCCTTCATGCAGTTCGCGCGCAATTTCTCCATGCCGATCACCCAGCTATCCCAGCAGTTTAACACCATCCTGCAGGCTATGGCCGGCGCGGAGCGCGTGTTCGCCGTGCTGGACGAGCCCTCCGAGGTGGATGAAGGATACGTTCGCCTGGTCAACGCCAAGCGGCTGCCCGACGGCACGCTGGCCGAGACGGAGGAGCGCACCGGTCTCTGGGCCTGGAAGCATCCCCACAGCGCCGACGGCAGCGTCACGTATACCGAGCTCAAGGGCGACGTGGTGTTTGAAAACGTGGTGTTCGGCTATGACCCGGAAAAGATCGTGCTGCACGATATTTCCCTGTATGCGCGGCCCGGCGAGAAGATCGCCTTCGTCGGCTCCACCGGCGCCGGTAAAACCACCATCACCAACCTGATCAACCGTTTTTATGAGCTGCAGAGCGGCAAGATCCGCTACGACGGCATCAACGTGGAAAAAATCCGTAAGGATGACCTGCGGCGGTCCCTGGGGGCCGTGCTGCAGGATACCCACCTGTTCACCGGCACCGTGAAGGACAATATCCGCTACGGCAAGCTGGACGCGACCGATGAGGAAATCGAGCGCGCCGCCAAGATCGCCAACGCGGACTTCTTTATCCGCCATCTGCCCGACGGCTATGATACGATGCTGACCAACGACGGCGCGAACCTCTCCCAGGGCCAGCGCCAGCTGTTGGCCATCGCTCGGGCCGCCGTGGCCGATCCGCCGGTCCTCATTCTGGATGAGGCGACCAGCAGCATCGACACCCGTACCGAGGCCCTGATCGAGAAGGGCATGGACGGGCTGATGAAGGGACGCACGGTGTTCGTGATTGCGCACCGGCTGTCCACCGTCCGCAACTCGCAGGCGATCATGGTGCTCGAAAACGGCCGCATCATCGAGCGCGGCGACCATTACAGCCTGATCGCCCAAAAGGGGCGGTATTATCAGCTGTATACCGGCATGTTTGAGCTTTCATAATCAATGAAGACTCGCCCGACTGGCTTTGGACCGATCGGGCGAGCTTTGCTTTCAGTATCCGCGGACGTAGCCGTCCAGGGATAAGCTGAGGAAATCCTGTATGGTGGCGTGGACCTCGGGGAAGGCCGAGGATGCGCGGCGTCCGTCCAGGATCAGGGGATCGATGTAGCGTTTTTTGGCCGGAATGACCCGCCAGCCCTCCTCCGCACCCGGCGCTGAAGCGTTGACTGTTTGCTTCATGGCGCGAAAGGCGTCCCATTGAGCCCGAACGGCGGGATCGGCTGTCAGTAGGGCAATGACCTCGGGCTCCGTTCGATATAGGTCCGCTTCCCGGAGAGCGCCCCGGCGCAGGGCGTCGCGCACGAGCTCCGCCAGGCGCTGCATGGCGTAACGGTCGGCGTCCGATATGTAGATGCGCGAGGTGGAGAGCGCGTCCAGCGCAAAATCCCGCGCGAGCTCCGGCGTGCGGAAGCAAAGCTCCGGGTTTCCATCTTCTGCCGTGCATACGGTCAGGTCCCGGTAGTATTCCCCAATGATCCGGATGTTGCGCAGACGGTAATGCAGCAGGTTGCCCAGCGTATATTCCAGCCGGTCGGCGGAAAGGCGAGGGGAATCGTTGTCGGCGATCGGATAGCGGTGATAATCTGCTACGTCGGCCACGGTCAGTCCCAGGGCGGCAAGAAGGGACTGCCATTCAGGGGAGCCTGCGATCATTTGCTCCGTCCCATCCTCCGTCGCCTCCTGCCGGACGTAGTCGCCGCGCAAAAAGTCGATCACATGGGCAAACGCCGGGGTGGCGACGTCGTGCAGCAGGCCGGAGATCGCCTGGGCCGCGTTTTGCGTGAAGCGCCATACGATCAGCCCCACGCCCAGGCTGTGATCCAGCCGGCTGTATGGATCGGCTGCCTGAAAGATGGGGAAGGATGTATATTCGCAGCCGCAGTTCATGCCCACCTGGGCAAGACGCTGTACTATCGCGGTTTCGGCTCCCTGCTCAAGAAAAGCGGGGACCTCGGGGTGATAGAGGCGAAGCAACGGCGTATGGGCCGTGTCAATTGTCATAGGGGATCCTCAATTCTTTGACTGATTCGGGTGGATGCTCCACGAGAGATAGCATCCAGACGCGTGTAACCGAGCGTATTTCTGTCGCCTGTTCCCATTTGCCTTTGCCGGGGCGCTCCCGCAGCGCTGAGGCCGCCGCTGCCATCCGTCCTTCCGTATAGGCCATAAAGCCGTCTGAGAACCATTGAATAGCTTCCTGATCTTCCTCAAACTGGGTTCCCTGCAGCGAGCCGGATGCCATAGCAAGGGAAAGCGAAAGCGCGCTTTGCCGTAAGGCCTGCCAACGTTCGCTTGTTTCCAGAAACAGCGGTTCTACCTGATAGGAAAATCCTTCGGGCTCGCTATGGACCATCCCGGCCCATGCGGGATATCCGGTCGGAACACCGACGGTGATCTGACGCAGAGAGGGGATCGAAGCAGTGTCGTTGACGTGACGGTGGCCGCAAAGGTAAAGACGCGTCTGATAGCGATCCAAAAGAGCTAGCAATTCTTTGCTTCCGGGCACGGCCTCCGTTTCCTCTGGTAGGAGGGGGTAATGAGCGCAGGCGATGACGCGTTCGTTGGGTCGCGTTTGAGAAAGGGCAAACTCGGCCCATGAGAGGATATCCTTGCTGATTCCTCCAGTGGTGTCGGAGACGCCGTGCACATCATATACATTTAGATCTAGCATCAGCAGCACGGTGCCTCCCACTGTGCGAACGGTATAACTCAGCGAAGCGCTGTCAACGCTGTATGCCTGATCGTATCCAAAGCTTCGGTAGATCGCAAGCCATTCTTCCCGCGTCAGAGCTCCGGAAAAATCATGATTGCCGGGAAGAATATAGACGGGAGTTCCTTGATCCGTAACGCTGCTTAAAAACGCGGCGACAGCCTCATGCTCCGCTTTGCGACCATTATTCGTATTATCTCCCAGCATGAGCATCGCGTCCGCCTGGATGGCGTGGGAGCGCATCGCGTCCAGCACGTCCGCAAAGGCCGCCGAATTGGTGGTTAAGTGCAGGTCGGATATTGTCATCAGCCTTTCGGCCGAGACTGCGTCGACGGCCAGTAGCAGGATCAGTGTTAGCAGGGTAAACAGTGTTTTTTTCATCTTACCGGCCTCCGTCTACTCTCCCGAAATCTATTATGGCACGCACCAGGCGGGTTGTAAAGTGAAAGCGATGATTTCAAGATGCTTTCTGAAGGGTAGTACATATCAATTCTGTCGGTGCGATTCTTGACATTCACATAAAATGGGAATAGAATAAATTTATTCAATACAAACGCGAAAGGCGGGGCGGCCATGCGAAAGGCGAGGATACGCGAGGATGAAAAGGCGATCGCCTCCTTCGGGAAAACAAGAAAGTCCCGCAGCGTCCCCCTGGGCGAAAAGCGGACGACGCACTATGGCAACGTGATCCGTCAATACCGGGAAAAGGCCGGGCTGGATCAGGGCACGGTGGGGCGCACGCTCGGTTACAGCACGAATACGATCAGCAACTGGGAGAACGGCGTTTCCCGGCCGGATATCGACGCGGTGACGGCGCTGTGCGAGCTGTTGCGCATCCCGCTGACGGTGTTTTTCGACGCCGATCAGGACCCGGCGGCGCCCGAGGATGAACGGGAATTGCTGAAGGACTTCCGTTCGCTGGGCGCTTCGCGCAGGCAGCTGGCGCGGCGGATGGTCCACGAGCTGGCCCGGAGCGACGAGGAGCTCCGCGCGGCGGTCGGCCAGTTCAAAAATAGGCGCTGCCTGCCGATGCAGGGCCTTTCGGCGGCGGCGGGCGTCGGCACCCCCCTGGACGACATCGAGGCGCCGGAATTCGTTTATGTAAAGGACGGTCGTCTCGCCCGGATGGCCGACGAGGTCTTTGCCGTCAACGGCGAAAGCATGGAGCCCACCTTCCACGATGGCGACCGGGTATACGTGCGGTACGCGCAGCGGCTGGAGCCGGGGGAGATCGGCATCTTCGTTGTGGCGGGCAACGGCTATATCAAGGAATACCGGCGGGACGGCCTTTATTCCCACAATCGGGCCTATAAGCCTATCCGCCCCTCTGAGGACGACGACGTGCGCTGTGTGGGCAGGGTGCTTGGCCGTGTAGAGCCCGGCGAACTGATCGGCGCTGACGAACTCGAAAAATTGTTTTAACATCTATATATTGAACACGGAGGATCATCATGCGCCTGACCCGACGGGAAGAACGATACCGCCTGAAGCACCTGACCCAGGTATGCCACACCACGCTGGACCCCAAGCAGCCCGGCGTGGTGCGTATCCACTTGCTTCCGCCCCGGGAGGACGGCAATCAGGATACGCCGTATACCGTGATCTTAAATGGGCAGGATATATTGCCCATCACGTTTACCTGGGCGGTGCTTTTGTCTGCCTTTATGGAGGAACTGAACGTGTTCAGCGGGCGGGAGATCCCCGACGAGGCCTATGAGCAGCTGACCCGCCGGACGCTGGAGCGCGTCAAAAAGGTATACCCCTTCGTTTCCAAGAGCCGCTTCCGCAAGGACCTGTACCGGATCCTGGATACGCTGATCCGCATCGCGCGGGGCGAGGAGCCCCGGGAGGACGTGGGGACGCTGTCGATCTTTGCCTATGCGCCCTACATGCGCGCGCCTCACCGGATGGACCTGATGGTGAGCGCCATGACGGATGAAAAGGGCGTTTGGCAATGCAATCAGCGCTGCGTGCATTGCTATGCCGCCGGGCAGCCGCTGGCCGGCCAAAGGGAGCTGACCACGGAGGAATGGAAGCGGGTGATCGACCGCTGTCGGCAGGCCTGCGTGGCGCAGCTGACCTTTACGGGCGGCGAACCGACGATGCGCAAGGACCTGGTCGAGCTGATCGAATACGCCGGCTTCTTTATCACCCGCCTCAATACCAACGGCGCGCTGCTCACCAAGGAGCTGTGCGGGCGGCTTTATGAAGCGAGCCTGGACAGCGTGCAGGTGACGCTCTATTCTGCCGACCGCGATATTCATGAGCGGCTGGTCGGAGCCAAGCGCTATGACGAAACGCTTGCGGGCATCCGGAATGCCGTTGAGGCGGGCCTGAGCGTCAGCGTGAATACGCCGCTTTGCGCCCTGAACCGGGATTATGTCGGGCTGCTGAGGGAGGTATCCGCCATGGGGGTCCGCTATTTTACCTGTTCCGGCCTGATCCCCACCGGCGGGGCCTGCACCGAGGCCTCCGAACGGCTTGCGCTGGACCGGGATGCCCTGCTGAATATCCTTCGCCAGGCGTTTGCCTATTGCGGGGAGAATGGGCTGGAAATCAATTTCATCTCGCCGGGTATTTTGACAGAGCAAGAGCTTCGCACTGTCGGTGCGACGCAGATCCCCTCCTGCGGGGCGGCCCTGAGCAATATGGCGGTCGCGCCGGACGGCGAGGTCGTGCCCTGCCAGAGCTGGTTGGGCGAAAGCCTGGGCAACCTGTTGACCGAGCCCTTTGACCGGATTTGGGACTGCCCGCGCTGCCGGCAGATCCGGGAGGAATCCGCCAAGGGCGAGCAGGTCTGTCAGCTGCGTCAGGGAAAGGAGGAATCGTGATGAAAAAGCTTGCGCTTTGCCTGACGCTCCTGTGCTGCCTGACGGTGTTCTCCCTTGCGGCCCGGGCCGACCTGGACGAGATCGAGAATTATTATGTTACCGTGGACGTTCGTCAGGACGCCAGCGCCGATATCACCTATCAGATCGAATGGAAGGTGCTTGATTCCACGCTGGAGGGCCCGCTGAACTGGGTCAAGATCGGCATCGCCAACCGTCATGCCGACGAGCTGACCGCTCTGACGGGGAATATCAAAAAGCTTCGGGTGAGCGGGTCCGGCGACGAGGCGTATGTGCGGGTGGACCTGGACCGCAGCTACTACCAGGACGAGGTGATTACTTTCGCCTTCAAGCTGCATCAGTCCTGGCTGTGTACGGAGGAGGGCGGCACCGTCAATTTCAAATTCGCCCCCAGTTGGTTCAACGACCTGGAGGTGCGCAATTTTATCCTGCGCTGGAATGAGCAGGGCGTTTACAGCGCCGCGCCGGAGCCCCGCCAGCTGGACGGCTATTACTATTGGCAGGGAAGCCTTAAAAAGGGCGAAAAAGGCGTTGTGACCGTCAAATATCAGGAGGGCGTGCTTGAGCCGGCGACCCATGCCAAGGAGGACGACGATCGGGCGGAAGCGATCCTGGAGATGATGGTGTTTATTTTCATCCTGACGGTCATTATCATCGCGATCGTCGCTTCCCGCAGCAACCGACATTACCGCGGCGGCTTCCGCGGAGGCGGCGGCTTTGGCGGGGGCGGCACGATCCACCATTCCTGCGCCTGCGTGTCCAGCTGCGCCTGCGCGAGCTCCTGTGCCTGCGCGTGTGCCTGCGCGGGCGGCGGCCGGGCGGGCTGCACGGCTAAGCAGCTTTACGGCGCCAAGGCGGAGGAGGAGAAGCTGCGCCGGGCGTTGCGGGACGAGCGCCGCTGACGGAATATAAAAAATCGGCGCGAGGAGATGCCGCGCGCGGATGGAGACAATGATGACCGGTTATATGGCGGATATGAGGAAGCTGGTGGGGCACAGGACGATCCTGCAATGCGCCGCCAGCGTCCTGTGCGTGGATCAGGCGGGCCGGCTGCTGCTTGGGCAGCGGGCCGACAACCGGCTGTGGGGTTATTCCGGCGGCTCGGTGGAGATCGACGAGCCGGTCGAGGACTGCGCGAGGCGGGAGCTCTTGGAGGAAATGGGGCTGACCGCGGAAAGGCTGGATTTTTTCTGCGTCAATTCCGGCCCGGAGGCGCATTATATATACCCCAACGGCGATGAGGTTTCCAACATCGAGATCGTATACCTGTGCCGGGACTTTCGGGGCGAGCCCGCGTGCCGGGACGGCGAAATGCTGCGGCTCCAATGGTTCCGGCCCGAGGAGATCGATCTGGACATGATCTCCCCGCCCATTCGCCCCGTTATGCGGAAATATTTATCCTATCGTTAATTGAAAGTACGAGATTATTCCATTTTTCTCTCGAAATCAGAATAGGATCGAATAGTACTGGTCATAAATGCCGCAGACGTGACTGAGGTGCAGCTCCATCAGTTCCTTGGCGCGCAGGGCGTCCTTCGCCTTGATGGCTTCCAGGATGGCGGTGTGCTCTTCAAAAGAATTATCACACCGACCCGGAATCAGGACGGACTTGGAGTTGTATTTTTTCATTTGACTCTTCAGCTTTTGCAGCACGTCGACGGCCATGCGGTTAGGACAGACGGAATAGATGACCGCGTGAAAATCCCGGTTCAGCGCTGAGTATCCCAAGAGATCGCCTTCCGCACGCCGCTCCGCCATTTTCTCGATAATTTCGTCCAGACGCGCCAGATCCGCCTCGGTAAAATCGGGTACGGCCAGTTGGACGACGAAGCCCTCTAATTCCTGCCGGAACTGAAGGAATTCCATAACCTCCGCCTTGGAGTAGCTGCGAACGCGAGCGCCCTTGTTCTGCTCCATGGTCACATATGCGTCGCTCTCCAGCATGAGGAGGGCTTTTTTGATGGTGTTGCGGCTGACGCCAAATTCCTCCGCCAGCGCAGCTTCATGCAGGCTTTCCGCGGGAGAGTAGAAACCGTCGTTGATCCGTTTTTTTAGGCCGTTGTATACGATTGTGGTCTGTGTCTGTGCTGCCATGCCAATCCTCCGAGAACAAAATTGTTTAACAATTACGTCCTTGATTATAGATTTGCCTGTATGTTTTGTCAAGAGTATATCGAAAAATTTAGAGGTCCAAAAGCGCTGATGTCATATCCGGCGAATTTTTAAAAGAAATTTTCAAATTCTATATTGACAAGGAAATCACTCTGTGTTAATATCCGTGTTGTCAAGATTGTTAAACAATTTTGCTGAAAGGAAGTGCTGACATGGAATTTTCTTCTCAGGCAATGGAACTAATTCGAGGAGCTTATGATCTGCATGTGCATTCTGCGCCGGATGTGCTGCCCCGCAAGATGAACGACATTGCAATGGCGGCCCGCATCAAGGACAGCGGCATGGCGGGATACGCCATCAAGAGCCACTTTTTCTGCACCAGCGAGCGCGCCGAGCTGATGCACGAGCTTTATCCTGAGGTGGATTACGTGGGGACGATTACCCTGAACAGTTCCGTCGGCGGTATCAATCCGACTGCGATGGAGATGGCGGCCCGCAGCGGCGCCAGGCTGGTTTGGTTCCCTACTTGTGACAACGAGCATGAACGCGCCCATACCTTCAACGGCGATCCTAATAAGAAGCTGCCCTTCTGGGCTCAGATCATCATTGAGATGAAGGAAGCGGGCATTGAAGCTCCGACTATCAATCTCCTGGACAATAAGGGTGAGCTGAAGCAGGAGGTACTGGATGTCCTGGATATCATTGCCAAGTATAACGTGATCCTGGCGACCGGTCACATTTCTCACGAGGAGGCCTACAAGCTGGTGCCGGAAGCGGCCAAGCGGGGCGTCAAGAACATTGTAATCACCCATGTTGATTTCCCGACCACCTTCTACAGCGTGGAGGACCAGAAGATGTTCGCTTCTTATGGCGCCAAGATGGAGCACTGCTATACCACTTGGGCGACCAATAAGTGCGAGTGGGCGACAACGGTGGATATGATCCGCCAGCTTGGCCCTGAAAACGTGATCCTGGGCACCGATCTGGGCCAAAAGACGTCCATTTATCCGGACGAGGGCATGGCGTCCTGGGCCGATCGGCTGTTGCAGGAGGGCTTCAGCGCGGAAGATATCCGCACCATGATGGTGACCAATCCGAGGAAGCTCCTCGGAAAAGATTAAAGGGAGGATACAGTGATGATTCAGGGCAAGAAAATGCTGGTGGTCAGCGCGCACGCGGCGGACTATGTGTGGCGCAGCGGCGGCACCATCGCCAAGTACATCAAAAATGGAGCTGAGGTTCATGTGGTGGTGCTTTCTTTTGGCATCCGCGGGGAAAGCAACGACCTGTGGAAAAAGGAAGGCGCAACCTATGAATCCGTCAAGGCGGAGCGCCTGGCCGAAACCACTGAGGCCGCCAGGATCCTCGGCATCGAGCATATCGAGTTCTGGGACCTGCCCGATTACCCAATGGCTCCGGCACTGGACGAAGCGGTGCGCGAACGGCTGATCCGCAAGATTCGCGAGGTGCGGCCTGACATCATCCTGACCCATGATAAGAACGGCGAGGATGTCCTGAATCCCGATCATAACGCCGTCAGCCGCTTCGTGTTCGAGAGCAGCATCCAGGCCAACTCCAACGGCGTCCGCATTGAGGGCACCAAGACCACCAAGCAGATGCGCCTCTTTGGTTTTGAGCCCCATCAGACCGAGCTGAGCCGCTTCTTCCCCGGCGAGCTGATCGATATCACCGAGGTATACGACCAGAAGGTCGCCGCCATGAAGTGCTTCAAGGCCCAGAGCCATCTGATCGAGTATTACACGGAGCGCGCCTTCCTGCGTGGCAACCACATCCGCCGCATCTCCGGCAACCAGACCTACAAATACGCAGAGTGCTTTTCCAACTTCTTCCCGGTGGCGGGGGAGGAGCTCGTGTAAGCTTGGCAGGGGAATAGTATTTCCACGGCATTCTGCTCGCAGTTTGGCAAGGATGTCCTGCCCTGATGCATCATTTTGTTTTTATGCCGCTGCATGCGGTGTAATATAAACAATTAGGAGGAACGAACATGAAAAAGGTATTTGCTCTCGTCCTGTCCCTGTGCCTCGTGCTGGGCGCTTCCGCCGCGCTGGCGGACAGCCTGATCTTCGGCACCGCCGCCACCAGCGGCACCTACTACCAGGTCGGCGCGGCCATCGGCGCCGCCATCCAGAACGCCGGTCTTCAGGTCAACGTCATCCCCACCGCCGGCTCTAACGAGAACGTCGCCCTGGCCCAGAGCCTGGATATCGACATCGGCATGGGCAACTCCGACGCCATCTACGGCGCGTATCACGGCGAGCTGACCTACGCTGAGGCGGGCCCCCAGGCCATCCAGGAGGTCGCGGCGCTGTATTACAGCCAGATGCACATCTACACCAAGGACGGCTCCGGCATCGAGTCCGTGGCGGACATGAAGGGCAAGAAGATCTGCGTCGGCTCCCAGGGCACCAGCTGGCTGTACATGGTGTGGGACGTGCTGAGCTACTACGGCATCACCGAAGCGGACATCACCCCCTACTACATGAATTATGCCGAGTCCTCTGAAGCCCTAGCCAATGGCGATATCGACGCCGCGTTCCAGGTCGGCGGCTATCCTCTGGCCGGTATCCAGCAGTCCGCCGCCACCACCGCCTTCACCTTCCTGAGCCTGCCCCAGGAAGTGAGCGATTCCATGCGCGAAAAGTATTCCTACGCCATCCAGGCCACCATCCCCGCCGGCACCTACGAGAACCAGACCAACACCGAGGACGCCCAGACTCTGGCCTATATGACCTGTCTGTTCTGCGGCGCGGAGGCCGATGAGGACGCCATCTATGACTTCGTGACCAAGATGATCGAGACCCTGCCGGTCTATCAGGACACCAACGTGGCGACCCGCCAGATCACCCTGGACATGATCGCGACCCCCTTTATCCCGCTGAACGCTGGCGCGGAGCGGGCTTACCGTGACGCCGGCGTCATCCAGTAATTCCATACAAACCGCTTTTCTCCGCGGCAGGCAGCGCGCTGCCTGCCGCGGACGCATATCATCCGACTAACCGCATCGATAAAGGGGAATGAACAATTATGAGTGAACCTGCGAACGCCGTTCAGGCTCCGGCCTCCCGTTCGGAGCAGGTCATCGACAAGGTCTGCCTGGTCTTGTCCACGACCGTCGCCATCGTGATGTGCGTGTTCCATCTGCTGGCCGCCTCACCGTTTCTTCTGCTCAACAACACCGAATTGGCCGTTGTCCACGGCGCGTTTATCGTGACCTTCTTCGTGCTGGTGCGCCGCCTGAAAGCGGACAGCAGCGAGGCGGCCCGCGTCAAGGTGGGCAAATTCCTGTACGGCTGCGCAATCGTCAGCGGCATCCTGTGCCTGCTGTTCGTGTGGCCGCCGATTTTCAGCAAGTCTCCCTTCACCGCCGATGAAAAGAGCATTTTCAAATGGCTGTTTATCGTGTCGGCGATCCTCAGCGTGCTGCATCTGGTTGCCAAAAAGTTGCCCGCCCTGCATAAGGTCGTGGGCGCGGCGGACCGGGTGTCCCTGCCGCTGTTTGACATTTTCCTGATCGTGATCACGATCCTCTGCTCCATCGAGGTCATCCGGCTGCGCAATTCCAACAGCGCCAGCGCCACGCTGTACAGTGATTATCAGTATTTCGTAATGATCATGTTTGTCATGGTCGCGCTGTGCGTGGGCTACCGGGCCCTGGGCAAGATCCTGCCCACGCTGTGCATCCTGTTTATCATTTATTCGCTGTTTGGTCGTTACCTGCCCGGCGTGTGGGAATCCGCCCGTTTGAGCGTCAAACGCCTGGGCTCCTACTTAGCGGTGGGCAGCGAGGGGCTGTTTGGCAGCGCCCTTTCCACGGCGGGCAACTACATCTTCCTGTTCGTGCTGTTCGGCTCCGTCCTGTCCTTTATCGGTGCGGGCGAGTTCTTCGTCAAGATCGCCTTCTCCGCCTTCGGCAAGGTCTGCGGCGGCCCCGCGCAGGCGGCCATTTATTCCTCCATGCTGATGGGCATGGTGAACGGCTCGGGCGCGGCCAACGTCGTGACCACCGGCACCTTTACCATCCCGCTGATGAAGCGCACGGGCTTTGACCCGGACACTGCCGGCGCGGTCGAGGCCGTGGCCTCCAACGGCGGCCAGATCATGCCTCCCGTCATGGGCGCGGTCGCCTTCCTGATGGCGGACGCCACGGGCATGTCCTATGGCAACGTCTGCCTGGCGGCTCTGATCCCCGCGGTGCTGTACTATCTGACGCTGTCGGTCTCCGTGCTGGCCTACTCGCACAAGCACAAGATCCCCGTCAAGGAGCCCGACCCCAACGAGGAGACCACCGGCCAGATCTTCAAAAAAGGTTGGTTCTTCTTCCTGCCCATCGTCGCGCTGATCGTCATGATGGTTATGGGCTATTCCACCAAGCGCGCCGCGCTGATCACCATCATCATGAGCCTGATCATCGGCCTGATCCATAACCCCAAGAACTTCACCCTGAAAAACCTCAAGAACCTGTGCGTGGATTCTGCCAAGTCCATGATGACGGTGTCCATCGCCTGCATGATCGCGGGCATCATCGTCGGCGCGATCAATGTCACCGGCTTCGGCCTCAAGATCAGCGGCCTGATCGAGATGCTGGCGGGCGGCAGCATCCTGCTGATGGGCATCCTGACCGCGCTGGTCTGCATCTTGCTGGGCATGGGCCTGCCGACGGCAGCGTGCTACATCGTGCTGTCCATCCTGATTGCCCCGGCCATGGTCGATATCGGCGTGTCCCTGCCCGCGGCGCACCTGTTCGTGCTGTATTACGGCGTCATCGCGGCCATCACGCCGCCTGTCGCCCTGGCGGTGTTTGCCGCCATCGGCATATCGGGCGGCGAGATGTGGAAGACAGGTTTGCAGGCCATGAAGCTGGCCATCTCTGGTCTGCTGATCCCCTTCGTGTTCCTGTATAACGACGACCTGCTGCTGTATAACGCGGCGACGGCGACCTTCGGAATGTCCCCGATGGTGATCCTGAGCGTCGCGACCGCCTTCCTGGGCTGCGCGATCCTCGGCCTGGCGCTGTTTGGCTGGTGCGGCCGGGATCTGAAGATGCTCGAGCGCGTCCTGCTGGTGCCCTGCGCCATTGCCCTGATGCTGAATCAGCCCCTGTGGGCCAACGGCGTAGGCTTCGTCGTGGCCGCCGTGATCCTGGGTCTGGCTATTCTGCAATCCAAAAAAGAAAAGAGGTCCTTGGCATGATCAATCCCTGCGCCCCGCTGCTCCCTTCGGAGATCATTGAGCGGGCCAAGAAGCTGAGCGTTCCCCATGTGCTGGACGGCGTCAAGGCCGCCAAGCTCGATCTCCCCGGCGGCGGCTGCCTGTGCGCCCAGATCAACGCGGTCGAGCGCGGCATGAAGATGGTCGGCACCGCACTGACCGTGGAGACCGACAACGGAGACAACGTCCCCATCCACGTCGCCAGCTACTCCGTCCACGAGGACGGCTATGTCATGGTGATCGACGGCAAGGCCTATGAAAAGCGCTGCTACTTCGGCGACCTGATCATGGGCGCCTGCCAGGCGGCGGGCTTCGCCGGTATGGTGATCGACGGTTACACCCGCGACCGGGACGGCAATGTGGAGCTGGGCTTCCCTGTGTATAGCCGCGGCTTCATGCCCTGCGGCCCCATCAAAAAGAACGAGGGCAACATCAACACCGCCATCACCTGCGGCGGCGCGGTCGTGGAGCCCGGCGATCTGGTTATGGGCGACTCGGACGGTGTCTGCGTGATCCCCCGGAAGTATATCGACGTGGTGCTGGACGAGGCCGAAAAGAAAAAGGCCTACGAGGAAGGCCGCGAGCAAACCATCGCCGCCTACCGCAAGGCCAAGGCCGAAGGTAAGGAGCTGCCCCAGCTTGCCCCGCAGTGGGTGCTGAATATGCTGAAGCAGCAATACCCGTTTCCGGAAGGAAACCGAAGGGGAAGGAGGATCGCCGGGCGGCGCTTCTCTTCCCCTCCGGTTCTTCCTTCCGGACGTCCAATCCCAATTCTCCATTTCCAACCACTTGATCCACCGGGAGAGATACGATGTCCAGTTTTTCCCTTGTCGCGGGGATCGTCGCGCCGATGTTCCTGCTGATGCTGTGCGGATGGCTGCTCCGACAAACGAAAACGCTGCCGGAGAGCGCGTTTTCCGCGATGAATAAGCTGTGCTTTGTGCTTCTGCTGCCCGCGAGCCTGGTCAACAACCTGATCAAGGCGACCGATTTTTCCCGGCTGACGCCCCGGTTCCTGCTGTGGCTGCTGTTGCTCCAGGCGGTGATCGTGGGGACGCTGTTCCTGGTCGTCCCGCGCCTGGTGAAAGAGAACCCCTCCCGGGCCAGCATCATCCAGGCGGGCTTTCGGAGCAATTTCCTGGTGTTCGGCCTGGTGATCGCCGCCTCCCTGGTGTCGTCGGACGAGCTGGCGCTGGTCTCCGTCGCGGCGGGGCTGCTGATCCCGCTGTACAATATCGGCGGCATCCTGATTTTGCAGCATTACTGCGGCGGCAAGACAAGCGTCTCCGAGATGCTGAAGATTTTCATCAAAAACCCCTTCGTGATCGCCTGCATCATCGGTCTGTCCGTCTCCCTGCTGAAGATTCCCCTGCCGACGCCGGTGAACAGCTGTGTGAACAGCCTGGCGGGCGCGGCGACCACGGTCAGCTTCATTGCCCTGGGCGGCTGCACGGACCTCAAGAAGCTGCGCTCCGTCAGCCGGAACGTGATCGTCGGCACGGTCCTGCGTCTGGTGGTCCTGCCGGTGATCGTGATCGGCCTGACGGTGCTGGCGGGCTTCCGCGGCATTGAGCTGCTGACGGTCGTGGTCATGGCCATCGCGCCGACCGCCGTCGCGACTTTCCCCCTGGCGGAGCGCATGCACGCCGACGGCCCCCTGGCCGGGTATCTGGTGGTGTCGCAGTCGGTGTTCTCGATCGTGACGATCTTTGTGTGGCTGCTGGTATTGAACGCAACGGGCCTGGTATGAAGGAGGAAACGCCGTGGATATCGAACCCCCCCGCTGCTTCCTGATCGCGGCGCGGGCCGACAGCTTCGCCCAGGCTGAAGAGGCGCTGTTTACCTCGCCCTCCACGGTCAGCCGCCGCATCTCCGCCCTGGAAAAGGAGCTGGGCGTCCGGGTGTTCGACCGCAGCCGCGCCGAAATCACCCTCACCGACACAGGCCTCCGCCTCCTTCCCGAGGCCGAGGCGATCGTCCGCCATTGCGACGCGCTCAAGACGCTTGCGCAGGGGTAGTGCGATCTCGCGAAAGGATCAAAAAACCGCCGTTTCACGATGAGCGAGGCAGGCGGTTTTGCTTTGGCGGGTTTGACGATGTCTATTCTTCTTCTGCCGGATGAAAGTCAGACATGAATCTTTTCAGAAGAAAGGCGCAGAAGGAGGGAAAAGTATAGATTTTATTCTCATGCCCGATATTGTTTTGAGACAGTTTCAAGCCATACCGGATATCGGGATATTTGTCGGAATCAATCAGGGTCTTCATGGACTTTGTTTTGCCCGACTTCGCCTTTACCTCAATGGGAATGAGAGAGGACGCCGAGCGTATAAAGAAATCTTCCTCCAGAGAGGAGTCCTTTTTTTTATAATAATAGAGCTTATACCCTTGTTTTACGAGGGCTTCGGCCGCCATATTTTCATACAGGGCGCCCTTGTAAACCCCAAGGTTCTTATTAGCTCGGAGGTCCTCTTGCGATTCGTCGTCCAGCAGGGAGACGAGCAGGCCGGTATCGGCAAAATACAGTTTGAATGTGTCTGGATCATAGTTGCCGCCCAGCGGGAGCTCGGGAAATTCCATACAATAGCAGATGTTGACCATACCTGCGTCGGCCAGCCATTCCGCGCAACCGCGATAATCCCGGAATCTTGCGCCGGAAGCGACCTTGGAAATCTGAAATTTCTTGCTTTCATCGGCAAGCTGAGGAGCGATGCGGTTGAATACGTTGACGATCCTCGTTTGATCGACTCCGAGGGCGTATTTCCGGATATCCTCTTTATAATCAGCGATTAACTGTTTTTGTGTTTCCAAGGAGCCTTCAAAGGTGCCGCTTTGAATATATGCCGCAACAACAGCGGGCATCCCGCCAAGAACATGATAATCCAGGAACAAAGAATGATAAACTTCCATTTCCAGCGAACTGAACGGTTGAAGCTCCCGCATGTGGCGCAGCAGATTTTCCGTTTCATTTTCCGGATAGCCTTTGGCCCACAGAAACACCTCAAAGTCCAATGAAAACATATCGTAGTCCTTTTTATAGCCTACGCTGTTGCTTTCAATACGCCGGTAATTGACGCCCAACATTGAGCCGCTGCAAATGACGTCAAAGCGCCTGTCCAGACAAAAAAATTTCAGGGAGGCGGCGATTTCCGGAAATTCTGTGATTTCATCGAAAAAAAGGAGCGTCTTGCCGGGAATAAATTGCTTCCCCGGGTCAAGAAGAGAGATGTTTTTGATGATGCTGCCCGTTTCATATCCGTCCGCGAGGATCCCTTTGTATTTTTCATCGCGGACAAAATTGATCTCAATGACGCTTTCGTAATGAAAGGACGCAAAATGGCTGATGGATTCTGTCTTTCCGACCTGCCTGCTTCCGCGGATGATCAGAGGCTTGCGATCCGGATCCGCCTTCCACGCAGTCAGGAAGGAGTCGATCTTTCTTTTTAGATACAAGATAAAGCACCTCCTTTTCCGCCTCTAGCTTATAATACACATTTCATGAAGGAAAATCAACTGGTTTTTCACAAAACATTAGTGAATAGTGGGCAATTTTTCACAAAACATGTGGGAATCGCGAAAGCAATCCCACATTTTTGGAACGAAAGCGAATGAACCGATTCGATGAGACGGGGAAAACAGCTGCACAAAGGTAGGAAATGGAAGGACGGTTTCTTTCGGATCAGACGTCAAGATGTTGGAAGGCGAAGGGGAAAGTTGCTTGCAGAAATTGCAAGTTGCATTTTTTGCAACGAATTTTTCCCAAATATGTCTTGCAATTTTGCAGCGGGGTGTTATAACGATTCCAAGATTGTTCAACAAAGTTGAATTGATGATTTCACCCAATGATGAGTGCATCATCAAAATCAGTAGAAAACAGCTTTGTTGAAGAATAGATCGAAAGGAGCTATGCAAAATGAAAAAGGTTCTCTCTATCCTCCTGACCCTGATGATGCTCACGGCCTCCGTATCGGCCCTGGGCGAAACGGCCGCTCCGGCGCTGGACGCTGACATTATCATTGTCGGTGCGGGCGGCGCAGGCATGATCGCGGCGATGTATGCCGTAGACGCCGGAGCGTCTGTGATCCTGATTGAAAAGACGTCCAACGCGGGCGGCAATACCAACCGCGCGTCCGGCGGTGTGGACGCAGCTGGGACCGCTTTGCAGGCGGCGGCCGGGATCGAGGATTCCGCCGAGCAGTGGGCGCAGGACATGCTACGCGTCGGCAAGGTCAACGATATGGAGCTGGTAGAATTCTTTACCGCCCAGTCGGCCGCCGCGATCGAATTCTGCGAGGCCATCGGCTTTGAATTCTCCCCCAAGATCCAGATCCAGTACAATGATCCGCCTCGTTCTCACCGTGACGCGCAGAATCGCTCCGTTGGTCTGGTGCTGGTCCCCTTGCTGCTGGAGCAGCTGGAGAAGCGTGGTATCGAAATCCGCTACAATGAACAGGCGACCGCTCTTTTACAGGATGCATCAGGCCGGGTGAACGGCGTTCATGTGGCAACCAAGAACGGTGAAAAGGATTATCATGCCAATGCTGTGATCCTGGCGACCGGCGGCTTTGGCGGCAATGCGGAGCTGATCGCGGAGTATGCGCCGCAGTTCACCGGCTACGGCACCACTGGTCAGGCCACGAATACCGGCGACGGTATGCTGATGGCCCAGGCGATCGGCGCTGAACTGATCAACATGGATGGCGTGGCCGCTGTGTCCGTGGAAAAGAAAACCGGCACTGCGCCTGGCGTTACTGTGACCCGTCAGGGCGGCATCACCTTTAATTCCGCCGGTAAGTTGATTGCCCTGGAAGGGATGCTGGATGACAAAGTGACCTGGATGGTCTATAACATCACGACCTACGAAACCGCCCCCACCCTGGAAACCTATCATGTCAACGGCGTTGTGACCGAGGGAGAGACCATCCGTGAACTGGCCGAGAAGATCGGCGTCGATCCGGATGCGATGGAAGAATCCTTGGCGATTTATGACGCCGCCTATAAGAACGGGCAGTACGAGAACGGCACGGCGATCACCGCGAACGTGAACATTGCCGAGACTGGCCCCTACTATGCCATGTCCTATGGCAACGCGATCCATTACACCTGCGGCGGTATCAAGATCAATGTGGATACCCAGGTGATCGACACGGAGGGCAATGTGATCCCCGGTCTGTATGCCGCCGGTGAAACGACGGGCGGTCTGCACGGTACTTCCCGATATACCGGCAGCTCGATTACCGACGTGCTGGTGTTCGGTCGCGTGGCCGGTGAAAAGGCGTCTGCCGAAGCGCTGGCGCTGGGCCATGTGGAAGTCGTAAGTGCGGAAGGAACCGCGGAAGCCGTTGAACTGCCCGCCGGTTCCCTGAAGGATGGCGTCTATTCCGCCTCTGCCGTCGGTATGCAGGGCCCGCTGACCCTGACCGCTGTGGTGGAGAATGGCAATGTCGTCAGCATCGATTATGAAGGCAAAGAAACGGAAGTGTTGTGGGCCGCTGTGGAGCGCGAAATGTTCCCCGCCGTCATCGCCGCACAGAGCGTCGAGGGCGTCGATACCGTGACCGGCGCTACCTTTGCCAGCAACGCTGTACTGGCCGCTATGTCCGACATCTTCGCCCAGGCTGCGCAGTAATCATTCCCCTTCCCCTCGCCGCCACGCATTATTGCGCGGCGGCGCTTTTCTGACAGCGTTAACAACCACCGGATTTGAATTTCCCCCTCGGATATGGTATGATGGGACCAGGCTTGACTTGGGCCGCGGGGTCCTTGCGGACGGAAGGGGGGCTGCCACATGCGCCGAATCGGGCTGATCATGGGGGCGGTCCTCTTTTTGCTGCTTGGCTGTTTGTGCTCGGCGGGCGCGGAGGAGGGCGGGCAGCCTGTCTTAAGGGCGCTGCTGATTGCCTGCGATCAATTTGTGACGCAGGACGATACGACCCCCGCCGCGCAGACCAACGTGGCCCTGATGGAGGAGGCCCTGTCCCGGGACGGGCGGGAATACGCTCTGATCCGTTCCGAAAAGGGCACTGTCGCCACGATCGACGCCTTTCGGGCAGCGGTGAGCGGCGTTTTTTCGGGGGCGCAGGCCGGGGATATTTCTCTGATCTACATCAGTACGCATGGGCTGTATAACCCGGCGCGCAGCAGCCTGACCGCGTCCCTGCTGCTGTCTGACGGCCTGACGGAGGAGGAATTGACGGCGGCGGACCTGAGCGACATCTTATCCCCGATACCGGGTGTCAAGGTGCTGATCATCGACGCCTGCAATTCCGGCGCGCTGATCGGCAAGGGGCTCAATGACCCGAATGACCGCGGGATGCTGCGGGGCGCGGATATCAAGGTGCTGTGCAGCGCGGGCGGCAGCGAGGAAAGCTGGTACTGGCGCTCCGGCCCGAGTGGGGAAGGAAACGGGGCCGGTTATTTTACGTCGGTGCTGGCCGCGGGCTTGAGCCCGGGCGGAGAATGGCCCGCTGATGAAAACGGGGACGGGACCGTCACCCTGCATGAGCTGTATCGGTATATGCTGGATCATTTCGCCGCCTCCACGCCGCAGGTATACCCGCAGGAGGAGGACGGCTTCGCGCTCTTTGCCGCCGAGACATCGGAGGAAGCGGGGGCGCTGGACGCCGTGCGGGACATCTGGTTTGACGATACGGTATTTACCGGCGACCTGACCGAGATTACCTTCTCCTTTGAAATCACGCGGCCGGTGGGCGTGGCGTACCAGCTGGTCTACGACCGGGCGGGCGTGTGGGACTTTGCTTCCGCCCCCATGCTGTGGGACGGCGAGAACGGGGAAACGCTGGAGCCCGGCTGGTATCAGCGCACGCTCAGCCTGGGCCTGGCCGACGAGGATACGGACGTATCCGGTTACCTGATGCTGCAGATCTATTCGGAGGAAAACGATCGGCTGACGCTGCACGACAGCCGATTGCTCAGCGTGCTGCCCATCGAGGGAGACGTGGCGCTGCGCGTGGATGTGGGACGCTTTTTCCAGCCCAGCCGCGGGGAGGAAATGGCCGCTCTTGTGCGGCACGATATCCCCTGCCTGCTGACGGTGTCCGTGCAGGACATGCGGGGTGAAACGGTGCGTTACCTGGCGCGGAGCGAGCCGACGCGGCCGGAGCACCTGACCCCCGAGGGAGACGCCTTTTATTGGGACGGCTCCAAGGAGGATGGGACGCCCGCCGAGCCCGGCCGGTATATGATCAAGGTCCGCACCGAGGCGGGCGGCGACACCTATTTCGCCTATTCGTCCTGGTTTACGCTGAGTCGGGGCGAAAACGCCGGCTGACGAAGTCAAGCTTTATCGATACGGAGGGAAAAATTATGAAATGGCTGATCGCGTCTGATATTCACGGGTCGGCGCTCTATTGTGGGAAGCTGCTGAGCGCCTTTGACGCGGGTGGGTTTGACAGGCTGCTGTTGCTCGGCGACCTGCTGTACCACGGCCCCCGCAACGACCTACCCGACGGCTATGCGCCCAAGGAGGTCGCTGCGCTGCTGAACGAGCGGAAAAACAGCATCCTGGCGGTGCGGGGCAACTGTGAAGCGGAGGTCGACCAGATGATGCTCTCCTTCCCGGTGATGGCCGATTACGCCCTGTTGCCGGTGGGCGGGCGGCTGTGCTTTGCGACGCACGGCCATCTCTTCGGGCCGCAGAACCCTCCGCCCCTGCAGGAGGGAGATATGGTGCTGTTCGGCCATATCCATGTGCCCAAGTGGGAAACACAGGGCCCGATCCGCTACCTGAACCCCGGCTCTGTTTCGATCCCCAAGGAGGGAAGCAAGCGGGGATATATGACCCTGGAGGATACCGTCTTTACCTGGAAAACCCTGGAGGGCGAGGTCATTCACGAGTGGGAAGCGTGACCGCCCCCCATGGCGGATACAGACCCTGACAAGGAGGAAAAATGATGCAAGGCATACTGATCGCGCTGGCGATCCTGGCGGTCGTCCTGCTGGGGTTTGGCTTTGCGCTGGCCGCGTACTCGATGCGGATCCGTCGGCAGAGCCTTACGGAGGCCCGCGCCTGGCAGGAAGCACACTACGATATTTCCTGGTACGACGCCCTGCAAAAGCAGGATTATACGGTGGAAAGCGACGACGGCTATGCACTGCACGCGCAGCTGCTGATCAACCCCGAGCCGACGGACCGGTATATCCTGATTTCTCATGGGTATACGGACAATCGCTTCGGCTCCCTCAAATATACGCGCATGTACCTGGACCTTGGCTTCAACGTCATCCTGTACGATTTGCGGGGGCATGGGGAGAACGCGCCCACCTGCTGCACTTATTCTGTGCGGGAGGCCAAGGACCTGAACGCCATGATCCGGGACAGCCGGAAGCGCTATCCGGACGCCAGGACGCTGGGGATCCATGGCGAATCGCTGGGCAGCGCCACCTCGATCGCCTGCCTTGCCCAAAAACCGCCGATCGATTTTGTTGTGGCGGACTGCGGCTTCAGCGAAATTGAAAGCGTCATGCGGGCGGGCTTGAAGGGGATGCACCTGCCGCCGGCGCTGGTCAAAGTGGCCTCGTTGTGCGCCAGGCTTCGCTATGGGTATTGGTACGGCCAGATGCGGCCCATTGACAGCCTGAAGGACAATCGGATCCCCATCCTGTTTATCCATGGCGAGCAGGACGATTTTATCCTGCCCCAGCACAGCGTGAACATGCAGCGGGCGACACAGGGCTACAGCGAGCTCCATTTGATCCCCGGCGCCGGGCACGCCGCTTCGGTGCTGACTGCGCCGGAGGATTATCGCCGCTATGTGACTGAATTCCTGCGGAAAATCGGAATCGATACATAATGATCAAGTATTAACAGGCGCGAAAACGCTCCCGGCTTTCCGGGAGCGCTTTTGCGCAGGCGTGATCAGTAGCCCAATTCCTCGCCGACCAGGATGACCTTGATCCGGCCGGGGATGGAGGAGCGGCGGGTGTAGACGAACTGGGAGCAGATACAGTCGGGAGAATAGCAATCTTGACATCTTCCGGTCAGCGCGCAGGGGGTGTTTCGATGCAAGCGCACGCTGTTGGCCGGGGAGGCGAGGTTGCGCGCCCTGGCCTCGGCGGCGGCGCGGTCGGGGGCCACCTTGTTCATGCCGGCCAGCACGATCACGTGCTTCGGGCCGTAGATCAAAAAGGAGAGCCGCGTGCCGTGGCCGTCGATATTGATCAGCTCGCCGTCCATGGTGATGGCGTTGGTGCTCATCAGAAAATAATCGGCGTTCACGATGCGGGCCTTCAGGGCCTCCCGTTCTTCGGGCGAGGAAGCCTTGTCGCGGTCGATGATGTCGTAGGTATCGGGCGAAAGCGCGGCCATCAGCCCGCTCTCGCTGAGGCTCATGGACCCGCCCCAGGCGATGGAGGAGCCGGCGGGCATCAGGGATAGGGCCAACTGCACGGCCGCCTCTTTATCAGGGGCATAGTAGCCCTCCATCTGGCGTTTTTTGAGCCCCTTGATGATGGTGTTGGCGAGAAGCTCGTAGGTTTGCTGCTTGGGTGTCATCAGAAACGCTCCTTTCTGGGACGTTGTCGCGCAACTGCGCCGATGATGGGACAATGTCCTTCGCTTGTGTTTGGCTTTACCGGGGGTCGATCCGGTCATAATAGCGCAGCAGATTCCTGCCTGCGATGCCCTCTAAGGTCTCTCCGGTGATCCCGCGGCGCTCGAAGGTTTGCAGCAGGGCGGGCACGTCCAGCGGATTTTCCAGTCCGGGCACCTTGGCCTCGATCCCGTCAAAATCCGAACCAAGGCCGATATGCCCCTCGCCGCCCAGTTCGAGCATATGCAGGGCGTGATCGGCCACGGTGTCCAGTGTGCATTGCCCGTCGTCGCTCAGGAACCAGGGGTAGAAATTGATGCCCACATAGCCGCCCGCGGCGAACAGCGCCTTGAGCTGGTCGTCGGACAGGTTGCGTTTGTGGCGGCACAGGCTCTGGCAGCAGGAATGGGAGGCCAGCGGAATAACGCCCATCTCCAGCAGGTCCCAGAAGCCCCGTTCATTCAGGTGGGAGGTATCTACCGCGATGCCCAGGCGCACCATCTCCCGCACGGCCTCCCGGCCGTAGGGCTTGAGCCCGTCGGTATCGTTCAGCTTGGCAGGCGTGCCGAAATCATTTTCATAGTTCCAGGTCAGGGCGGCCATGCGGACGCCCTTTTGACGCCAGGCCTCCACCCTGGCCAGGTCCCCCTGCAGGATCTCGCAGCCCTCGATGGACAGCATGACCCGCGTCTCTCCCGCTTTGGCGTCGCGGGGGTCGTCCGCCTGCCGCCAGCCCTGAGCAAGAAGGCGGGCGAAGGCTTCCTCCATCCGGACAAACAGGTCGGTCACGCGCTCGGGCCGGTTGCTGGGGCCTACATAGAGCGCTAAGGTTTGCAGGCTGACACCGGCGGTCTGCAGGCGGGGCAGCGTCACGTCCGTCGGCCTTTGCGGGTGCTCGGCCAGGGCGTACAGCGTATCGCAGTGCGTATCGCAGATCAGCATGGGGAATCCTCTCCCTTCTTTTCTTCGGAACGGTGGGCGTTATATTGGGGACCCAGGTTGGCGTAACGGCGGGTGATCCATTTGCAGATGCCATCCAGCCCTGGGTAGATCATGCGCTCGGAGATGTTGATGTAATCCAGCTTATCCCGGACCTCGAGCTTGATTTCCTTGGGGATCACGATCTTTTCAAAGCAGTCCTCCAGGCCGGGCAGCCGATCGATCAGAATGGCCGGATCGGTGGTCAGCGAAAAGAGGGCGTATTGGTTGGCGATGCGGTTGACCGTGCTCGCCGGCTCAAAGAAAAAGGCATACGGTTGATCGGAGAAGGCGGACAGGGCATCGTAATTGCCCCCGATCTGGTCCAGCATGCCCATGGTGAAGATGGAGGAGTCCTTATCCGTCAACAGCTCGCGCAGGGGCTTGGGCAGGTGCTGGTTGATGCGGTCCACGTCGGCCCGCCAGATGACGCCGTCCCGGTCGTACAGGTCGATATCCTCGGTGGCGAAATGGGCGGCCACCAGCGGGGAATAGGTCCAGTCCAGCAGGCGGGTGGGCAGGCCGAACTGCTGCCCCATGGCCGCGATCTGCCAGAAGGAGCCGGTGGATTCCAGGTCGGCGTAGCCGTACTTGCGGAAGGAGCGGAGAATCTGCCGCTCCAGCGTCAGGTCGTGCGGGCAGGCGCGGTTTAAGGCGGGCTCCAGGGTCCAGCGGACGTCGGCCATGCCGCGGTATACCCGGTTGTCCCGGTAACGGAGCAGCTTTTCATTCCAGACGTCCGAAAAGATTTGCGTCTGAAGGTCGTTGTAGGAATGAACGACGGTTTCCTTCATGTTTTCCTCCGATCGGCGCAGGGGTGATTTCCCTGCTATTATAACGCAATCCAAAATCGGTAACAAGCGGCAAAAAGGATGAAGGCCGTTTCTCGGCCGCCTGAGTTATGGGCGGCTCAAGGGAAGCATGACAACAGCATCAAACGAAGGTCATCCGCCCTTTTTTTTGTATCGGTAGGGAAAGCTGACCGCCTTGGCGTCTGGGTCGCTTGGATAAAAGCGGATGTGTTCATCTTCCAGTTTGACGACGCCGGAGGAGCCCTTGACCGTTTGGTCGCGCAGCAGCAGCGTCACGAGCTTTGAATTCAGGGTTGGGCCGCCTCCGCGGGCCAGGCAATCCTTCCAAAGGGTGAAGCGGCAGCCGCCGCGCCAGTCCGAGCAGCCGAAGGCCTTGGCCGTTTCCTGCACGGGCTTTCCGCACAGGGGACAGACGACGTCCGGCAGGACGGAGGGAGCTTTGGCCGCGCTCCTACGGCCGCGGGCGCCTTTGCGTTCTTCCTCGGGGAAGCTTCCGGGGTTTTCCGTGCGCTGGGCGTATTCCACCAGAAAATCGGTCATCCGGCGGATGCCCTCCATAAATCGGGCGGTATCCCGTTTGTTTTGCGCGATTTCATTCAGGGCGAGCTCCCATTTTCCGGTGGTTTCCGGGGAAGCGATCTCCGGCGGCGCGACCTCGATCAGCCGGACGCCTTTTTCGGTGGCGTTCAGGGCGCGTCCCCGGCGCTGGACGTAGCCGACGGCGATCAGCCGCTCGATGATCGCGGCGCGGGTGGCCGGGGTGCCCAGGCCGCTGCCTTTCATCTGCTCGCGCAGCGCCTCGTCCTCCAGGTCTCGCCCGGCGTTTTCCATGCTGGCCAGGAGGCTGGCGTCGGTATGTGGAGCGGGGGGCTTGGTGCTTTCCTTTTTCGCAGTAGTCTTGCGCACCGTGCGGGTGTCTCCCACAAGTAGCGGAGGCAGGACGGTCTCGGCGTCTTCCGCCTTTTTGGCCTTGCCCCTGGCGCTTGGCGCGGAGTTTGTTTGCGCATAAACGGCCTTCCAGCCAGGCGCGCGCACCGCCCGCCCGGTGGAACGGAAGCTTTCCTCCGCGGCCTCGGTGACGACCTTGACCTGATCGTATTCATAGGGCGGGTAGAACGCGGCGATCGTGCGCCGGGCGACCAGGTCGAACAGCGCGCGCTCGTCCGGCGGCAGCTTGTCCAGCGGCGCGGTCTGGGGCGTCGGGATCAGGGCGTGATGGTCGGACACTTTGGCGTTGTCGAAAATGCGGCGGGAGAAGGGCAGCTTGCCGTCCTTATATGGGATGCCCTGCACGAGGGGCTGGTAGGGGGCAGGCAGCTTTTTTAATGTCTGCGCAGCGCGGCCGATCATGTCCATCGGCAGATAGCGGGAATCCGTCCTCGGATAGGTCAGCGCCTTCCACTTTTCATAGAGGGCCTGAGCCAGCTTGAGCGTTTTATCCGCGGTGAAGCCCAGCTGACGGTTGGCGTCCCGCTGTAGGGAGGTCAGGTCGTAAAGCTGGGGAGCAAGCTCCCGCTTTTCCTCCTTGGAAACGGATTTTACTTGGGCCTGCTTTCCCTTGACCTTTTGCGCAATCGCCTGGGCGGCGTCCGCGTCGGGGATGCGGTGGGCGGTCTTTTCGTCCTCCGAGTCCGGTCGGAACCAAACGCCCTGATAATCGCCGAAATCGGCGGTCACGGTGTGGTATTCGACGGGCTTGAAATCGGCGATTTCCCGATAGCGCTTGACCAGGATGGCCAGCGTCGGCGTTTGGACCCGCCCGATGGACAAAAGCACGCCGTAACGCAGGGTAAAGGCGCGGCTCGCGTTCATGCCCACCAGCCAATCCGCCTGGGAGCGGCATTGCGCGCTTTGATACAGCCCCTCGTATTCGGAGGCGGGCTTGAGGGTTTCAAAGCCCTCCCGGATCGCTTCGTCGGTCATCGAGGAGATCCACAGCCGCTCGACGGGCTTTTTGCAGCCCGCCTTTTCGTAGATCAGGCGAAAGATCAATTCGCCCTCCCGCCCGGCGTCGGTGGCGCAGATCAGGCTGTCCACCTCAGAAGAAAGCATCAGCTTTTTCAGTGTGGAAAACTGGGAGCGCGTTTTGGAAATTACCTTGGTGGGGATATGCTCGGGCAGCAGAGGGAGGTCCTCCATACGCCACTTTTTATATTTTTCATCCAGCTCGTCGGGCTCCACCAGGGTCACCAAATGGCCCAGCGCCCAGCTTACCAGATAGTCCTCTCCCTTCAGGTAGCCTTCGCCGCGCCCGGAGCATTTGAGCACCCTCGCGATATCCCGCGCGACGCTGGGCTTTTCGGCGATGATCAGCTTCACGGGAACACCTCTTGCACGGCGGCCTGAAAATCGGGATCGTTTTCGGCGAAGGTACGGGTGGCCAGGTCCAGCATCCCGCTGGTGCGCAGGCCGTTGTCCTTTTGATAACGCCGCATGGCCTCCACCATCTTTCGGGAGATCTGCTTGGCGTACTGCCCCTTTTCGGTCAGGTAGCCCTTGCGGCGCAGGAAGGACTGATAGACGAAAATGTCGTCGCAGGTATCATACAGGCCCACGTCGGTATTGGCGCGGCGCACCGGCGTCCCGTAGCCGTAGATCAGCTTATAGGAAACGGCGTACATATTCCGCTGTACCTTATCCGGGTTATTTCCCTCGATGACGTGGACCTGCAATTCCCCATCGGGGTCCACCGACACGCCCTCCACGATGGCGACGTGATCGGTGCCCTTTTCGGGAGAATAATAGCTGATCCACAGATAATCGCCGGGATAGGGAATGTATTCGTTATTCTCCAGATAATGATCGTCGCCGACCAGCCATTGCTTTTCGTGCGTTACGGGGATGCGGTCGTCGTCGGTCACGAAGCGGCCCCGGGCCACGAACCAGGGAGCGCCCTCCTTGGATTTTCCGTACATTGGGTAGATGCTCCGCAGCATTTGGGTGCCGTATCGCGTGTCGGCCTCGTTGACGCACCAGGTCAGGAACTCGGCGCACCAGGCGACGCGCTTGCCGGCGTACCATTCGCCGTACTTGGATTGGTCCTTGAGTGGCCCTTCGGTGTAGCCGATTTCCTCCTGCGCGATCTTTAACACCAGCAGCCAGGGCTCGGTGTCCTTGACGCTCTCGTCGATCACGGGAGGGACCCAGTCCTCAGTAGGGACGAACACGCGCTCGTCGGCCAGCGAGGGGCAGGCCAGCAGCAGGAGCAGCAGGGCGACGACCAGGGGGCGATAGATTTTCATGGAAAAGTCTCCTGAGTGTAAATTTGTCGGATTTCCGGGGTCTCCCGGCCCTCCGAGTCTCGGAGGAAAAGGGGAGGCAGGACGGTCAGCCCTGGGCGGCCTCCGAACGCACATTCGGCCAGGAACAGGCAGGCCTGTTTGCCGGGAAGGGCATGGACAAAGCGGAGGCGTTTGGGCGTAAGGCGCTGGCCTTCGCAAACGGCGAAGGCCTCGGACAGCCGGTCGGCAGGGAAGCAGAAGCAGAAACGGCCGGAGAAGCGGAGCAGGGAGCGGGCCGCGAGCGCCACATCCGAAAACGAGCAGCTTCCCTCCCGGACGGCGCTATCCCTTTCCGCACTTGCCGCCTGCCCCTGACCCTGACGCCGGTAGGGCGGATTGCACACAACGAGCGTGTAATGCGCCCTCGGCAGGACGTCGGGCAGCGAGCGCAGGTCGCCCGTGATCACGCGGAGCCGTTTCGAGAGGCCGTTTCCTTCGACCGAGCGGCGGGCCATATCGGCCTGATATGGGTCGAGCTCCAGGGCGTCGAATCCGGCGGTCTCCTCCCGAGCGGAAAGCAAAAGCGGCAGCACGCCGGTGCCCGTTCCCAGGTCGACCGCGATTTCATGGGGCCGCACGCGGGCAAAGTCCGCCAGCAGCACGGCGTCGGCCGAAAAGCAAAATCGGTCGGGGTGCTGGATCAAAAGGAGGCCCTTGCGCTGAAGGTCGTCCAGCCGCTCACCGGGAAGCAGCACGAAAGGGGAAGCAGCCATGCCTAATTATACCATACTTTCACGCGTGATTAAAAGTGATAAAGATCATGCTAAACGCCAACAGCAGGGAGGCTGCGTGCCGGGGCGCGCGGCAGCACGCAAAAACCCGCCCGGGCCTCTCACAGCCGGGCGGGTCTTTCGCTTGCTCGATCAGGCCTGTTCGGGAGCGCCGACCGGGCAGGTGTCCGCGCAGGTACCGCAATCGATGCACTTGTCGGCGTCGATCTCGTACTTGCCATCGCCTTCGGCGATCGCTTCCACGGGGCACTCGGCAGCGCAGGCGCCGCAGGAAATGCAAGCATCGGAAATTTTGTAAGCCATGATTGTTGCCTCCTTTTACAAATACGCTTTCGCGTCTCCGGGGTTATCTTATCAAATCCGAATACAAAAATCAAGGGCTTTTTTGTCAAATTTGGTTGTTAGCGCAGGCTTTTTTGGTTAAAGGTGATAAACTCCCCCGCAAGCTCGGCTTATGACTGGGCGAAATGGTACATTCCGATCGCCGCGGCGACGGACAGGTTCAGCGAATCGATGCCGTCGCTGTGGGGGATGCGTACCGCCTGTCCCATCTCGGCGAACTCGGCCGGAAGGCCGGAGCCCTCATTGCCAAAGATCAGGGCAAAGGGTTTGGACTGCGCGGGGGAAACCTCCCCAAGCCGCACTGACCCGTCCAGCATGAAGGGATAAAGCATGTGGCCCGGATAGGCGGCGCGGTACTCCTCGAAGGTTTCGTATTCGCTGATGCGCAAAGAAAAGCAGGCCCCCATCGAGGCGCGGACGACGTGAGGGTCGAAGGCGTCGGCACAGGGCCGGATCACCGCGACGCTCAGAAAGCCGAAGCCGAGCGCCGTGCGGAGGATCGTCCCCAGATTTCCGGCGTCCGAGGGATGGTGCAGGACGATGTGCGGGGCGTCCATGGCGGGGGGCAGCATGCGCTTTTCAAAAACGGCGGCGGCAAAGCAGTTCCCCTTGCCGGACAGGCGGGCCAGGGCCTTATCGGCGGTCTCCACGCGGATGCCGCGCTCCTCGCACAGCGCGCGGAGGCGGGCGACGCCCTCGGAGCCCTCCGTCCGGCTGCCGATCAGCAGGCGACGCACCAGCTCGGGCGACTTGCGGACGGCCTCCATCGAGGGAAAGATGCCCGGCGCGTAGGAATAATCAAGCGCGCGGGTATACGGGGCAAGGCTGGGCAAGGCGAGGTCCCTCCTTCATGTGTCGTGCGTCAGATGTTCCGGATCAGCTCGTCAAGCAGGCGCTTGGCCATTGATTTGCCGCTGCTGCCGATTTCCGCTTCCGGGCCGACGCAGGAGGGACAGCCGTTTTCGCAGCCGCAGTCCTCGGCTACCTGCCGGGCGGCGACCAGCAGCAAGGCGCGCATATGGAAGGCCTTTTCGGCCAGACCGACGCCGCCTGGACAGTTGTCATACAAAATCAGGGTGGGCTTATCGGTAAAGGCGCACTTGACCTGATAGCTGACGGCCACGTCGTGGGGCGAGCACATCAGGTTCAGCGGGGCGACGATGCGCAGCAGGTTGGAAATCGCCAGCATCCCATTCTGCAGGTCGTCCTTGCCGTATTGCTCGGCCACGGCCTGGGGCAGCGTCCACCAGACCGCGGTGGTGTGCATCTCGGTTTCGGGCAGCATGACCGGGCCGTATCCGACGTTTTCGCCGGTGTCGAAGCGCATTTTCTTGAACATGCGGACGCGGGCCGTCACATTGATTTCCCCGAGGGCCGCGTTTGGGCGTTCCTCCGTCACGTCCAGCAGGCTCAGCGCCACGTTCAGGTCGGCGTCGGTATAATAATCCACGTCCACCTTGCGGATAAAGGCCTTGCAGGCGTCGAAATCCAGCTTTTCGACCTGATAGGTGACGCCCTCGTGCAGATAGATCGCGTTTTCATGCAGCAGCATGGGCGCCGTAAAGCGGTCCATCTCGCCCACCATGCGGACGTTGGCGGGGTTGGTCACGTCCATGATCAGGAAGTTCTCGGTCATGGCGGTGCGCAGGGAGATTTCGCTGGCCGGGAAATCCTCCTCGGACCAATGATAGGTGTCGCCCACATGGCGCAGGATGCTGGCGTCCGTCAGATAATCCAGCATCTCCTGCGTGCCGACCGCGTTGCCGAAGCGGTCCCCGTCCTTAAAAGGCAGCTCGTAGGCGGAGCACTTGAGGTGGTTGAGCAGGATATAAATGTTATCCGGGTTGAGCAGCGCGTTTTCGGGACTGCTGCCGAAAAAGTAATCGGGATGGGTGACGATAAACTGGTCGAGCGCCGAGGAGGATGCGACCAGCACCGTCAGGCTGACTCCGTGGCGGCGGCCCGCCCGACCCGCTTCCTGCCAGGTGCTGGCGATCGTGCCGGGGTAGCCGCACATCACGCAGGCCTCGAGGGAGCCGATGTCGATGCCAAGCTCCAGGGCGTTGGTGGAGACGACGGCGTCGATGCGCCCGTGGCGGAGCCCCTGCTCGATCTCCCGGCGCTCGGAGGGCAGATAGCCCCCCCGATAGCCGCGCACGCGGCCGGAGTTGCCGATCGGGTCCCGGACCAGCTCCTTGAGCTGGCGGGTCAGCACCTCCACCTGGAGGCGGCTCTTGCCGAAAACGATGGTGGAAATGCCGTTTTTGACCAGCAGCGAAGCGATCCGCCGGGTTTCCGGCAGCACGCCCTTTCGGATGCCCAGCTGCCGGTTGACGACGGGCGGGTTGTAGAAGATGAAATGCCGCTCGCCGGAGGGCGCGCCGTTTTGATCCACCAGGGTCACCGGCCGGCCGATCAGCGTCTGCGCCAGCTCCGCGGGGTTTTCGATCGTGGCGGAGCACAGGATGAACTGGGGGCGGCTTCCATAAAACTCGCACAGGCGGATGAGACGCCGAAGCACGTTGGCCAGGTTGCTGCCGAAAACGCCGCGGTAGGTGTGGATCTCGTCGATCACGATATAGCGCAGGTTTTCAAACAGCTTGACCCACTTGGTGTGATGGGGCAAAATGCCGGAGTGCAGCATATCCGGGTTGGTGACGACC
>JAFUHB010000127.1 GCA_017469085.1 Clostridia bacterium
CGAGGAGGTCAACGACTGGGCGATGGACTCCCAGGTATTTTGCCATTGGGCGCCCTACCTGAGCGAAACGGCGATCCCGGCCCCCTTGTTCAACCTGGTCTATCACGACTGCGTGCTGATCCCCTGGATGATGCCGGCGGGCGAGTGGGGGATCCCGCAGGGGACGACCGGCTTTTTGCAGTGCCTGCTGAACGGCGGCATGGGGTATATGAGCGAAACGGCCGAGGGAGCGGAGCTTGACGAGAATATTGCGCAGTGGAAAACGATCCGTGATCTGCAGCGGCACGTCGCCAAGGAAAAGATGGTCGGTCATGAATTCCTGAACGAGGACCGCACCCGCCAGCGGACGGCCTTTGCGGACGGTACGCGCGTGACGGTTGATTTTGCGGCCGGGACGTATCGGATCGAGTACCCGGAGCAATAAGGAGAGAGGCCTATGAGTATGCTGAACATCACGACTTATTCCATGCCGGCGGCCTCCCTCGGGCGGGATAACCCGCTGCCGGACCTGAAACAGGTGGACGACCTGCACGCGGCCATCGAGATCGACCGGGAGACGGTGTCGGACGAGGAAGCCCGGTACATGGGCTGGGGGCGGATCCATTCGATCCTGCCCTATACCATCCAGGATGGGTACGGCAGGAAGCGCCGTAGGCGCGCCTTCAAGGCGGCGGTGCTGGAAAACGAGCATCTGCGGGCCACCTTCCTGCTGCAGCTGGGCGGGCGGCTCTGGTCGCTGTATGACAAGGACGAGGGCCGCGAGCTGATGCACACGAACCCCGTTTACCAGCCGGCCAACCTGGCGTTGCGCAACGCCGGGTTTTCGGGCGGGGTGGAGTGGAACTGCGGCATCATCGGCCATACCCCCTTCACGGCGGACGACATGGCGTGCGAAACACTGACCCTGTCCGACGGCACGCCGGTGCTGCGGATGTATGAGTACGAGCGGGTGCGGGGCCTGTTTTACCGTGTCGAGGCCTTTTTGCCGGACGGGGCGACGGAGCTTTATGTCCGCGTCCGCATCGACAACGCGCGGCAACAGGATACGGCGGTCTACTGGTGGAGCAATATGGCGGTAGACGAGCGCCAGGACGTCCGGGTGCTGGTGCCCGCCGCGAAGGCCTTCCGATACGGCTACGGCGGGAAGCTGTCCAAGGTGCCGATCCCCTATATGACGGTGGAGGCGGACAAGCTGAGCGGCGACGCGGTCCGCCTGGCCCGCGAGAACGGCGGCACGCTGGACTGGGATATTTCCCACACCACCGGCCTGCCGCAGGCGATGGACTTTTTCTTTGACGTGCCCAAGGAGGAGCGCCCGTTCATCGCGGCGCTGGGTGCCGACGGCTATGGCATGTGCCAGACCTCGACCGGCGAGCTTCGGGGACGCAAGCTGTTCGTATGGGGCATGGGGAACGGGGGCCGTCATTGGCAGACCTTCCTGTCCCGGCCGGGCAGCGCCTATATCGAGCTGCAGTCCGGCCTCGCGCACACCCAATTGGAGCACCTGCCCATGAAGGCGGGGGCCAGCATCAGCTGGCTGGAGTCCTACGGCGCGATCCACGCCGACCCGGCAGCCGCTCAGGACCCGGATTGGGAAAAGGCCGTCGCCGCCGCCAAAAAGGCGCTTTCTAAGGCCCGTCCCGCCGAAGAGCTGGAAAGGCGGCACCGTCAGGTCCAAAGGGAGCTGGATGGGGTCGCCGGGCAGCCTGTTCATCAGGGCATGGGCTTTGCCCGCGCCGAAAAGGCGCTCCTGGGCGAGGCTTTCGATACGGCTGGGCTCTCTTTGGCTGCCATGCGGCTGGGCCGTCAGGAAAAGCCCTGGATGCAGCTGGCGCAGAAGGGGATCCTGCCCTGCCCCGAGCCTATGGAGGAGCCGGCAAGCTACCAGACCGGCCCCGAATGGGAGCGGGCGCTCAAGGCGGCGGTGGCGAGCGGAAAGAGCGATCATTGGTACGCCCATTATCAGCTGGGCGTGATGGCCCACGCGCAGGGAGATCGGGCGGCCGCCGAGGCGGAATATCGCCTTTCCCTGGACAGGGCGGAAAATCCCTGGGCGCTGCGCGGCCTTGCGCTGTGCGAGCAGGCGGCGGGCAGGCGGGCCGAGAGCGCGGAGCGCCTGCTCCGGGCGGTCGCCATGAAGCCCATTCGTCCTCTGGCGGTGGAGGCCATGGAGGCGTTGCTTGAAAACCGTGAATATGATAAAATGCTGTCGCTCTATGCGGGCCTGGAGGCGAAGCTTCGGCGGGACGGCAGGCTCACGGCCTACTACGCCGCCGCGCTGCTTCGCTCCGGCCAATTGGACGAGGCGGAGCGGGTGCTGCGCGGGCCCATCGTCCTGACGGACATCCGCGAGGGCAATACCCTGCCGACGGACCTCTGGTTCGAGGTCGCCGCTCTGCGGAAATTTGGCCGCGCGGACGAAGCGGCCCTCGCCTGGGCGGCGGAAAACGTGCCGGCTCCCCGGCATCTGGATTTCAGAATGAGATAAAAAGAGGAGAGACATCATGATGGACAGACCGATTACCGTGGCCGTGGCCGGCTGCGGCTCCCGAGGCCAGGACACCTATACCAAAATACTGCTGGAAATGCCGGACAAGGCGAAGATCGTCGCTGCCGCGGACATCGATCCGGAAAAGCTGGAGGGCATGAAAAAGCTGACCGGCATTGCGGACGACGCCTGCTATGCCTCCGCGGAGGAGATGCTGGCCCAGCCTCGGCTGGCCGACGTGATGCTGATCTGCACGCCCGACCGCTGCCATTATATGCAGGCCAAGGACGCGCTGCTCAAGGATTATGATCTGCTGCTCGAAAAGCCGATCTCTCCGTTTGCCAATCAGTGCAGCGAGCTGTCCCGCATCGCTCAGGAGCGGGGAAGGAAGGTGGCGGTCTGCCATGTTCTGCGCTACACCGCTTTTTATCAGAAGATCAAGGAATTGATCGACGCGGGCGTGATCGGGGACACGGTGAACGTGCAGGCCATCGAGCAGGTGTGCTACTGGCATCAGGCTCATTCCTTCGTGCGCGGCAATTGGCGCAACGAGGGCCTTTCCTCCTGCATGATCCTGCAAAAATGCTGCCATGACATGGATATCCTCCTGTGGCTGACCGGCAAGCGCTGCCGGAGCGTTTCCTCCTTCGGCGGCCTGCACCTGTTCAGGGCGGAAACGCGCCGGAGGGCAGCGCGGCGCGCTGCGTCGATTGCCCGGTCGCCGCCGATTGCCCCTATAACGCCGTGCAATTCTATCTGGACGAATACCGCCGCTCCGGGGATGACTGGCCGCAGAACGTCGTGGCCTTCGAGCCGACGGAGGAGAAGCTGATGGCCGCCCTTCGCACCGGGCCTTACGGCCGCTGTGTCTACCGCTGCGACAACGACGTGGTGGATCACCAGGTCGTCAACCTGGAGCTCGCCGACGGCGCGACCGTGAATTTTACCATGACCGCCTTTACCGCTCACGGCGGGCGGACGATCCGCGTGGGCGGCACCATGGGAGAAATCTACGGGGATATGAAGGCCAACGAGATCCGCGTGATGCGCTACGGGCGGCCCGACGAGGTGATCGACGTGCGGACCCTGACGGATGATTTTTCCGGCCACGGCGGCGGGGACGCGCGGCTGGTGCGGGAGTTTGTGGAGCTGGTGCGCGGCGAGATCGGCGTCAGCGGCACCCTGACCTCCATTGACCGGTCGGTGGAAAGCCATCTGGTGGCCCTGGCCGCGGAGGAATCCCGTCTGCACGGCGGCAAGGTCATGACGTTATTTTGAGGCGTGGCATAAAGGAGTAGCTTATGCGGGAGATCATTGAGCGCTTTGCCGTTGACGGAAGGCCGGTTTCCGTGGCCGCGGTGGGCAACGGCCATATCAACAGCACCTGGGACGTCATGATGGATACCGGCCGGAGATACGTCCTGCAGAAGATCAACCATCATGTGTTCCGGGACGTGGCGGGCCTGATGAAAAATATCGACGGCGTCACCCGGTATCTGCGGGACCGCACGAAGGACCCGCGCGGCACGATGAACCTGGTGCCCACCCGGGACGGCGCGCTGTACGTGGAATATCAGGGCAAGTATTACCGTATGTACGATTACGTGCCGGGCAGCGTTTGCCTGATGCAGGCCGAAAGCCCGGAGGTGTTTCGGCAAAGCGGCGTCGCCTTCGGCAAATTCCAGAATCAGCTGGCCGACTATCCGGCCGACACGCTGACGGAGACGATCCCGCATTTCCACGACACGCCGGACCGCTACCGGCAGTTTGAAGAAGCGCTGCGCCGGGACGCGCGCGGCCGGGCGGAGAAGGTCGCGCCCGAGATCGCCTTCGTGCAGGCCCGGCAGGCGGATATGGGTGTGATGACCGATATGCTGCGCCGGGGCGAGCTGCCCCTTCGCGTGACCCACAACGACACTAAGCTGAGCAACGTGCTGTTTGACGAAACGACGATGGAGCCCCTCTGTGTGATCGACCTGGATACGATCATACCGGGGCTTTCGGGCAACGACTTCGGCGACGCCATCCGTTTTGGGGCCTCCACGGCGCTGGAGGATGAGCCGGACTTGGGAAAGGTCCATCTGTCCATGGATTATTTTTCGGCCTTCACCGAGGGCTTTCTGTCCGAGTGCGCCGTCAGCCTGTCGGAGGCCGAGCTAAATACCCTGGTATGGGGCGCGAAGCTGATGACGCTGGAGTGTGGGATGCGCTTCCTGACCGACCACCTGAACGGCGACACCTACTTCCATGTCGAGCGCGAGGGCCATAACCTGGATCGGGCGAGGACGCAGTTCCGCCTGGTCGAGGAAATGGAGGAGCGCTGGGACGAGCTGAACGCCGTCGTGCGGGATACGGCGGCGCGTTATCGCCGATAACGGGACAACCGGGGAGGAAGCATCATGAAAACGGCAGTATTGGGCAGCGGGAAAATGGGCTCGGCCATGATCCGGGGAATGCTGCGGGCCCGGCTATGCGAGCCCGGAGAGCTGACCGTCACCAATCGCTCGGGCAGGCTGCCCGAGGCGCTCTGCGAATGGGCGGGGCTGCGCTGCATCCGGGACAACCGGGAGGCTGCGCGGGACGCCGATTATGTGATTTTGGCGGTGCTGCCGCAGCAGCTGCCGGCGGTCCTTGCCGAAATCAGGGACGCCCTGCGGCCGGAGGCCTGCCTGATTTCCATCGCGCCGGGCTATACCGTCGGGCAACTGTCGGCCATGATCGGCCAGGCCTGCCCCGTCGTGCGGGCGATGCCCAATACGCCGGCCATGATCGGCGAGGGCATGACGGCCGTGTGCCGGAATGACGCGGTCGACGAGGCGAGGCTGGAGGGGACGATCCGCCTGCTGTCCGCGCTCGGCAAAACCGAGCTGATCGAGGAAAGCCAGCTGAACGCCTTTATCGGCGTTTGCGGGAGCGCGCCCGCATATTTTTATATGTTCCTGGACGCGTTGGCCGACGCCGGCGTGCTCGAGGGCCTGCACCGGGACCAGGCGATCCGTTTTGCCGCCCAGGCGATGCTGGGCAGCGCGCGCCTGCAGCAGGAGACGGGGGAGGCCCCCTCTGTGCTCAAGGACATGGTGTGCTCGCCGGGCGGGACCACCATCGAGGCGGTAGCGGCGCTTGAAAACGCCGGCCTGCGCGGCGCGGTCATCACGGGAGCGCGGGCGGCTGCCCAGAAGGCGGCCCAAATGGGCAAAAAGTAAAGGCGTATTCAGCAGATTGTTTTTAATATGAATTTTCGGAATCCGAAAGTTGCAAAAATGTGACTTGCGTGTTAATATGGTCCTGGCAAAATAAATATTGTCGATTCAAAAAATGCGAAACGATGACATTTGTGCAAAGGAGGACGAAAATGAAAAGGAACCATCTGAGAGCCTTGAGCCTGGCCGTATCGCTGCTGATGCTGATCGGCATCGCGCCGATGGCGGGCGCGGCGGACGAGGTCGTATACCGCACCCTGTATTCCGGTGAGGTGACGACGCTGAATTACCTGGTCACCTCCTCCACCAACGAGTTCGGTCTGGCCGCCAACCTGATCGACACGCTGGTCGAGTATGACAACTACGGTCAGATCCAGCCCTCCCTGGCGGAAAGCTGGGAGGTGAGCGCCGACGGGCTGACCTACACCTTCCATCTGCGGGACGGCGCGACCTGGGTCAAGGCGGACGGCAGCTACTATGCCGACGTGACCGCGAACGACTTCGTGGCCGCCGCCAAGTACATCCTGAACGCGCAGAACGCGTCCTCCACGGCGGACATCCTGTACGGCGTGATCGCCGGCGCGGAGGATTATTATAACGGCACCGCCACCCCGGAGGAGGGCAAGGAACCCGCTCCCGCGACGGAGTGGGATACCGTGGGCGTCAAGGCGCTGGATGACAAAACGCTGGAATATACGCTGATCAGCCCCACGCCCTATTTCCTGTCCACCACGACCTACGTATGCTTCATGCCCGTGAACGAGGCCTTCCTGACCGAGATCGGCGACGGCTTCGGCCTTGCGACCGGCAACGACACCATTCTGTACAACGGGGCGTATGTGCTCGCCGAGTTCCGCCCGCAGGAAAAGACCGTGCTAGCCAAGAACCAGTCCTACTGGGACGCCGACAAGGTGTATATCGATAAGATCGACTCCACCTACAACAAGGAGGCCGGCAACGTCGCGCCGCAGTACTTCCTGGACGGCAACATTGACGGCTTCGGCATCGACAACGCCCTGGCCGCCGATTGGCTCAACGACCTGGAGAAGGCCGATTATGTCCGCCCCGTGCGTCAGTACGGCCAGTACAGCGCCTGGTACAGCTTCGACTTTAATCCCGCGTTCGAGGAAGAGTACGAGCCCGAAAACTGGAAGCTTGCCGTGGCCAACGAGAACTTCCGCAAATCCATTTTCTACGGTCTTGACCGCGTCAAGGCCATGCTGAACGTCGATCCGGTGAACGCGGAGGAGCTGATCTATAACACGATCACCCCCAGCAACTTCAAGATTTTCGAGGGCGCCGATTATGTGACATTGGGCGACCTAAAGGAAATCTCCGCGCTGGGCACGGATACCTTCAATGAAGCGCTGGCGCTAGAATACAAGGAAAAGGCCGTCGCCGAGCTGACCGAGGCGGGCGCGACCTTCCCCATCAAGATGAAGATGATGTTCAACGTCTCCCTTTCCTGGTGGGCGGATGAGTGCCAGACGGTCGAGCAGCAGCTCGAGGGATTGCTTGGCGGCGATTACATCGATATCATCATCGAGAGCGGGGCGAGCAGCGGCTTCCTGGCCAACCGCCGTCAGGGCAACTACGCGTTCATGAAGGTCAACTGGGGCGCCGATTACGCCGATCCTGAAACGTATACCGATCCCTTCGATCCCGGCAACAACAGCTACCGCTTCACCGACGAGGCCGTGGATATCGACCTGAGCGAATACAAGGCCCTGCTGGAGGCGGCCAAGGCCATCACCGAGGATTCCGAAGAGAGGTATCTGGCGTTTGCCAAGGCCGAGGCCTATCTAATCGAGCATGCCTACGCCATCCCGATGGGCCCCTGGAGCGGCGGCTATACCGTTTCCAAGCTCGACACGTTCACGTCCCAGTATGCGCCGTTCGGCATCTCTCAGGAGCGGTATAAGGGCCAGAAGATGCTCGACCATCCGATGAGCACCGACGAATACTATGACGCTTACGACGCATGGCTGGAGGCGCGCGAGGCGCTGGCAGCCGCCGAATAAGCGAAAAAACATATCTGATACAAACGAGTATTGGATTGCGGCAGGCCGCTTTAGCCTGCCGCAATCCAAATGTGTTATATTGACGGAACCGGGAGGTCCTGGAGCCCAATGGCAAAATACATCTTCAAGCGCCTGGGCACGTCCCTGCTGACGCTGCTGATCATCCTGACGGTCGTTTTCGTGCTGGTACGCCAGATGCCGATCGAGGGATACTTTGACAATTTTGATAAGCTCGATCAGGCGGTCATCGACGCCAGGCTCAATCAGTTGGGGCTCAAGGACCCCATCCTCGTCCAGCTGAAGGACTTTTTTGTCGGCCTCCTGCACGGCGACCTGGGCAATTCCGCCCGCTATTCGGTGGGCGTGCCCATCACGGCCATCATTGCGAACAAGGCGCCGCTCTCCATCACGCTGGGCGTGATCTCCATGGCGATCTCCCTGATCCTGGGCATCCCTCTGGGCGCGGCGATGGCCAAGTCCAAATCGGGTTTCTGGGATAAATTCGGCACGGTGTTCATCGTGTTCATCAGCGCGGTGCCCTCGGCGGTGTATTACATTTACATCCAGTCCTTCGGCTCCTCCCTGCTGGGCTTTCCGATGCTGTTCAACCGGGACGACTGGCGGACGTGGATATTGCCCATCTTTTCGATGTCCCTTGGCAACATCGCCTATTATGCCATGTGGCTCAGGCGCTATATGGTGGACGAAATGAATAAGGATTACGTCCGCCTGGCCCGCGCCAAGGGCGTCAAGGGCAGCGAGATCACCATGCGGCACGTATTCCGCAATTCCTTTGTGCCGATGATCCAGTATATCCCGACCTCCCTTTTGTATACGGTCAGCGGCTCCATCTACATCGAGTCCCTCTATTCCGTGCCGGGCATGGGCGGGCTGCTGGTGGATGTGATCACCCGCCAGGACAATCCCATGGTGCAGGCCCTGGTGATGATCTATTCGAGCATCGGTATCATCGGCATGATCCTGGGCGACCTTTTGATGGTGGTTATCGACCCGCGGATCTCGCTGGCCAGGAAGGAGAGCTCGCGATGAAGTGGACCAGGCCCAATGACGCGCTCGCCGCGCCGCTCGAGCAGGCCGTCGAGCGACATGTGACGGACGGCGATTTCATCGTCGCTCCCTACAACCCGGACGAGGGGGAGCGGGGCGGCTATTCCAATTATTCCTACTGGGGCAGCACGCTGCGCTGCTTCCTCAAGGACCGGGTAGCGGTCGGCTTTATGCTGGTGCTGGTGGCGCTGTTGCTGTTCACCTTTATCCAGCCCTTTTTGCCCCAGCAGTTCGAGGCCAACCTGATCATCGACCACCCGATCACCAAGCGGCAGATGAGCAACATCGCGCCGGGGCTGACCAATGTGGTCGCGCAGGCGTCGGCCGGGACCGAGCTGATCGTACATCCCTTTGACAACGAGGAGTGGGCGGCGGTGGACAATATCATTACCTCCATCAAGGCCCGGAAGGATTTTACCGTCCTGCGCTACGGCGAGGACTGGTGCTACATTGCTTATAACGGGCAGGAGGGGTACGTCCGCAACGACTTCACCACCAAGATCAAGTTCCCGGACGATCCGACCGCGACGCCCTATACGGCCAAATCCAATTTCGCGCTGAATGTGTATACCGGCCCGAGCGACATGAGCAACGGCGGCGACGCCCTGTTCTGCCTGAAAAGCCAGCTGCGGCTCGAGGGGGATACCGCCGTCACGACGACCGACGCGCAGCTGCGCCTTTTGCCCGACACGCGCCCCTTCCTGTTCGGCACCAACAGCGCCGGGCAGGACCTCTGGGCCAAGGTCTGGTCGGGCACGCGCACGTCGCTGTTCATCGGCGTCACAGTGGCGCTTTTGCAGTCCCTGATCGGCATCCTGATCGGCGTGCTCTGGGGCTACGTCAAGTCCCTGGATAAGCTGTTGACCGAGGTCTATAACGTGATCGACAATATCCCCACGACCATCGTGCTGATCCTCGTGTCCTACATCATGCGGCCCAGCGTGCAGACCCTGATCCTGGCGATGACGGTCACCGGCTGGGTGGGCATGGCGCGCTTTATCCGCAACCAGATCGTGATCATCCGCGACCGGGATTATAACCTGGCCTCCCGGTGTCTTGGCAACAGCACGGGCCGGATCATCACCCGCAATCTGCTGCCCTACCTGGTATCGGTGATCATGCTGCGCCTGGCGCTGGCCGTGCCCGGGGCGATCGGCAGCGAGGTGTTCATCACCTATATCGGGCTGGGTCTGCCCTTGAGCGTGCCTTCCTTAGGCAACCTGATCAATGAGGGGCGCAAGATGATCTCGACCTCCCAGAGCTACCAGCTCGTATTCCCGACCATCATCCTGTCCGTCATCACGATCGCTTTCTATATCATCGGCAATTCCTTTGCCGACGCGGCCGACCCCAAAAACCACCTGTAAAGAGGGGGATACCTTGAGCAATATCATTTTGAGCGTCGAGGGCCTGAACGTCAAATTTTCCCTGCGCGGCAAGGTGCTGCACGCGATTAGGGACGTATCCCTGGACCTGTATGAGGGGGAGACGCTGGCCATCGTAGGCGAATCCGGCTCTGGCAAGAGCGTGCTGACCAAGACCTTCATGGGTCTGCTGGACACCAACGGCTGGATCGAGTCGGGCCGCATCCTTTACCAGGGAAAGGACCTGGCTCAATATCAAACCGAAAAGGAATGGCTGACCATTCGCGGCCGGGAGATCGCCATGGTTTTGCAGGACCCCATGACCAGCCTGAACCCCTTAAAGACCGTCGGCGCGCAGATCGAGGAGGCCCTGCGCCTGCATCGCGGGCTCCGGGGCAGGGAGGCGAAGGCCAAGGTGGCCGAGCTGCTGACGGATGTCGGCATCGGCGATCCGGAGCGGCGCATGCGGCAGTACCCGCATGAGTTTTCGGGCGGGATGCGTCAGCGCGTGATCATCGCCATCGCGTTGGCCTGCAACCCGAAGATCCTGATCTGCGACGAGCCGACCACCGCGCTGGACGTGACCATCCAGGCCCAGATCATCCGCCTTATTTACGACCTGGTGCATAAGTACCGGATCACCGCCATCTATATCACCCACGACCTGGGCGTCGTCGCCAACGTGGCCGATCGGGTGGCGGTGATGTACGCGGGCGACATCGTGGAGATCGGCACCTGCCGGGAGGTATTTTACGAGCCCTGTCACCCCTATACCTGGGCGCTGCTTTCTTCCCTGCCCCAGCTGGGCGTCAAGGGGGAGGAGCTGTTTACCATCAAGGGGACGCCGCCCAACCTGTTCCATCAGGTGGTCGGTGACGCCTTCGCCCCCCGCAATCCCCAGGCGCTTGAGGCGGATTACATCGAGCGGCCCCCGTTCTTTGAGGTGTCGCCGACGCATAAGGCCCGCACCTGGCTGTTGGATGAGCGGGCCCCCAGGATCACGCCGCCAAAGGCGCTGGAACGACTGAAAAAGGTAGGGAAACCCTGAGTGTCTACGATGGAACGAACGCCCGAACGCGAGCTCCTTTTATCCGTCCGGGACATGCATGTGACCTTTGGCGAGCACCGTCATAAATTCGAGGCGGTGCGCAAAAACGTCAAGCTCGAGCACGTGATCCTCGCGCGCATCCGCGACGAGCTCTC
>JAFUHB010000128.1 GCA_017469085.1 Clostridia bacterium
CTCGGCGCGGACGCGCCCGCGCACCAGCTCGCGCCGCTCCCAGCCGGCCCGGACCGCCGCGCGGACCTCCTTCTCGGGGATGCCCCATTCCTGCGCGCAAAACGAAACCAGGCGGTCGGCCGCCGTCTTTTCGCTGGTAAAGGCCACGAAGGGGCGCAAAAACCGCGTTTTGCCCTCCCCGATGGCCTCCACGTTGTTCTTGAGGTTCTCCGGGGTGGAGATCACGATCGGGCAGTTGAAATGATTCTGCGCGGAGCGGGTCTCCTGCATCTCATAGACCACGCAGGGGTGGAAAATCGTCTGCACGCCGTGATCGATCAGCCATTGCGTGTGCCCGTGGGCCAGCTTGGCCGGGTAACACTCCGACTCGGAGGGGATGGACTCCATGCCCAGCTCGTAGATCCGGCGGGAGGAACGGGGGCTCAGTACCACGCGGAAGCCGAGCGCCTTGAAAAAGGCCGACCAGAAGGGAAAGTTCTCATACATATTGAGCACGCGCGGGATGCCGATCATCCCGCGCCGGGCGGCGACCTCCGCCAGCGGCTCCAGGCCGAAGGCCTGCTCCAGCTTATACCGATACAGGTTGGGCACGTCCTCCGCCGTCTTTTTTTCGGCCCCGAGGCCCTTTTCGCAGCGATTGCCGCTGATGAAGCTGTGCCCGTCCGAAAAACGGTCCACCGTCAGCATGCAGCGGTTTTCGCAGCCCTGGCACCGCGTCGAGCGCGAGGTCCAGGTGAGCGCCAAGATTTCCGGGAGGGACAGCATGGCGCTGCGCTCCTCGACCGCCCGCTCGCGGGCGATCAGCGCGGCGCCGAACGCGCCCATCAGCCCCGAAATATCGGGACAGACGGCCTCGCTGCCCGAGATCATTTCAAAGGCGCGCAGCACCGCCGGGCTCAGGAAGGTGCCGCCCTGCACGACCACATGGCGGCCCAGGCCGTCCGCCCTGGTCAGCTTGATCACCTTGAACAGGGCGTTTTTGATCACCGAGCAGGCCAGCCCGGAGGAAATATCCTGGATGGAAGCGCCCTCCTTCTGGGCCTGCTTGACGTTGGAATTCATGAACACCGTGCAGCGCGTGCCCAGGTCGATCGGGGCGGGCGCAAACAGCGCCTCCCTGGCAAATTCCGCCGCGGTGTACCCCATGGAATCGGCGAAATTTTCCAGGAAGGAGCCGCAGCCCGAGGAGCAGGCCTCGTTGAGCAGCACGTTATCCACATAGCCGTCCTTCAGGCTGATGCACTTCATATCCTGGCCGCCGATGTCCAGCACGCAGTCCACCTCGGGATCAAAGAAGGAGGCGGCGGTGCAGTGGGCGATGGTCTCGACCTCGCCAAAGTCCAGATGGAAGGCGGATTTGAGCAGCGCCTCCCCGTAGCCCGTGGAGCAGGCCGCGCGGATCTTTGCCGCTTTTGGCATTTGCTCGTACAGGCCCCTCAGGCCCCGGATCGCCGTCTGGATGGGGCTGCCCGCGTTCCCCGAATAAAAGGCGTAGAGCAGCTCGCCGTCCTGCCCGCACAGCGCGATCTTGGTGGTGGTGGAGCCGGCGTCGATGCCCAGATAGCAATCCCCCCGGTATTGGGAGAGCTCCCCCTTGCGCACCGTGGCGCGGGCATGCCTGGCCTGGAAGGCCCGATAATCGGCCTCGCTTTCAAACAAAGGGGGCAGGCGCTTGATCTCGCTGGGCAGCGCCAGGTCGCCCGACAGCTTGCCGATCAGGTCGCGCAGGGAGACCGGGGCGTCCCCCCGGGCGGCCATCGCCGCCCCCTGCGCGGCGAACAGGTGGGAATGATCGGGGTCCACGATTTTATCGGGCGTCAGCTTCAGCGTGCGGATGAACGCCGCCTTGAGCTCCGTCAAAAAATGCAGCGGCCCGCCCAAGAAGGCCACGCAGCCGCGCACCGGCTTACCGCAGGCCAGGCCGGACAGCGTCTGATTGACCACCGCCTGGAAGATGGAGGCCGCCAGGTCCGCCCTGGAAGCGCCCTCGTTGATCAGGGGCTGGATATCCGATTTGGCGAATACGCCGCAGCGCGCGGCGATCGGGTAAATTTCCCGATAATCCTTGGCAGCCGTATTGAGGCCCTGGGCGTCGGTGGAAAGCAGGGAGGCCATCTGGTCGATGAAGGAGCCCGTGCCGCCGGCGCAAACGCCGTTCATGCGCTCGTCCAGGCCGTCCCTGAAATAGATGATCTTGGCGTCCTCACCGCCCAGCTCGATCGCCACGTCGGTTTGCGGCGCGAAATCGGAAAGCGCCGAGGCGACCGCCTCGACCTCCTGCTCAAAGCGCAGGGACAGCGCCTGCGCCATGCCGATCGCCCCGGAGCCGGTCAGGCGCACCCGCAGCAGGCAATCCCCCAGGCGCGCCTGCGCCAGGCGCAGCAGCTCGGCGAGCGTTTCCCTTGTATGGGCCTGATGCCGCCGGTACTCGCCGAACAGGATGGCGCCCTCTTCGTCCAATATCACCAGTTTGACCGTCGTGGACCCGATATCCACCCCGGCCCGATAGCAGGAATTCGTCATGATGCCTTCCGTCTTTCTTTCTGATATTGATTGTTCTCAGATTAAAAAACAGTATGAGACCAGGGAAAAAGCATGTCGCTTCACCCCATCATATTTTGGCAGGATACGCCTGAATTGTCAAGCGATTTCCCTTGCTGCGCCGCTGTCGTGACACTTTTCATACGCCCGTAAGACCCCAGCTTAACAGGATCTTAGCGGGGCATTACTATTCAGCCTGACGGCTTCATAGTAATTTGGCGGGGGAACGATTCCCCCGCCAACACCACCCCCTGACGCCTTTTCCTCTCGGCCCTTCGGGCCTCCCGGACGGAAGAGGCGCAAGGTACAAATCGCTGGCGCGATTTGGTCCTCGCACCGCGCATGTCGCTGCTGCGGATTTCTATCGAGGGTGTGCCCCCTCGATACTCCCCTCTTATTCCTTGGCCGTGCCTTTTCGCAATAGGTGAACAGTAACAGCGGGGCGGAGCGCAGCGGACAGCTTCACTTTCATGCGGGCTCAAAAAGTGCAGCTTTTCATTTTCATCGTTCGATGGTATAATGCCTGATAACATCATCATGTGAAGGAGAATGCTTCATGAAACTCAACACCAAACGCACGCTGCTGGTCGGGCTGGCCTTTCTGGCCATCTGCGCATTTTGGCAGATGTACGATTTTATCGTGCCGCTGGTCCTCAAAAACAATTTCGGGCTGAGCGACACCTGGTCCGGCGTGGTCATGGCCATGGACAACGTGCTGGCGCTGTTCCTGCTGCCCTTTTTCGGCGCCTTGTCCGACCGCTGCACGCTGCCGCTGGGCCGCAGGATGCCCTTTATCCTGTTCGGCAGCCTGGCCGCCGCCGTACTGACCAGCCTGCTGCCCGCCGTGATCGGCGCGGGCTCCCTCGTGCTCTTCCTGGTGGTCCTGGCCCTGCTGCTGCTGGCCATGGGCACCTACCGCTCCCCCGCCGTCGCCCTGATGCCCGACGTCACCCCCAAGCCCCTGCGCTCCAAGGGTAACGCCGTCATCAACCTGACCGGCGCGGTGGGCGGCATGATCGCGCTGGGGCTGGTCAACGTCGCGGTGATCAAGGTAGCGGGCCCGGAGGGCCAGGCGCTGTCCGATTACCGGTATATCTACTGGGCTATCGCCGCGCTGATGGTGGTCTGCTCCATCGTGCTGACGCTGACCATCAAGGAGCGCAGCCTCGTCGCCGAGATGGAGGCCATCCACTACGGCGAAAGCGAGGAGGAACGCCGGGCCACCAGGGAAGGGGGCAGCGGCAAGCTGAGCAAGCCGGCCATGCGCTCCCTGCTGCTGATCCTCTGCTCCGTCGCGCTGTGGTTCATGGGCTATAACGCCGTCACCACCGCCTTCAGCAAATACGCGACCACCGTCTGGGGCGTCTCCGAGGGGGCGGCCGCCCGCTGCGTCATGCTGGCCTCCGTCGCCGCCATCCTCAGCTACTGGCCGGTCGGCATCGTATCCAGCAAGATCGGCCGCAAGCGCATGATCCAGATCGGCGTCCTCCTGCTGTGCGCCTGCTTCCTGGCCGCCGGGCTGTTCACCCAGATGAGCTTTATCATGTACGTGCTGTTCGCGCTGGTGGGCGTCGCCTGGGCGTCCATCAACGTCAATTCCTTCCCCATGGTGGTCGAGCTGGCCACCGGCTCGGACACCGGCAAATACACCGGCTACTACTACACCTTCTCCATGGCGGCCCAGGTGCTGACGCCCATCCTCTCCGGCGCGCTGATGCAGTATATCGGCTATCACACCCTGTTCCCCTACGCCGCCCTTATGGTAGCCTGCTCCTTTGTGACCATGACGCTGGTGCGCCACGGCGACTCCAGGCCGGAGGCCAAAAAGGGTCTGGAAGCGCTGGACGTGGATGATTAAGCATTAATTGGCGGGGGAATTTTTCCCCCGCCAACACCACCCCCTAACGCCTTTTCCTCTCGGTCCTTCGGACCTCCCGGGCGGAAAAGGCGCAAGGTACAAATCGCTGACGCGATTTGGTCCTCACACCGCACATGTCGCTGCTGCGGATTTCTATCGAGGGTGTGCCCCCTCGATACTCCCCTCTCAATCCTTGGATGAGTTCTTTCTCATTTGGATAAAAACGGAGGCTGTCGATGCTGACGCTGGTGATCCTCTTGGCTGTACTGGCCGCGCTGTACCTGTTCCTGATCGCGCCGAGCCTGAAAAAACGTGATCTCGGCCCCCTGGAGGGCTTTGATTACGCCCATCGGGGGCTGTGGGATGACGAGCGCCCGGAAAACAGCCTGCCCGCCTTCCGCGCCGCCGTGGCGCAGGGCTTCGGCATTGAGACGGACGTGCATATCACCGCGGACGATCAGCTGATCGTTTTCCATGACGACAGCCTGAAGCGCATGTGCGGCGTCGACCGGAAAATCGCCGACTGCACGCTCGAGGAGCTTCGGCGTCTTTCCCTGAAGGACACGAAGGAAACGATCCCCACCTTCGACGAGTTTTTAACCGCGGTCGGCGGGGCCGTGCCGCTGATCGTCGAAATCAAGACGGATCAGCGGATCGCCCTGCTGTGCGAAAAGGTCAACGAGCGCCTGGAGGCTTACGACGGGCCGTACTGCGTCGAAAGCTTCGACCCCCGCGCCGTGCGCTGGTATCGGAAGCACCGGCCCGACGTGATCCGCGGCCAGCTGACCTTTGGGCTGGTATCCCCTTCTAAGACCCCCAAGACCCTCCTGACGCGCCTTTTGGCCAGCCAGATCCAGAACGTCCTGGGGAGGCCCGACTTTATCGCCGCCGAGGCCATCACCGATCACAGCCTGCCGATGCGGCTGCTCAGGATGTTCCCGGCCCATTGGGCGGCCTGGACGGTGCGCTCGCAGGCCCAGATGGATCAGCTCCGCGGCCGCTACGAGCTCCAAATCTTTGAAAAATTCGTTCCCAGGCAGGTATAATTCGCGCGCTAAACAGCCCCTTTTCCTCTGCTGTTCAGGAGGCAAAGGGGCTGTTTGGATTCAACTTCCCGCCTGTCAGTGCGGGATCATGGGCAGGATGTAGGCCGTCCAAAGCGCGCTGATCGGCCAGACCAGGAGCATGGCGGGGATCATGTCCGCGATCGGGTAATCCCGCACCTTGGCGATGCGAAGGCCGGTCGCCAGCATGATCAGGCCGCCGCAGGCCTTAAAATCGTTGATCATGGCAGGGGTGGTCAGCGGGTAAATCAGCCGGGCGCAGAAAAACAGCGCCAGGAAGATCACCAGCTGCGGCACCGCAATCACCGAAACGACCGCGCCCAGCGAGCACGCGAAGATCATGGCCGTGAACAGGTCCAGGATGGACTTGGCGATCAGGATGCTGTGATCCCCGCTCATGCCGGACACGATGGAGCCGTAAATGCCGGTGCCGCTCGAGCAGAACAGCACCACCGTCGTGACCAGCAGGGCGACGTCCGCCTCGCTCATTTCCCCGCCTCCGGGGAATACCCGGGAGATGCCCCGCTGCATGAGGCGGCCTGCGCTTTCGATGCGCGCCGCCAGGCGCAGCCGGATGCCGATCACGGTGCCCAGGATCAGCGAAAGGACCACGGCCGGCATATTTTCCATCAGGACGATCGAGCCGATGCCGATGCCCATCGAGCAGACCGAAAACACCAGGTTCAGCTTATCCTTGAATTCCCGCGACAGCCTGCTTCCGCCGACCGCCCCGATCAGCCCGCCCAGGGCGACCGCAAGCGCGTTCATGATCACGCCCAGCGGCATATCCAATCCTCTCCCTTCCCCAACTATTCGGTTACTCGGCGGTCAATGTAGCCGAGGCCTTCATGCCGTAGCGCAGGCCCTCGGTGTCATCCAGCAGGATCCAGACGTCGTAGGTCGCCTCGCCGCTCGAGGCCGAGGAGGTCATGGAGATCTTCTCGATCGTTCCCGTCAGCAGCCGGCCGGTGTCGGCGTCCAGCTCGACAGACACCTTGTCGCCTGGGCTGATGGCCGTCAGGTCGCTCTCATAGGCGGACGCTCGAAGGCGCATCGCCTCGTCGGGCCAGATCTCCGCCACCGCGCCGTTCTTTTGCAGGGCGGAGCCCACCGTGGGCGTTACCGACACCAGCACGCCCGCCGTCCCGGCCGGGATCGCGGAGCCGGTCATAACCCCGGCGTCAAACGCGCCGTCCAGCGTCTCAAACAGGGCGTCGCCGCGCTCTACGTGGCCGCCGTTTTTTTGCAGGAAGGATACCACGCTGCCGCTGCCGCCATAGGCGACGGGATCCACGCGGGCGGTCTGCCCCTGCCCGATGCGGGAGGAAATCGCGTGGCTCTCCTCGCGGTAGACGTTGGCGGTCTCGCCCACGTCAAAATCCCCGCTCAGCACCTCCACGGTAAAGTCCGAGCCGGATACCGCGGTCACCACCCCGACGCCGGATTGTTTATTCTCCCCGGTGGTCTGCAAATAAACCGTCTCGCCCGGATGCACCATCCGGTTTTCTTTTTTGTCATACGCGCGCCGAGTGCTGGCGGAGATGGTGAAGCGGCGGTCCGGCTCCAGCCAGGCGACCGCGCCGTATGTGGACGCGATGAAATCCGCCGTATCGCCGGGCTGGCCGAAATAAACCACCGTGCCCGCCTGCTCGGCGTAGGTCACCTCGGTCTTGAGGGTCACGACGACGTCATCGGCCTCCACGCGGTCCCCCGCGCTCAACGGCACGCTCTTCACCGTGCCGCCGATCGGCGCGAGCAGCGCCACGGAATAGGCCGCGGCGATCTCGCCGTCCAGCATCAGCGTGTCCGCCAACGCCGCGCCGCTCATCAGCAGCATCAGGCAAAGGACGATCGATAATAGCTTTTTCATCAGAAACGACCTCCTGTTTTGTTGATCATCATACATCATATCACATCGCGCGAAGCGCGTCGATCGGGTTGAGCCTGCTGGCCTTGCGGGCCGGAGCCCAGCCGAAAACGATCCCCACTCCGGCGGAGAAGCCCACGCCCAGCAGGATGGCGCTGCCGTTGAGGGTAAAGGCGGTCCCGATCAGGCTGGAGAGCAACGCGCTCAGCAGCAGGCCCAGGATGATGCCCAGGATCCCGCCCAGGATGGACAGGATGAAGGCCTCGATCAGGAACTGCGTCTGGATCTGTCCAGGCTCCGCGCCCAGAGCCTTGCGAAGGCCGATCTCCGTCGTCCGCTCGGTCACGGACACCAGCATCATATTCATGATCCCGATGCCGCCCACCAGCAGGGAGATGGAGGCGATACCGGCCAGCATGGTGGTCATCATGCCCAGGATGGTATCCATGGTGTCCAGGAGGCTGGACATGTTGATCAGCGTATAGGTGTCGTCATGCCCGTTGAAGGCGGCGTCCAGCACCTCCTCGGTGCGCTCGATCAGGTCGTCCGTGCCGTCGGTATCCCGCACATAGACCTCGAGGGAACGGATGTACGCGCTGCCGACCAGCCGCATGGCCGTGGTGTACGGCACGATCACGGTCTCATCCCCGCTGCCGCCCAGCGCCTGGCTCATCACATCGGCGCCGGAGCTTTCCTTCAGGATGCCGATCACGGTAAAGGAATGGCCGTTCACCGCCAGCTTTTTCCCCAGCGGATCCACCCCGTAAAACAGCTTCTCCTGAAGATCGTGGGAGATCAGGCAGACGAAGGAATGTTGCTCCTCGTCCAGCCGGTTCAGCGTCCGGCCCCTGGCCAGCAAATCGTCGTTCCGCCGGAAATAGGCCGTGTTCCGGCCCTCGAGCGTCACCTCCTCCGACCAGCTGCTTCCAAACTTGGCCACCGCCGAAGAGGACAGCTTCACCGATACGCCGTCGACGTTCTCCAGCGCCTCGATCTTGCGGACGTCCGTTTCGGTGAGCCCCGGCTTGAGGGCCGTGCCCTGCACGGTGACGGTGAACTTGCCCGTGCCCATGGCGGCGAACTGGGAGGTGATCTCCCCCGTAACGCCGGACACCGTGGTGATCAGAGCGATGATGGCCGCCACGCCGATGATAATACCCAGGATGGTCAGGAAGGAGCGCATTTTGTTGTGCGCCACATTGGACAGGGACATCGAAACGCTCTCGCGAAACATGGAAAGGCGGGATTTAATCATACTCGCTCACCCCTTCGGAGAGCACGCCGTCCAGGATATTGACGATGCGCTTGGCCTGCCGGGCGATCTTTAAGTCGTGCGTGATCATGATTACTGTGCGGCCCTCGTCGTTCAGGTCGTGAAACAGCTCGACCACCTGGCGTCCCGTGGTCTGGTCGAGCGCGCCGGTCGGCTCGTCGGCCAGCAGGATTGTAGGGTCCGTCGCCAGCGCCCGAGCGATGGCGACGCGCTGCTGCTGGCCGCCGGACAGCTGGTTGGGGAAGTGATGCAGGCGCTCGGACAGCCCCACGCGCACGAGCATCTGCTCGGCCCGCTCGGCCCGCTCCCTGCGGGGCACCCCCGCGTAGATGAGGGGCAGCTCCACGTTTTTCATGGCGTCCAGCCGGGGCAAAAGCTGGAACTGCTGAAAGATAAAGCCGATCTCATGGCAGCGAATCTGCGCCAGCTCATGCTGGTCCAATTCGCCGATGTGCCTTCCCTTGAGCACATACTCTCCGCTGGTCGGCACGTCCAGACAGCCGATGATGTTCATCATCGTCGATTTTCCGCTGCCCGACGGCCCGAGGATGGACAGGAACTCGCCCTCCTCAATGAACAGATTGACGTGCTTGAGCACCATCTGGTCCTCGCCGCCGACATGGTAGGTCTTGACGATGTCGCGCATGGCAAAATATTCTTCGCTCACCGACTCCCGCCTCCGTTGCGCATCCGCATCATCATATACGCGCCGTTCAGCGACAGATCGGCATCCTCATAATAGGCGACCGTGCCGGCGGAAGCGCCGGACAGGATCTGCACATAGCTGCCGTCGCTGATGCCCGTCTGCACCGGCAAACGCTCGTAGCCGCCGCCTCCGGCCACCAGCAGATAGGGCTCGTTGCGCTCGTCGAACCACACCGCGGCCGCCTTGACCAGCACCGCGCCCTTGGCCTCCCGGTCCGTCAGGGTGACCTCCACCTGCATTCCCGGCAGCACGCCCTCCGGCGTGTCGATGGCGACGACGGCGGTATAATAGGCCAGCTCCCCACTCTTGGCGGCCTGCTTGTTGAAGCTTTGAATGGTGCCGTCTACATGCCGATCCAGGGCCGTCACATAGACGTCCACCTGCTTGCCCAGCGAGATCGCCTCAACGTCGTATTCGTCAATGGAGATCTCGACCTCCAGGCGGCTCAGATCGGTGATCTCGCAGAGGGTCCTCCCGGCGGTCACCACGTCCCCCTTGCGCACGGACAGCAGCGTCACCTCGCCGTCCAGGTCGCTCTTGAGCAGCGTACCGTCCTCCAGGCGGAGCAGGCGATCCCCCTTTTTGACCGCCTGATTGGCCTGGGCATAGACCTCCCGCACCGTCGTATCCGAGGGAGCGGCGAGCGCCTGGCTGTTGGGCGCCGTCACGCTGCCGGTAAAGCTGAATACCGTCGCGATATCGCCGACCGTCAGCATATCCTGAGCGTACATCGGCCCGGCGTTATCCCTTTTTGATAAAAACATAAAAGCGATCACGGCGACCGCCAATACGGCAAGGATCGTAACGACCCATTTTTTTCTGTTTTTCCGTTTTCCAGCCATTCTGGCACCTCCGACTTGATTTACTCGGGTTCTCCGTCCCGCCGCGGCTATCATCCCACACTTTGATGAACGCTGTATAAACTCCGCGCCGGAAAAGGAAACTTTTTCCTTCCCCACGCAACGAAGAAAATTATAGCATAGCGGCCCGCCCCCCACAATCCGGCAAGGCAGACGAAAATGTGGCAAGGGGCTTTGAGCCTTGGCGGGGAAATCCTTTCCCTCGATCGGGCAAAAGAAAAGACGCGAGCGGGGTTGATTTCCCGCCGCGCCTTCGCTTCGGCCAGCATAAAGATAACACAGGTTTTTTCTCTTGTAAAGTAGCATTTATGTAGCGTTTATGTAGCAAACGCGTTTCAAATGTCGCATTTGCGTTTCAAATGTAGCGTTTATGTCGCATTTGTGTTTCAAATGTAGCGTTTGTGTATCATTTCTCCTAAAATTTTTATTCCGGTCGGTCAATCATATCTCGCAATTTCATAGCAATCTTTGACGCTTTCATCAGATAGGCCTCAGTCGTCACATGCTGATAAGCGTCCCTGTTGCCTGATACCTCCAGCATCAGCGTTCCCTGAAATCCGGTTTGTCTGATCTGATTTGTCACACGGCAAAAATCAATATTTCCGTCAAAAGGCAGCAGATGCAAATCCTTCACGCCATCATTATCATGGATATGTGTGCAGATCAGACGATTGCCAAAGAACGGCAGGTATTCCCGACCCGGCGTAAAGCAAGCTTCATGTCCGCAGTCATAACAGAAGCCGACGTTATCCGCTCCTGCAAACTCTTCAAACGCCCATGCAAGATTGGCAAGCTTGCTGATATTTTCAAATGCGATTCGAACTCCCTTTTTTGCGGCGTAATCAACCAGATTGATAAATCGCGCTCTTCCAATATCCGAAGGCGGGATATGCTGTGCGCCATAAGACATGTGGACCACCGCAATCGGAGCACCCAGTTCTGTACACATATCAATACAATGAGTCAGGGACGAATACTCGTTATCCCCGTCATCTCCTTCATACCAAAGAGCGTTTACATTTTTACACGGAGCATAAAGCGTGTCATAGGTCAGGCCTGCTTTTTGCATCAGATTTGTTACTTCATACATGACTTCCTGAGGCCGCAGTAAGCAAAACACCGAGTCAAATCCCAAATCCTTCACCATGCGGATATAATCGGCAATTGAAATATCTGATCTCGCGAACAGGTTGATTCCTATTTTTCGCATCAATGTTATATCCTTTCCTATGGTTAATTGGATGGATCACAAAGTAAAAAATCGTCAATGCCCATTTTTCTACAATAGAAAAATGATTATGCTGCCAAAAGTTACCAGACTATTCAACCATTCCATCGGCAGAGCGCTCTTCGAGAATACGGCGGAGAACTGTGCCGATCACTTTGGCCATGTGCATAAAACCTATCTCGCTAGGATGGACAGGATCTTGTGTACAGGAATATAACTGCTCATCGGCAAAAAAGGCAGTACAGTCGATAAAGTAGACATTTTTATCGCCTGCCTCGCGGGCACGAAGATAGCTGCGCATAACAACGTCGCGCCGCGCCATGACCTCTCCGGAAGCATCCTCCGCAGTATAGTAGTTGGGACGTGTGATCATAATGTAGGGCGTATCCGGCTGCGCCGCTCGGAAGGTCTCGTACATTGGCCAGTGCGTCTCGTTCAAGTATTTGGATGACGGGGAATTGTGATCATAATCACACACAAATACACTCATGGGCAGGCTGCCAATATAACGAGCCATTGCCTGCTCCGCGAGTGCGAAACCGGAAAAGCCCAGGTTTATATAATCGATATTTAACATACGGCTGATTTCGGCTTCATAGATCAAGCCGGGGCGGCTCGCCGCCTTGCCATGCGTGATGGAGGAGCCGTAGAAAACGACCGGCAGAAACGCCCGGTATGGCCGTGGCGCTTCCAATTTCGCTTGCGGAGCCAAACCGATTTCCAGCGTCTGAATCTCAGATAGGATTGGAAAATTGATCGTATAGGTGCGCAAACCGCTGCGCATCAATCGGAGCAATTGTTCATAGCAGTCGTTATCATCAATGCATATATTTGAGCCACGTATGAAAAGGTTGCCGAAAGGCCCGTCCTCATATAGGTCGAAGCCTGCTGTAGCCACCAGCGGCATCCCACGCGTATCCCGCTCCACAAAACGATATTTCGCGCGGATCGCGATATAAGGCGAATCGGTACTGAAGCGCACGCGACCACCGGTACTTTGCCGCTGCAGCTGCAGCACCTCGGTACTTACCGTTGCAGCCGTCTCCTCCGGCATCCGGTGAAAATACGGCTCACTCTGCGGATGATAAAATCCATGCAGCATAAACGGCGCCTGCCTAACATCACGCCAAAGGACCTTTTCACTGTCTATCACACTGCAAATCAGAGCGCTTTGTTCTTGTCCAGGCATACTTTTCATTTGTTCTCTTCCTTTATCGCTTCTCCATGATATTGCGAATGACCGTGCCGACCGTTTTTGCCATCCGCAGCAAACCGATATCATTGGGATGGATATCGTCTACCGTACAATCATAAACATTTTCATCGGCAAAAAAGCCAGCGCCGTCAATAAAGTAAACGTTTCGATCCCCGGCCTCGCGCGCCCGCAGATAGCTTTGCATGATAACATCTCGGCAGGCCATTACCTCGCCCAGCGAGTTTTCCGCTGTATAAAAATTAGGACGCGTGATCATGATATACGGTACATCCGGCCGCATGACGCGGAAGATTTGATACAGAGGCCAATGCGTTTTGCCCAGATATTCCGGGTCTGGCGCATTATGGTCGTAATCACATACGAATACGCTCATCGGAAGGGAAGCCATATAGCGGACAAGCGCCTGTTCTCCCTTCGCACTCCCCCCAAAGCCCAGATTGATGTAATCCATGTTCAGCATCCGACTGATATGCGCCTCATAGGTTTGTCCGGGGCGGCTGGCAGCCGTGCCTTGAACGATCGAGGAGCCATAAAAACAAATCGGCGGATACGCCCGATATGGCGCACCGGCGCTCAATTGCGCCAGTGGAGCAAGACCGATTTCCAATGTATCCACTGCGGAATGAATGGGAAAATTAATCGTATACGAGCGCATCCCACCGGCAACAGGCAAGCGGATCAACTGCTCATAGCCGTCGGTCACATTCTCGGGTATACGGAAATCCCGCACAAAGCGGCTGCCAAAAAAACCGTCCTCATACAGATCAAAACCGGCCGACGCAGCCAGAGTAAGCAGCCAATAGCGCCCAATCGACCGATATTTTGCGCGGATCGCGATGAACGGCGAATCGGTGCTGAAGCGTACGCGCCCACCCGCGCTTTCCAAATACATGGCGGCCAATCTGGGACAGCCCGCCTGACCAACCTCATCTGGCAAACGGTTAAAGCAAGGTCCCGATTGAGACCGGTAAAAGCCGTGCAGAGAAAAAGGCTCCTGCCGCACGTCGCGCCAAATCACCGCTTCTCCATTGATCATACCGGGAGTTTGTTTCACGTCTGATGCCGCGTTTCTGTTCATACCGTTCCTCTGGGTGTTACACCGGAATTTTGATCAGCATTCGTCGGTTGGCTTCCTCACGCCAACACATTGCTGGCTTATGCGCATCCTGTGGATAGAAGATGCAGAAAGAGCCGCTGCCCAGTTTGAGACAAACGGTGCGCTCCGGCCTCTCCTCAAACAATTGCAAATCGCGTTCTTCCGAATAGTTTTCGTTGTCCGTCAGTAATTGCATCGGGATATACTCAATGATTTCCTCCCCGTTGACCACTAGCTGCACATCAATATAGCGTCGGTGTGCCTCAAATGGTGCTTCGCTGCGCAGCGGCATATCCTTCACGACGGCATAGGCGTTGCCGCCCAATTCGTAGCGACCGTTCTCTAACAACACCAGCGGATGCGTTTTTAGGAACTCCCAGGCTGGCATCAAACGCCGGTCGGCCTGTGCGTACTGCTCAAAGCTGGCTAACTCATCCAAAATCATCGATTATCCTCCTTTTGTGCAACACCGCACTATACGGTGGCGCCTTAGCCATCGGTGATCACGCGATCCACAATCAATTGACGGAACTCTGGCGACAGCGTAACAAAATAGGCAGTAAAGCCTGTCACGCGAACGACCAGATCGGGATGCAGCATGGGATCGCGGTGCGCCGCCAGAAGCTCCTCTTTATCTACGATATTCACGTTGATCAGCGTGCCGCCCAGATCGAAATGCGTCTTGATCACCGCACCCAGCAGCTCCGCCGCATTTTCCTGACTAGCGACGGCAGGATCCAACTCGAGCTGCAGAGGTGCCGTGTTGCCAAAGCCACACTGCACTGACGCCACCGCCGTAGACAGTGCTGTCAGCGCTCCGTCCTTGCGGAAGCCGGGATGCGGATTGGCACCGTGTGAGATCGGCTCACCGGCCTTCCTGCCATTCGGTGTAGCTCCTACCATCTTACCAAACATCATCGTGTTGGCCCAAGAGAATAGCCCTGGGATCATCAGTACCCCATTGGGCGTGCGACGCTCTGTGATCGCGCCGGTAAAATCCCGCGCGATCTGCTGCGCCCAGACATCCCCTAGCGAGCCGCCCGTGCCAAATCTTGGGCTTCCCTGTAGCAGACAACGGATACGCGAATCCTCCGGCCCAGTGAAATCCCGACGAACTGCCTCATATATCTGCTGCCATGTCAGCGCATGATCACGCTCCACGCGCTGCTCAAGCGCCGCAAAGGAATCGGCGACTGTGGCCAGACCGCTGCCGTCCACCGCAATATTGTAGTATTCCATGCCCCCGTGAGAAGCGTCCCGGCCTTTCTCAATGGGCCCGTGGCTGATCAGATTCAGCATCAGCTCCGGCGCATTTAGATATTGGTTTGCCAGATGAAAATCGATGCCCTCCGCAACACAGCGGATCGCCCGTTTCAGATGCTCCAGGAACAGACCGTATAACCCTTGTGCGCTTTTCTCCCTTGTGGACGCGCTGTATTCTTGATAGGCCACCTCGAAAACCTTGGCAAAATTGATCTTGATCAGATCATTCATCGTATACTCAAGGCCGGGCAGCGACATCCAATTGCAGCCAACGGCAATACGCCGACGCGCCAGTTCCCGTGAATAGCCATTGCGCATAAAGCCCGCCACCAACGCCTTATCGCCCGAAAAACGCGGGCTGGCCTTGCGATTTCGCAGCAATATCTCCACCCCATAGCGGAACAGCCTTTCATCCAGCCCATCATGGACGCGTATGGTCACGTTGCAGCTGGTATTCAAACGGTCGACCGCCTCGAGGATCATAAAGGACAGCTCGCTGGTCATGTCGTGACCGTCGGCTGCAGGACCGGCGAGCTGGTAATAGTGGGGATCGTTGATCAGCAGGCAGGCAATGATATAAACCGCCTTGTCGCGGTCGATCTTGCCCTCCGCCAGGTCGCGCTCATAATACGGGCGCAGCAGCTCATCCAGTTGACCGCCGGCGCCGGCGCGGCAATAGGTACGCTCCGCCATATTATTCCAGGCCAGCCATTGGCAGACTTCGCGGAAATTGCGCGGGGCGTTCTCTACAAGCCAGCTGTTTGCTTCATACATTTCCCGCAAATTTTCGCGAAGCTCCGGATCTGCTTCCGTTTCCATCATGTCAACGATCTGTGCGACGGTACGGCGGATCCAGCTTTGGATCCCTATGATCACGTCCTCTTCAGCCGTATAGAATTCCTGTTGTTCGGGATACATCGCAGCGTAGCGGCGCACCTTCCGCAGTAATCCGCCATAACCGAGGTCCAGCCCGATCTGGTAGTCCCCGGCAAAATGGTGCATCTTGCCGATTCCCGGCAGAATCCCGTATCTTTCATGCAGGGGTTTCAGATGCTCATAATGAAATACAGGCGCCATTTCCATATACTTCGGATCGACCGCCACCTGTTTTCGCACATCCGGTGTTTTAGCGATCAAATTCAAGTGGCAGGTCTTGGTAATGCCGCCCGGGGAACGTTCCCACTCCCGCACATAGACCTCATATCCATTGATCATCAGAAAATCGGGCAGGCTGAGAGCTGTGTGATCCCGCATGATCTCATGATCGGTTACCGCCAGGATGCTGTAGCCGTGCGCTCGGTAAAAATCCCGCATTTCTACCGGCGTCAGGTGCCCGTCAGATATCGTGGAATGGCTGTGCAGGTTGGCCTTATAAAACCGCCCTTCAGACGAAAACAGCTCCCGGCGCATTGTTGGCCCTCCTTTCCGTTTCCCGCCAATCATCCTCATGGATCAGGATGATTTTCTTTCGGTTGATGAATTGCAAATTCTGGTAAAAAAAAACATTTTTCAGCCCGTTTCGTCTTTATTATATTTCAAATTACGAAATATTAAATAGTAAAATTTTAATATATTAAATTATTTATATAATATTTCATTTTCCGTTATTTGCAGTTGCCGCCCTGCGCATGAAAAAAGCCTCATGCAAGAGGCCTTTTTGGAATTATACTTTATTCTTCTGATATTGTCTGGGCGTCATATGGATTTTACGTTTGAACACGCGTCCAAAGTAATCGGCGTTTTCAAAGCCCACCATGCGGGCAATCTCGTTCACCTTTAGATCCTTGTCGCTCAATAGGCGACAGGCATGCTCAATACGCACATCCGTCAGATACTCGACAAAATTGCGGCCGATCTCCTTGCGGAAAACAGTGCTCAGGTATTCCGGCGTAATATCGAATCGGCGGGCGATATCCCCCAAGGACAGATCGGTCGAGTAATTCTGATCAATGATCTCCTTCGTCTGATTTGCGTAATCGGAAAAACCGACGTCAATGATGTCCTGAAAATTGCTGTGCTGAAGATTATGCAACGTATTGCGCAGCAATGTCACCGCCTGATCAAGGCTGAGATACTGCAAAGCGTTCAGGCCCTCGAAGTATTTCGTGAAAAACCTATCGGATTCTCCATAATGCAGCGCGCCGTTATACAGCGCCAGATAGAGTTTGAGCAGCTCGTGCCGCACCTGGAACCAATGCAGACTATTTTTCTTGTGGCACAGCACATCAACAATATCTTCAAAAAGGGAATACGCATTCTCCAGCATGGCCTGCTTTAAGAAATTTTCGAACGCCAGCCGTTTATTGGCCAGAGACAGGTTGATCAGGTGCAGGCCGCCATCCTCCGCTTCCATATAAAAGCTGACGCCGATACCGGCGCTGATCCGCTTCCGCTGGAAAGCGAAAAACGCGTGATCCAGTACATCGTACCATTCGACACCCTGGGCCGCCCCGATCAGGACCGAAGGCAGCTGCTCGCCAAGGGCCGCGATCCGTTCCCTGTGGCCGTAAACAGCCAGATTCTGAACCGGGCCGCTGCTGCGCGCGCAAATCAGTTCCAGCGTAGCGTCAGCCTCCACCGCCTCAATAACAGCCTCTCCCTCCTGGGTGACCAGCACAAAGAAAGGCTGTCCGTCCGACGGCATGTTTGGCGTTTTATTGGTCGCTCCGTTCAGGCAAAGCTCCATCGCCTCCAAAAAGCGCTGACCGTTCAGCTCCGGACCCAGTGCGCATTTGATCGTCCGTGTCAACGTCAGGGCGCTTATGCTCTGCTTATAACGCTCAAATTCGGCCTGATCAGGAATCGCCTCACTCAGCGCGTAGCCACATAACCAACGCGCGCAAAAGCTTTCCGCCAGCAAATGCAGCAGCTTGTCGTCGTTCAAGCGCTCAAACACCTGCAAAACGACCAGGCGGGCCATGCGCACGGTCTCTTTCGGCAGCGCGCCAAGATCATTCTGCACACGCGCCATCACCACGCGGTATCGATGGTCGGCAGGAATGAGCTTCTCGAGCATTTTCATTTCCTGTTTGTACTGCAAGACTGTTTCCTCCTTCCCCGCACCGTAAATCAGTTGAGGCGCATCAGCCATGAGAGCTTACGGTATCATCAGATACGCATGTATTATGCCTGAAAGCACAGTTGCTTGCAAGCATTACTTTGGAAGGAGCCCTGAGCGAAAGATCATTCTTCAGGCAGTGCAATCGATTCCATGATATTGACGTCGCGATAAGCGCGAATTTCCTGCCGATCCTCCTCTGACGTCGTAGTGCGGCCGCAGCGCAGAGAGATGTCATAACGGCAGGTACCCAGCAGCTTCACCTCTCGCCCGTTCACATAAAACTTATTACGGTCTGTGCCATTATCCCCGCCAAAGCACGATTCGCGCAGGCCGACCTTTTCCGCATCATCAAAGTGCCCAAATACCTTGAGGGTGGGCCATATATTGGTCGTTTCAAACTTTTCATCAAAAAATCCCGCCGAGCCCCCGGCGGGTTGATCATTCAAAGGAGGTGAATGAATCGTTGTGCTTGATGATGGAGACGTATCAAGCGATGTTTGAGAGGCAGTAATGGTGGTTAAGGTGCTTTAACCATGATTAGGATAACAAAGATTGGCCGCCTTGTCAATAGCTTTCCGAAAGAATTTTGCTTTCTGAATTGTGCTTTCTCGAATCCTGCCCAATGTTGCAAAAAACAACGAGATCAATCATTTTTATATATTTATCGGCGCTATTGACTTTTTTGAGCAAGGATGCTATGATCGCGTAGATTGATTTATGATTTTAACGATCTTATTTTGGAAAGGATGGGCCGATCATGCAAAAGCTTTCCCGCCTGCTGCTGGCGCAGACTGTCCGCGCGCGCCGAAAGGCGCTGAAAATATCCCAGGCCGAGCTGTCCGAGCGCACGGGCATCAACCGTTCCATGCTGAACCGCCTGGAAACGGGGGATTATCTGCCCTCCCTGCCCCAGCTGGAAACGCTGGGCGAGGCCCTTTCCTTTGAGATCACCGAGCTTTTCCGCGAGGCGGACGCCGCGCCCCGTCCCGCCCTTTCGCCCAGGCGGATCGCCGTCGCCGGGGCGGGGTACGTGGGGCTGTCCCTAGCGGTGCTGCTGGCGCAGCATAATGAGGTCACGCTGGTGGACATCCTGCCCGAGAAGGTGGAGCGGCTGAACCGCTTTCAATCCCCCCTGCGGGACGAATACATCGAGCGCTATTTGCGGGAGGCCGCGGCCAAGGAGCGCAGCCTGCGGCTGACCGCCACCCTGGACGGAGCGTCGGCCTACGCCGATGCGGATTATGTGATCGTGGCCGCCCCCACCAATTATGATCCCAAGCGCAACTTTTTTGATTGCTCGGCGGTGGAAAGCGCCCTGCGCCTGGTGCTGGACAGCACGAAGCACCGCGCCGAGCCTCCGGTGATCGTGATCAAGTCCACCGTGCCGGTCGGCTACACGGCCCAGATCGCCAGGCAATTGTCCATCCCCCGCCTGCTGTTCAGCCCCGAGTTCCTGCGGGAATCCAAGGCCCTGTACGACAACCTCTATCCCAGCCGGATCATCGTGGGCAGCGACGAAGCGGGCGAGGCTGCGGCGCGGGAGTTCGCCGAGCTGCTGCGCCAAGGCGCCCTGAAGGAGGACGTGCCTACTCTGTTCATGGGCGCGACCGAGGCCGAGGCCGTCAAGCTGTTCGTCAACACTTACCTTGCCCTGCGCGTCTCCTTCTTTAACGAGCTGGATACCTACGCCGAGGTCAAGGGGTTAAGGACCCTGCCCATCATCCGTGGCGTCTGTCTGGACCCCCGGGTGGGCGATTTTTACAACAACCCCTCCTTCGGCTACGGCGGCTATTGCCTGCCCAAGGACACCAAGCAGCTGCTGGCCAATTACCGGGACGTGCCCGAAAACCTGATCCAGGCCATTGTGGACAGCAACCGTACCCGCAAGGATTTTATCGCCGACCGCGTGATGGAGCTCGCCGGCCTTGGCGGCGACAGCGAGCCCTATTCCGCCGAGCGGGAACAGGCGCAGGAAAACAGGGTCGTCGGCGTCTATCGCCTGACCATGAAGGCCAATTCGGACAATTTCCGCCAGTCCTCCATCCAGGGCGTCATGAAGCGCGTCAAGGCCAGGGGGGCGACGGTGGTGATCTACGAGCCCACCCTGCAGGACGGCTCGACCTTTTTCGGCAGCCCCGTCGTCAACAACCTCAAGCGCTTCAAAAAGATGTGCGCCTGCATCATCGCCAACCGCTATGACGAAGCCCTGGACGACGTCCGGGACAAGGTATATACCCGCGACTTATTTTTCAGAGATTAGCCATCGAGGCGCGGGAACACGCTTAAGCAGTTCCCATCTTAGCGTTTTGCAACGGCGCTGACCTGCTGGGCCAGCGCTGTTTCGTCCTCTCCGGGGCGCAGCCGCCGGGCCGCGACCACCCGGCGATCGGCCGGGTCATCCATGCAGGTGACGAGCAGGAGCAGCTGGTCCTCGGGGGCAACGTCCGCCGCCTGGGTATACATCGAGCCCTCGGTCAGCCGGGCGATCGCCGCCTGCCGCTCCTCGAGCCGGACGGACAGCAGGGCGTACAGGTCCAGATAATCCTGATCCTGCGCCTCCATGCTGAACCGGCCCACCGAAAAAATGACATACTTGCCTTCTTCATACAGGCTGTCGAAGGCGATCCAGGGGTTTTGCCGGTAAAAGGCGGTGTTTTCATAATTCCGCAGGCACCCGAACATGGCCCCGCTGCGCATGTTATGCCCATATAGCAGCAGGGTATAGGGCCGCGTTTTGAGGCCTACCCCGGCGTCCAGGAAAATCGCGCCGTTGGCGTTCTCCCGGCCGTAGGCGTCGTGCGTCAGGTAAAACACGTTGTCCCGCTGGACCACCGCCTCCTCCAGCAGCCGGGGGATGCTCAGGAAGCCCACGATATCCTTGTTCTCCTTGCGCAGGGCTTGGAAACGGCTGCCGATCTTCAGCCCGGCGTTGCCCGGATACGGGCGGGCCGTCAGCCGCGGGGGCAGCGTCGGGGCCGGAGCGCGCGTAAGGGCCGGGACTGTCGAAGCCGCCGCTGCCAAAGTAGGCGCGGGGCTGGGCGTCGGGGCCTGCGGCTCGTCCGTCGCGGGAGGTCGGAGACGGATGCCGCTGTCAAGATGCATGCGGGCGGGC
>JAFUHB010000129.1 GCA_017469085.1 Clostridia bacterium
CACCGTGCCCAGCACGCCCATGATCACGCCCTTGCTCATCACGATGCCCAGATCGCGGCCCAGCGTGAAGCTCATGAAGCAAATGGACACAAAGCCGGCCACCGTAGTCAGGCTCGAGCCGATGATGGAAGAAAAGGTCAGGCCGATCGCCTCGACCATCGCCTCATCCTTGTCTTCCATCTTTTCCTTTTGCTCTTTATAACAGTGCCAAAGGAAAATGGAGTAATCCAGCGTAACGCCCAGCTGCAGCACCGCGGCGACCGCCTTGGTAATGTAGCTGATCTCCCCCAGGAAATAGTTGGAGCCCAGGTTCCAGAGGATGCTGACACCGATGCACAGCAGGAAAAAGAGCGGCAGCAGGAAGCTGTCCATGGTGATCATCAGCACGACGGTACACAGGGCCACCGCAATGCCGACATAGATGGCCTCCTGCTCCTCCACCAATTGCTTGGTATCGGTCACGACGGCGGAAAGGCCCGATACGAAGCACTTTTCTCCCGCCGCGTTCCGGACGGCCTGGATGGCCGCCATCGTTTCCTCCGAGGAGGAGCCTTCGTCAAAGAATACCGCGGTCAACCGGGCGTCGCCCCGCTCAAATACCTCCCGGATCCCGTCCGGCAGGATCTCGGCCGGCAGCGCGCCGCGCGTGGCCGAGGCATAGCCGATCACCGATTCCACATGATCAATGTTCTTCAAGCTGTTTTCCAGATCAGCCTGTTCCGTAGCGGACAGCCCCTCCGTCACCAGCAGCGAAAAAGCGCCCTTGCCGAAGTCCTGCAATAGGATTTCCTGCCCCTGCACTGTTTCCAGGTCCTGGGGCAAATAATACAGCAAGTCGTACTTCGTCTTGGTCGCGGCCATCCCCAGCACGGATGGGATCATCAGCGCCAGACAGATGGCAATGACCAGGCCGCGATGCCGGACCAGCCATTTTGTGAAGCCCTTCACTTGTTTCCCTCCTGTTTTTAAGATTGTGTTCACAACATGCGTTATAGAACACGGTGTTGACAAATTCAACGTAACGAATTATAATCATATACGTGTACGAAAGCAATAATCAAGTTGAGTTGATTTCGTCCACAAAACATCCGATCCTCAATCAATGAACGGTTATTCAACAATTTGCTCATCAATTGTTGAGAAAGAAGGGGTTTTCATGATCAGCAGCGATTCCACCCATGCCAGCCTGCAGCCCGCCAAACGGGAGGATCGGCGGGTAAGGCGCACCAAAAAGCTCCTGACACAAGCCTTGACGCAGCTTTTGCAGCAAAAGGCCGTCAAGGATATCACCGTCAAGGAGCTGACCGACCTGGCGGATATGAACCGCGGGACATTCTATTTATATTACCGGGATGTATTCGATATGCTCGAGCAGATCGAAAATGAATTGTTTGAAACATTCGACAACATCGTGCTGTCCCATGACAAGGAATCCGTCATCGGTCAATCCAAGCCCATGATGCTCGATTTGTTCAGCTTTATCGAGGATAATCAGGAAATGTGCCGCGTCCTGCTTGGGCCCAACGGCGATATGATGTTCTTCCAGCGGATGAACGAGGTCATCCGGGATAAATGCCGTAAGGATTGGCTGTCCCTGCGGGAGCCGCAGCAGGAGGGCGAATTTGACTATCATTACAGCTTCGTGATCTCCGGTTGCCTGGGCCTGATCCGCGCCTGGGTCAGCCGCTTTTGCTCGGAGCCTGCCATCCGCATGGCGGAAATGGCGGATACCCTGATCCGCCGAGGCGTCCTGGTCGATCCGGCGCAGGCATAAAGCCCCTACACTCGCCTTTGATTGTAAGTTTTTTTCTGATCAATCCCATGATATTATTCAAACTACGTAAGGAGGCGGGAATTTGCAGACGACCAAGGAAGTGATGGCGGGAGCGCTGAAGGCGGCGCTGACTCATAAGCCGCTGAATCGGATCATCGTCAACGAGATCACGTGCGAATGTGGCATCAGCCGGATGACCTTTTACTATCACTTTACCGATATCTACGATCTCGCCCGCTGGACCTGCGACAAGGAGATCAGCCGCTTAGCCTGCTGGCCTACCTCCTCGGGGAATTGGCAGAAGGATTTTACCGCCCTGCTCGAGCTGTTCCGCGGTCACGAAGAAATCGTCCGCAACATATACCGCCACATGGACGACGAGATGTTCCATCGCTATTTGCAGGCGACGCTCTACCGGCTGCTTCGCCCGCTGGTCAACGAATTATCCGAGGGAATGCGCATCAGCGAAAACGGACGGGACCGCGTCACCAGCTTTTACAGCTATACGGCGATCGGTACCGTCTACGACTGGCTCCAGCATAAAATGTCCCTTCCGCCCGACCGTGTGATACAGGAAGCGGCCGTCCTGACCAAGGGCGTCGTTCGACTGTCCCTGGAAAATATGGCGGCCGCCGAATGGTGATTTGTCCTTATATTCTGTTATGTAGCGTCCTGACGGCTTCTCCCATCATGATACATACAGGAGGCAATTCATGAAAAACGCGACAAAAAAGGCAATCGCCGAAGCGCTCAAGCACTTGCTTCTGAAAAAGCCGATCACCAAAATTACGATTAACGACATTGCCGAGGAATGTGGCATCAGTCGAATGACCTTCTATTATCATTTTAAGGACATTTACGACCTGGTCGAATGGATCTGCGAGGAAGAAGCCCGCAGCGTCATTTCCGACAACCGGACTTATGAAACCTGGGAACAGGGCTTCCTAAGCCTACTTGAAACCTTTAAGGCCAATAAACCCTTTGTGATGAATATCTACCACTCGGTCGAGCGGGAGCAGATCGAGCGCTATATGCTGCGCCTGGTGGAAAAGCTGCTGGACGATGTGGTGCGTGAGCAAGCCTATGGCCTGAAAATCAGCGATGCAGGCAAGCACAGCGTATCCGCCTTTTACACCTACGCTTTCCTGGGCGTCGTGCTGGAATGGGTGCGCGGCGGCATGATAATCACCCCGCAGGAGGTCGTCCGCTCCACCGCGACGATCATCCAGGGGGATTTCCGCAATTCTCTGGAAAATGTAAGCCGCATGGAGACAGGAGCAAAGTAATCCTTCGGCCGTTTATCTGATTGCGCCGGTCATCGCCCTGTCCCGGTTTTTCCAGCAAAGGGAGAGATATTCCATATACGTTTCATAGGGCACGTTCAGTTGGGTCACCAGCCGGGCGTGCTCTTTTCCGATATAGCGTATGTGCCAGGGCTCGCTCTTATAGCCCGTGATCTTCTGCCACTCCGGCTTATAACGGATGATGAAGCCATACTCCCAGCAATGCTCGTACAGCCACTTCCCCTCATCGGTATCTCCAAAGATCGCGTTCAGCCGATAATTGATCGACGCGCAGGAAATATCGATCGCCAGCCCCAGCTGATGCTCGCTCTTGCCCGGAGGCGCGCTGCTGAGCTCGGCGGTCGCCTTGCCCTTCTGCGCCACCTTGCGGGCATGAATGCCCTTTTGCGTGATGTAGGAGCGGTAGCCGGAAACTGCCGCCAGCTGATAGCCGGCGGCCTCCGCATCGGCGAACAGACGTTCCACGGCGGAGGCGGCCTCTGGCCTCAGCTGCTGCGCGGAAAGGCCGGGCTTGAGCCGCACATCGACCGTGCGCAGCTCCGGCACATAATCGTAGGGCAGCGCGTTCTCTTTATTGACAAGCCAAAGCGTAGCGTCCATATAAGGATCTGAGCTGAGCGGCACATCGGGATGAGGATTGGCCGCAAACAGCTCCGCCGCCGTTTTCAGCGGCTCTGCCGCCAGCGCTTCGCCAGTTAGTCCGATCATCAGCAGCCCGATCAGGCATACCGCCAAACAACGTCTCATTTTCTAAGCCCCTTTGGATAATGATTTTTGACCGTTCCCTGCACGGCCTTTCCCCAGCCGAGCGGCAGGCCCTGCCACGAAACCGCGCACCACCCATCTGGCAGATCAGCGCTTTCCAGCGTTTCGCCATGCAAATACCGTCGGGCATCCGTCTCGCTCGAAAGCGTGAGCTCCCTTGCGGTCCTTGCGTGGGACAGCGCGTGATCGGGCACCAGCGTTTTTCCCTTCCAGCCGCCCAGCGTCAGCCCCGCGCGGAGCACCCGAACGCCCGCCAGCGGTGGACATTGTTTCGGCAGCCACACCAATCGATCTCCAAGCATCGCATCCGGCATAACCGGCGTCGTCACGATATCCCCGAGCGCCGCCATAAAAGCCTGAGCCTGCTTAGCGTCAGGCCTTGGAAGCCCGGCGGAGCCTTCGCTGATCCGGCCATGTCCCTCCCCTGCCTTGCGCAGCAGGGCGGCAAAATGCCCTTCACCGCGGACCTTGTGCGGCCAAACGCGCAGCATACCGTCCGCAGCCTCCGGCAAACCGGGCAATGCGAAGGGCACCAAGCGAAAATCGGGATGCTCGGCCAGGAAGCTCTCCATGACCTCCTCATTTTCGGCGCGGCTAAAGGTACAAGTGCTGTACACCATACGTCCGCCCGGCCGCAGCATGACGGCCGCCTGCTTCAGGATCTCCAGCTGGCGTCTGGCGCAGCCTGCCGGTGCATCCTCATTCCATTCGCCCGCCGTCTCCGGATGCCGCCGGAACATGCCCTCCCCCGAGCAGGGCGCGTCCACCAGGATGCAGTCAAACCGCCCAGACCACAAAACGGCCAGCCTGTCCGGCGCCTCGGAGGTAACGACGACGTTATCAAAACCCAGCCGCTCGATATTGGAGGACAGGATCCTGGCCCGGGACGGTACGATCTCATTAGCGACCAGCGTGCCCTCCGTCAGCATGGCGGCCAACTGCGTGCTTTTTCCGCCCGGAGCCGCGCACAGGTCCAGCACCAGATCATCCGCGGCCGGGGCCAATACCTCCGCCGGAATCATCGCGCTCGGCTCCTGCAAATAAAACGCGCCCGCCTCATGCGCCGGAGACTGTCCGGCGGCGGCATCGGCCGCCAGATACCAGCCGTCCCGCGCCCAGGGAATGGGCTCCAAAATCCCGTCGGGCCAATCCTTGCGCGCCATAGCGCGGCGAAAGCGGAGGCCCCGCTGATACGGCGCATCCAGCGCCGCCAAAAAGGCCTCCGCATCCGCTCCCAACTGAAACCGTATCCTGTTTTCAAAGGCTGTGGGGAGATTCAATCCTGTCTTCTTTCCTTGCCATTTGGGTAAACGGGCTCGCGGAACGCGTCCTCACGGGAAACGATCGGGTCAAGCCCGTCCACCAGATAATCCTGCTCGTCCTCCTCGGAATAAAGCCGCCGGCGCACATTGCGCACAGCCCCGCCCAGGCCCCGATGATATTTTTCACTCCTGCGGCGACGCGGCTGCGGCGTCTGCTCCACGACCTCCGGTTCCGTCCGCCGGGCGGCGTTTTCAAACTGCCAATCCAAATACCGCTCCTGCCAGGCGGGCTCCTCCGGCGTCTCATCGGGCTCCGCTTCGTACAGCGGGAGGGCCGCCTCCTTGATCTCCCGGCTGTCCGTCTGATAGCCCCGCGCGAACTGCTTTTCCCGGAAGGCCGAACGGCGCAGAAGGCCCTGCCGGCGCTTGCTGCGCCAGGCGACATACGGCTTCCAGCGGATCAGCCAGATCACATAATCGGCGATCACTCCGACCAGGATCAGGATCACCACCAGAGCCAGCCAATATCTGCCCAGCCAGCCACCCACCTGCCCGCTGGAGGTCAAAAGCGCTTCCTCGTCGAAGCTCTCCGTCGCGCCCTTCAGCCATCCCAGCAGGAATTTGAGGATCGTCCGTCCGTAAGTATTCATGGCGCTTCCCCGGCCTCAGGTTCATCGGGTTCAATCACCACCGTCACATATACGGAGGTCGCGCTGATGTATTTCAAATCGCTCCCCCGGCTAAGCGACAAGGGGAACACCGTCGTTTCCGTCAGATCCGTGACGTCCGCTGTGCCGCTCGGATAGATTTTATCCATCGTCTGGTCGTCCACCAACTCGCTGTATGCTACTTTGACCGAGGACGGCTCGGCGGTCACGGAGGCGATATGATATCCCTTTTTCGGCGTGCCGGAACACACGGCGCTCACATCGACCGGCAGCGCCCGCATCGGATATAGGGTCTGCTCGATCGTGATGGAATCGATATTGACGCCGCTGTTGATCGGCGAAACGGTCATATTATCCTGCGCGATCTCCTGCTCTTGCCGATCCTGCAGGGAAAAGGGCACGGCAGTCCGCTCCGTACCGGCCTGCGCGGCCAGCGCGCTCATATCGTAATGCGCGACGCACCGGACCACCGACTCTGTCAACGACTTGGGGCCCGCGATCTCCACATAAATAGGGTCCGCGCTGGCCGCCGCGGCGTAAAAGCCCTCCGGCGCGGAGCCGGTCGTTTCGATACGCACCGGGATACGGCTGCGGGTCACATACTCCTCTACCTCAACCTCGATCGTCGATACGGACAGATCCGTAACGCTGCCATAGGTCGTCGAGCTGGTCGTCAGCACCTGCAGGGTCTGCGTACCGGCGGCCCGAATACGGCTTAAATCCACCCGGACATTATAATTGGAGGCAGCGGCTTGCTCATACATGCGCTGCGGCACGTCCACGCGCATCCGCACCCCGCTCAATTTCTCCGTTTCAAGGCCGGACACCACAATATAACCGCTGCGCAGCAGCGCGTCCGCGTTGACCACGCTGATCGTCACATCATTGAAGCTTTTGGTACGCACCAACGAAGTATCCTGGGTGATCAAACCGCCCCAAAGGAAAATCGCCAACACCAGACAGGCGAGCTTCCACGCCCAGTCCCGCCGCAGCCAGGTCCAAAAGCTTTTGAGAAGCCCGATCATCCCGCTGCGCTCCCGGTCATTTCCTTCATTCGGCATGAGAGCTCCTCCTTTTCTTCAGCATATTGTCCACAAAGCCGCGCACCTTGGAGGGATGCTCGGCATACAGCTCGCTCAACAGCCCGCGGAGGGATTCCGCGTCCAGATGCCGCGTCATACGACCGCCCCGCGCCATCGAAATGATGCCCGTCTCCTCGGAAATGATCAATGCGACCGCATCGGAGCTTTCGCTGACGCCCAGCGCGGCGCGATGGCGCGTGCCCAGGTCCTTGGACAGGGCGCTGGACTCGCTCAGCGTCAGCACACAGGCGGCGGTCACCACCCGTTGGTCACGAATCATGACCGCGCCGTCGTGCAGCGGCGTATTGGGCTCAAAGATATTTTCCAGCAAGGCAGAGGTGATCACGGCGTCGATGGCAATGCCGGTCTGTTCGATCTCGCGCAGGCCGGTTTTTTGCTCGAACACGATCAGCGCGCCGACCCTGCGCTTGGACAGCCTTAAGCAGCATTGCGTGATCTCGTTAACGATGCGCTCATTATCGCTGACATGGATGAGGGTCCTTTCGATGCCCGCGCCGCTGCCCACCTGCTCCAGGGCGCGGCGTAGCTCCGGCTGATACAGGATAACGATCAGCAGCGCACCGTTGTTCAGCACCGTGCGCATCAGCCAGGACAGGGAGGTAAACCCGATCAGCTCGCTCAAATAGCTTAAAACCAGCAAAATCGCCAGCCCCTTGAGCACTTGGTTGGCCCGCGTCTGCTTGGTCAGCACGACCAACCGATAAAGGAGGAAGGCTATAATCAGGATATCCAAGACGTCGATCAGGTTGGGACGGTGAATGATATTCCAGAGGAACATCTCCACATTGCTCTAAAAATTCTGCATGGCCCTCACCTCATCCCGCCGATTACCTCTATTATACAACATAGAGGTAGCGGAATGAAACCCTTTTACAAATCGATTTCAGAAAAAATTTCGGTGCCGCCCGTCTCCTGCCGGAATCATCATCGTCATCAGCGCCGTCCCTAATATAACGATGGAAGAGACCGGTTTGTTGCAAATTATTGTAAATCATGCTATATTTTCCGGGGAGGGGAGCTTATGAGCAACGAGCACGACGGACATCGCGACCGGCTGCGCCAGCGATTCCTGGCCGATCGCAACATGGCGGGCTTCGCGCCGCATGAGGCGCTGGAGCTTCTGCTGATGTACGCGATCCCGCGCAAGGACACCAATATCATCGCCCATCGGCTGATCGACCGGTTCGGCTCCCTTCACGGCGTACTGGAAGCCCCGGTGGAGGAACTAACGCAGGTCAGCGAAATCGGCCAGAGCGCCGCGCTGCTCATCCATATGATGCTCCCTCTGTTTCGGCTCTACGAAAAGGATCGCCTGGAAGAAAGGCCGACGCTGGCCTCCACCCGCGCGGTACGCGACCGCTGCGCCGCGCTTTATAAAGGGACGACGGTAGAAAAGTTTTACCTGCTCTGCCTGGACGCTCAGTTAAAGCTGTGCGCCACCGAGCTGATTGCCGAAGGCACGACCGACCAGGTGGCCGTCTATCCCCGAAACATCGTATCCATCCTGCTTCGCCACAATGCCTCGGGCGCGGTGCTCACGCATAACCATCCCGGTCACCTCAGCGCCCCCTCCGCGGAGGATATCGACCTGACACAGCGGTTAAAGGCGGTGCTGGACACCCTGGACATCGAGCTGCACGATCATGTGATCGTCGGCTCGGACGGCACCACGAGCCTGCGTCAAAACGGGTTTCTGAAATAAACACCGAACTTGGAAGATAGAAAAATGTTCAAAAAAATGCTGAAGCTGATCCTGATTTTGATCCTGTTGCTGATCATCGCTTACTTTGCGCTGTTCGCTTATGTGTGCATCGCGGAAAAAACGCTGGAGTCCCCTCAGGCCGCGGACGCGATCATCGTGCTCGGCGCCCAGGTCAAGCCGGACGGCACGCCCAGCGTCCAGCTGCAATATCGGCTGGAAACCGCGCTGAACGCGTACCAGACACATCCGCTTCCCATCGTTTGCTGCGGCGGACAGGCCGGCCAGGAGCCCGCCCCAGAAGGCGCCGTCATGAAGGACTGGCTCCTTGCCCGCGGCGTCCCTGAGGATGCGCTGATCGCAGAGACCGCCTCCTTAGATACCAAGCAAAACATCAAAAACGCCCTGGCCCTCCTGCGCGAGGCAGGCATCGAGCCTGGGCAAGTGCTGATCGTCACCAGCGATTATCATGTTGCCCGTGCGCTGTCGATCGCTCGGGACGTCGGCGTGAAGGCCTATGGCCTGCCTGCGCCCACCACGGCGGAATATTGGCTCAAAAACCGCAGCCGCGAAGCCCTTGCCTGGGGCAAATACCTGCTCTACAAAATATTAGGCCGCTGATTCAGCGCAGCTCGCACCATACCAAGCGCTATGCAAATGCGCCCCGATTCCAGGGCGCATTTGTCATTCGATATCCGGATAATATACATGCGTCAGCTCCAGACCCTGCGCAGGCGCCGTGGGGCCAAGTGATAGGCGGTCCCCCGTCCGCAGGGCCTCGCTCAGGCAATCCGGCGGGAGCTTTCGATGCCCGATATCGATCAGCGTGCCGGCGATGATCCGGACCATGTTGTATAAAAAGGCGTTGCCGCTCACCGAAAGAGAAACCTCGTCTTCCTTTCGTTCAACTGAAATATCGGTGATCGAGCGGACCGTCGTCTTGGCGCTTCCGCCAGCGGCGGCAAAGGCCGCGAAATCATGCGTGCCCAGCAGCTGCCGAGCCGCTTCGTCCATCAGGCGGTCATCCAGCGTCACCGGTATATGGGCGGTCGTCGCGCGATAAATCGCGCTGGCATGCGGCGCGTTATGGATCCGATACGTGTAGGTTTTCCCAGATACGCTGAACCGCGCGTGAAAGCTGTCCGGTACCAGCTGTCCCCGAAGCGCCCGGATGTCGGGCGGCAGCATGGTGTTTAGAGCAAACGGCAGCTTTTCGGCGGGAATGCCGGTCTCCGCGTCGAAGTGCGCCCGCTGGCCCAGCGCGTGGACGCCGGCGTCTGTGCGGCTTGCCCCGGTCACTTTGATTTCCGTACCCAACAGCACGGAAAGCGTCTCCTCCAGCGTCTGCTGCACAGAGGGGCCGTTGCTCTGGCGCTGCCAGCCGCAATAGGCGGTTCCGTCATACGAAACATCCAGTAAGTAGCGCTTCATCCGCTCACAGCCTCCAGCCCGCTGGTATCAGCCGCCCTTCCAGTATGATCAGCGCGATCAAAAGCGCGGTCAAAAGCAGGGCCAGCCAATCCCGCCGCTCGAGCTTCAAAACATGCAGCCGCGTCCGGCCTTCGCCGCCGTGATAGCAACGCGCCTCCATGGCCATGGCCAGATCGCCCGCCCGGCGGAAGGCGCTGACAAACAGCGGCACCAGCAGCGGCACCATGGCCCGCGCGCGCTCCAGAAGCTTGCCGGACTCAAAGTCCGCCCCGCGGGCGGATTGGGCTTTCATGATCTTATCCGCCTCTTCGAGCAGCGTCGGGATGAATCGCAGCGCAATGGTCATCATCATGGCCATTTCATGGGCGGGAAAATGGATCACCTTCAGCGGCGAAAGGAGCCGCTCCAGGCCGTCGGTCAAGGTGACCGGCGCGGTCGTCAGCGTCAGCAGGCTGGAGCCC
>JAFUHB010000130.1 GCA_017469085.1 Clostridia bacterium
AGAACAGCGTGCGTATCTCCGATACCGATGTGGGCAGCATCAATACCGCGCATCTGCGGCGGCTGGAGAGCTTTATGACCCAGGATACCGATCTGTTCAACGTCTCGATCCGCGACAACATCCGCATCGGAAAGCCGGACGCCAGCGACGAGGACGTGGAGGCCGCGGCCAGGAAGGCCAGCATCCACGACTTTATCCTGACGCTCCCGCAGGGCTACGATACGAAAACCGGCGAGCTGGGCGAGACCCTGTCCGGGGGCGAGCGCCAGCGGATCGGGCTTGCCCGGGCCTTTCTCCACGACGCGCCCCTGCTGCTTCTGGACGAGCCGACAAGCAATCTGGACAGCCTGAACGAGGGCGTGATCCTCAAGGCGCTCCGGGAGGAGGCCGGGGAGTCGGGGCGGACGGTGGTGCTGGTGTCGCACCGAAAGAGCACGCTCGCCGTGGCCGACCGGTCCTATGCCATCGAAAACGGACGGTTCAGCTGAAACCAGCCGCCTCTGTCAAACGCCGGAGCCCGGCCTGCAGGGTCGGGGCGGTCGTGTTTTGATCAGTAAAAACGAAAGAACTATTATACTTGGAGGGCTGCCTGTGCTTTCAGGGCAGCCCTCGTCTTATGTGGCGCTCCATACGGTTAATTCTCCGGGCGCCGGCTCCGATCCCGCCGATAATCGCTTCGGTCCATTGTGCCTGTGGATCTGTGCTAATGATTATATGATGGCGAAAAGCCTATGACTTTTCGCCATCATATAATCATTATCGTATGATCGTTGTGCACAACAACTGCAGTGAGTCTTGAAAAGAAATGCATATCAAGGTTTCCTCTATCTATCCTATCCTTTTGGAGGAAACACTATGGAAACTAAAATCTATGGATATGTACGCGTATCCACCAGGGAACAGAATCTGGATCGGCAATTGCTGGCTATGCGGGAGTTCGGGGTCCCTGAAAAACAGATCTATCAGGACAGACGATCCGGGAAGGACTTTGACCGTCCCGCCTATCGGCGTCTGCTTAGACGGCTCAAGCCGGGCGATACCCTCGTTATCAAGAGCATCGACCGGCTTGGCAGAAACTATGAAGAGATCCTGGAACAATGGCGGATCATCACCAAGGAAAAGCAGACCGCTGGCGTTGTGCTGGATATGCCGCTGCTGGACACCCGCCAGGGCCGCGACCTGACCGGGACGCTGATCGCGGACATCGTGCTGCAGCTCTTGAGCTATGTAGCGCAGACCGAGCGCGAATTCATCCGTCAGCGGCAGGCCGAGGGCATCGCCGCGGCAAAGGCAAGAGGCGAGCATCTGGGCCGAAGGCCAAAAGAAAAGCCGGAGAATTATCCGGCGGTCTATTCCTTGTGGAAGGATGGAGACATCTCCGCGCGGGGCGCGGCCGCACAGCTCGGCGTCAATCACAAAACCTTTTTGAAGTGGGCGCAGGAAGCTTCTGCGTAAAAAGGTGAACCTTTTTATCCACATTATGTATTGATTATTCTTTGCATTTATGGTAGACTACAGGATGAAATAATGGGTTTGGTATGGCATATCAAGGCTTCGTAAATGCTTGGGAAAAAGGTTCACCTTTCTCCCCATAACAATATGCAGCGCCAAACCTGAAGGTACAGATCGGGTTTGGCGCTTTTTCGTTTTCGGGAGGTGAGAGTGTGGCGATATCGCTGTATCCGCACAACGCTTCGGCATATGAGGCGGCGGCCGCCATGCTTGCCGAGACCGGAAAAGCGGCTGTTGTCCACCCCACCGGCACCGGCAAATCCTTCATCGGCTTCAAGCTCTGTGAGGATAAGCCGGATAAAACCGTCTGCTGGCTGTCTCCCTCGGAATACATCTTCCAGACGCAGCTTGAAAACCTGCGCGAAGCTTGTGACGGCTATGAGCCGGAGAATATACGCTTTTACACCT